>NZ_JBVIHM010000050.1:0-41428 GCF_055570295.1 Streptomyces sp. NPDC031265
CCAGATCCTCCACACACTGAGCGGCATCACCCCACACACCGCCAGTATCCCCTTCTATTCCACTGTCACGGGCGGCCTGCTCACCGACACCACCCAGCTCAACGGCGAGTACTGGTACACCAACCTGCGCCAGACCGTCCAGTTCGACCAGGCCGTACGGGCACTGCACCACGACGGAATCAACACCTTCATCGAAACCAGCCCCCACCCCGTCCTCACCATCGGCATCGAAGACAGCCTGCCCGCCGGTGCCACTGGTGACGAGGCCGGCACTGCGCTGGTGCTGGGCACGCTTCGGCGAGGCGAAGGCCTTGAGCCGTTCGTTGCTTCGTTGGGGCAATTGTTCGCTGTCGGTGCCCTGGTGCGCTGGAGCCCCATCCTGCCGGACGGATCCGGGCAACCGGTGGAGCTTCCCACGTATCCGTTCCAGCGGCAGCGGTATTGGCTTCATGTATCGAAGCCGGTTAAGGCTGGAAGGCTGGCACAGCCAGCACCTGCTGACGAAGCGCCTGCTGCTTGGGGCCGCATCATGGCGCCCACTGAGGGATTCAGGGCATCGAGTTCTGACTGAAGAAACCGTCGAGAAGGCCACCGTACAAAAGAAAGAGATGGGTAACGAAAATGCGGTCAGACGGACTCGGGCATGAGGCTTCGGTCAGCGACACAGCGGATATCCCTCTGCCGAACTCGCTCTACGAGATCTCGTGGGTACGAACCGATATTGCTGATACCCCCATCGGAGACGAGCCGGTTGTCGTCATCGCCGGTGACGATGACGTACTTCTAGGGATGCTGGCCCACGAAGCCCAGAATCTCGAGTGCCGCGGCATGGTCATCGGACCCCCGCGTGACGGCGCGGAAGCCGGTGCCAACGGCATGACGCTGCCTTCCAGCAGCGCCGATTGGGCGGCGTTCTGGTCGTCTCGGCCAGCGACGGACGAGATCACCGTGGTACTGGCGATGAAATCGCTGGACCTTCCGGAGCAGCTTGACAGCGGGCATGATGTTGCAGAACCGGGTGCGGCTCTCTGCATGAGTGCCGTTTCGGGAGTGGTGGGGCTTGATGAAAGCCCGGTTTCGGGGAGGTTCTTCGTCGTCACCCGTGGCGCCCGGCAGGTCACCGGCTCGGATACGGTGACCGGGATCGGCCATGGCCTGCTTCATGGACTGGCACCCGTACTGGGTTTGGAATATCCGGCGACCTGGGGCGGAATCATCGACTTGCCGTCGCACCCGGCGGCTTCGGATGTCGGTGCTCTCCTGCGGGTGGCCCTTGGCCGCACGGCCGAGGACCTGGCCGCGGTGCGCGATGGTGAGGTGCTGGGAGCCCGTCTGCGGGAAGTGCCAAGGACAGAAGAGGAGTTGCCCGTCCGCGAGGACGGCACGTACGTCATCACCGGCGGACTGGGCGGGATCGGCCGGCGGATCGCCTCCGACTTCGCGCGTCGAGGGGCTCGTCACCTGGTGCTGATTGGTCGTACGCCCGAGGAGGATCTGAGTACCGTTGCTCGGAAGGCCCTGAGGGCGCTGGGTGAGTCCGGGGTCAACGTGAGGTACGAAGCCGCCGATTGCCATGATCCCGCAGCGTTGAGGGAGATTCTCGATGGTGCGGGCACCATGCCTCCGGTGCGCGGCGTTGTGCACGCTGCGGGTGTTGGTTCCAGTCGTCCTCTGCGCGAGGTTGGTCACGGCGACTTCGCCGCCGCTCTGCGGGGGAAGTTCACCGGCGGCTGGTGGCTGAATGTGCTGAGCCGGGATTGGCCACTGGACTTCTTTCTTGTCACGTCGTCTGCATCGGCAACGTGGGGAAATGAAGGCTCCGGGGCCTATGCGGCGGCTAACGGCGGGCTGGACACCCTGGCTGCCTGCCGTGCCACCGCCGGGCAGACTGCCAGGAGCATTGCCTTCGGGCCGTGGGATCTGGACGGCATGGCAAACACCGCTGAACGTGACGCCCTGAGGCAGATAGGTGTCCACGCGCTTTCTCCGGCATCCGGCTGTGCCCATCTTCACGCCTCGGCTTCGGACAGCGCGACACTCCTGGCATGCCCGGTGGACTGGGATGTCTTCGGAGAGGTGATGGCCACCCGCCGAAGCCGTCCGCTCTTCGCCGAGGTGGCGCCCGCTCAGCGGGTCGAGGGTCGCCACGAGCCGGTGGCACGCTCACGCGCTGCGCGGTTGCTCGGGCTTCCCCAACGCGCGCGCGTTGACACTGCTCGACGGTATGTTTCCAAGATCCTGGCTACTACTCTTGGCTATTCATCTGAGCAGAGCCTGCCTGGAGATGTGGGATTCTTCCGGATTGGTCTCACCTCCATCATGGCAGTCGACCTCAAGCGAAGGCTTTGTGCGGAGTTCGGTATAGAGCTGCGCATCTCTGCAGTCTTTGACAACCCAACGATTGTGGAGTTGGCAGATCACATCCTCAGCCTGCTGCCAGAGGCTCAGTTGGAGCCCGGTGGGTCTGCGGCCGGTATACCGGTCGGCATCGCCACCGCATCGAACGGGCCCGCCGTGTTGAAGGATTCTGAATCTCAGGATCCCCCTGGGGTTTCCGCGTCCGAACCCATTGCCATTGTCGGTATGGCCGGCCGGTTTCCCCGAGCCGACACCGTTGATGAGCTCTGGGAGCTGCTGCGCTCCGGGACCGACGGGGTCGGGGCGCTGCCTCCCGGGCGTTGGGAGGGTGCTGCCAGCGGCAATGATGCGTTCTGGCGTGAGAACGCGGAGGTACGCCGAGGCGGGTTCATCGAGGACATCGCTCGCTTCGACGCGGCGTTCTTCGACGTCTCCGCGCGGGAAGCCGAGAACATGGACCCGCAGCACCGGCTGCTGTTGGAATCGGCGTGGCACGCGATCGAGGACGCGTCCATCGACCCGAAGACTCTGAAGGGAACGCGCACCGGGGTCTACGTCGGGATATCCAACTCGGACTATGCCAGGCTGCTCGAACAGGGCGGTCTGGAGCAGCTGGACGCCTATTCGGTGACGGGTATTTCCTTGAACGCCGCCGCCGGCCGGATCGCCTTCCTACTCGGTCTGCACGGGCCGGCTGTCGCCGTCGACAGCGCTTGCTCGTCCTCGCTCGTAGCACTCCACCTTGCCATTCGCTCATTGCGTAATGGCGAGGTCGATTGCGCGCTTGCAGGAGGCGTGAACGTTATCGCCTCATCTGTGGCGTCCATTGCTACCCATCGCGCCCATATGCTTTCGCCGAGTGGGAGGTGCAACACATTTTCCGCCGACGCCGATGGCTTCGTACGGGCTGAGGGATGCGGCGTGGTGATGCTGAAGCGCCTGAGCGATGCGGAGCGTGACGGAGACCGGATCGTCGCTCTGCTGCATGGCAGTGCTGTGAACCAGGACGGCGCCTCATCGGGGTTTACCGCGCCGAATGGCAAGGCGCAGCAAGCGGTGATCGAAGCAGCGCTCGCAGACGCGGGCGTCGATGCGGCTTCGGTCTCATATCTCGAAGCGCACGGTACCGGTACGGCTTTGGGAGACCCTGTCGAGGTCAACGCAGCATGGTCCGCGCTCGGCCGACACCGTGCCCCGGGCAACACGCTGCATCTCGGGTCCATTAAGAGCAATATCGGCCACTGCGAGTCGGCTGCGGGCGTCGTGGGTGTCATCAAGACTGCATTGGCACTGCAGAAGGAGTGGCTGCCGGGCAATCTGCATTGCGAGGAGCTCAATCCACAGGTGGCATGGTCGGACATGAACGTTCGTGTCGTCGATGCCGGAACACCATGGCGGCGCAGGAGCGAGCGGCCTCGGTTCGCCGGTGTGTCTAGTTTCGGTGCCTCTGGTACCAACGCGCACATCGTCGTGGGGGAGGCTCCTGTCCGGTCAACGACAGATCCCGGTGAGGCCCCTTGTCTGGTACCGCTGTCGGCGCCTGACACCGCAGGCCTGACTCGTCTCACCGAGAGTTGGGAAAAATGCCTTATCGGCGCTTCACCCGCGGACATTCCTGCTCTGGCCGCCGCCGCAGGTCAGGGGCGTGCTCACTTTCCGGTACGACGAGCAGTGCTCGGTCGTGCGAAGGATGAGCTGCTCGGACAGTTGCGCAATGGTGCGGGTTGGGGCATCACCCGGCCACCGCGAGTCGCGTTCCTCTTCTCTGGCCAGGGCAGCCAGTACTTCGGGATGGGCCGAAGGCTGTATGAGACCGAATCGGTCTATCGTGAGAAGTTCGACACCTGTGATGACATCATCGCGCCGGTGCTCGGGATCACGCTACGTGAACTGATATTTGACGGCAGCGACCGGCAACTGATCAACGAGACCCAGTATGCGCAGCCTTGCCTGGTGGCCATGGAACTGTCCCTGGCCGCCCTCTGGGAGTCTTGGGGGGTTTCCGCGTCCGCAGTCATGGGTCATAGCGTCGGAGAAATCACCGCAGCGATCCATGCCGGAGTAATGAGTTTGGAATCCGGTTTGGCTCTGGTCACCCATCGGGCGAGGCTGATGCAAGGGGTCGAGCCCGGTGGAATGCTCTCCATAACGGCTTCCGCGACCGAGGTCGCCGAATGGATACGGGGGTGTGACCTGGATATAGCTGCGGTCAACGGCCCTGCCTCGGTAGTCGTATCCGGAAGCCATGAGCAGATCGAGACTACGGCCGCACGCATGCGGGAACGCGGCGTGACAGCACGCGTGTTGGTCACTTCCCACGCCTTCCACTCCCGGACGATGGACCCCGTGCTTGCCGAGTTGGCGAGCGCCGCAGCGCGGTTCGAGTACCAGGCCCCTGAGATTCCCATCGTTTCCAACGTGACCGGTTGCGTCGCCACAGACCATCATTACCGGGCCGATTACTGGGCGCAGCATGTGCGTCAGCCCGTGCGCTTCCACGATGGCATTCGTCAGCTTGGCGAACTAGGCGTCGATGTCTTCCTGGAAATCGGACCTGACACGAAGCTCAAGAATCTGACCTCCGCTGCGGAGCTCACGTCTGATGCTGCGTTTGTCTCATCACTCCGGCGCGGCGGCAATGATCGTTCTTCGATGCTGACCGCGGTCAAGGAACTGTACGAATGCGGGCAGGACGTACGTTGGGCAGCCGTGCAGGCTGCCTCGAACCAGTCCCGTGGTCCGGCGCCGCTGTATCCGTTCGCTGTGACCCATCACTGGACCAAGGTACGTCCGAGGACGGAAGCGGCTCCCCAGCCAACCGCTACCGCAGACGTTCGGCACTGGGGTGTCGAGCTGCGTTCACCAGCGCTGACCGGCCGTGTCTTCGCCTTCCACCGCAGTGCGGAATTCCCTCGGCACCTTGGCGACCACCGTCTCTACGACAGCACTGTGGTCACCCCCGCGGCATCACACCTGGCAACCATCTTCTCTGCCTTGGCCGGTGGCGGTCGTCCCTTTGCTGTTGAGGACTTTGTGTGTCCGCGTGCGCTGGTCATCAAGGACGACGAGCAGTACGAATCGCAGATCGTTGTCTCGGACGAGGGCGGTGTGGAGAAGCTCAGCGTCATCAGCCTCGTGGATCCCGAGAACACACGCTGGACCGAGCATGTATCCGGCCGCGTCGGCAAGCCGACACCTGCTCCTCACCCCGCCCCGGATCCAGAGGAGTTCATTGCTTCGGCGGAGCAGCACTTCAGCGGCGACGAGTGCTATGCCTTCATGCGCGCTCTTGGATACACACTCGGCCCGTCGTTCTGCTGGATAGCGGATGTGTGGGTCCGGGGAGATGAGTCGTTGGTTCGCTACGCCCAGCCTGTGCTCCCCGACGATCCAGCCGATTACGAAATCTATCCGGGTCTGATCGACTCGTTCTTCCAGAGCACCGTTGGTTTCATGATCGACACGGACGTCTCCGAGAGCTCCTCGCTGTCCATTCCCTTCGCCGCCGCCAAGATCTCTGTCCCCGGTCGTCCTCGTGCCGCAGCCGAGCTGTACGGGCATGTCCGTGGCCTTGAGTTCTCCGAGCTCGCTCATGGGCGCCGGAGAGTAGATATGGCCGACCTGCACATCTTCACTGAGGACGGCAGCAGCATCTTCGTCGCCGAGCAGTTCCGTGTGCGACAGGCCCCCCGCGCTGTCCTTGAAGGGAGTCTTCGGGCGGCGTCATCGATGGCGTACGAAGTCGTCTGGGTGGACCAACCGCAGCCCATGGAGCCGCCTCTGGGGGGACGCACGGTGGCGCTTTTGGGCGAGGGCGGGGAGCTCGTCCCCCGGCTCGAAGCCGCTCTGCGCGCCCAAGGGCATCGCGTCATCGTGGAGCCCGGTGTCGCGTCTTTGGCCACGGAAGACGCCATCGACCTGATCGTGGATGCTCGCTTCTGCACGGGGAATCTCACGATGGCGGCGGACGGCGTCCTGGAAGCATCGATTCGACTGACGGCCACGCTACAGAGCGTTGCCCGCCGGACGCCCTACGCGGTACTCACTGATGGCGCGTTGTCTGCGAGTCCCCTGAGGGAAGCCCTGTCAGGTCTGCTCACCGCGTTGGAAGCCGAGGCGCCGGACAGACGACTCATCCGGGCGACTCTGGCAGACGGATGGACCCCGTCTGTGCTCGCCAGGGTGCTATCGCACTCGCTGGACTCCGGTATTCAGGAGACGAGACTGGCTGTCGGCGGCGACGGAGTGCTGGTCGCGCGGCTGAAGCCCGTCGATGAACATACCGGCAAGACCGAGTGGAACGGCAGTGCGCTCATCACCGGTGGACTCGGGGCTCTGGGATTGAGCACCGCGAGGCTCTTGGCGGAGCGCGGCGTACGGACCATCACTCTCATGGGTCGTTCGGACCCCGACTCCACGGCTCGACAGGCCATCGGGGAACTGGCGGCAATGGGGGTGCGCGTTAACGTCATTTCCGGTGATGTCCGTGACTCTGCGGCATGTGCCCGTGCGGTGGCCTCGGCCATCGAATGCGAACCGCTCACCGCTGTATTTCATCTGGCCGGGGAGACCAGGGACCGGGCATTTGAATATCTCACTCCCGCTGATTTTGAGCGCGTCTTTGCAGCGAAGGCGCAGGGAGCGGATGTACTCGTCGCCGAGACGGAAAAAGCTGAGCTGCAAAGCCTTGTCTTCTTCTCTTCTGCCTCGACTGTGCTGGGTTCCAGGGGGCAGGCGAATTATGCTGCCGCCAATGGCTATCTGAATGGGCTGGCCGAGCTGCTGCGTTCCGCTGGCGCACCGGCGAAGAGCATACAGTGGGGACCCTGGATACCTGACGTGACGGGTGGTATGGCGGCCGCCGTTTCGGATGCCGGTTCATTCGAATCGGGTATCCGTGCACTCACTGATGACGAGGCTGCGCGGCTGTTGGACCTGACCGTTGCCGGACCCGTCTCCACTCTTGTGGCTGTGTCGGCCGACTTCGAGACATACGCGGCGGACGTTTCAGCGGGACCGCGGGAGCCGTTGGTGTCCAGGTTGCACGCTGCAGGCAAGCGCGCGAGGACCGCAGGCGAGGATGCGTCCGAGAAGGGGTGGCTCCGACAGCAACTACAGGCAACGGAGCCGAACGTGCGCATGGATGTGGTCTCGGTGGCAATCCGGGACATGGTTCTCGGCGTGCTCGGGGAGGACGACATTGATACCGGGCTCGACTTCGAAGACATGGGACTGGATTCGATCATGTCGATCGATCTAAGGAACCGTCTTGCGCACGCTCTTGACGTAGAGCTGCCGGCGACCATAGCGATTGACTACCCCAATGTGGGGGAGATGGCCGACTTCGCGGAGTCGCTATCATAGTAGGGTCGGCTATTTTCGTGTGATCCGAGAAGGGTGTACGTGTGAAGATACTTGCTATTTCAGGTAGCCTGCGGGAAGGTTCGTTTAACACGACAGTGCTGCGTACGGCCGCAGAACTCTGCCCCGCTGAGGCTAGCGTTGAAATATGCGACAGCATCGGAGATCTTCCCTTCTTCAACGCTGACGTCGAGTTGGCAGGGCCTCCTCCGGTCGTCCAGAGTCTGCGGGCTCGGGTAGGCGTAGCCGATGCAGTCCTCATCGCCAGTCCGGAGTATGCTCACGGCACCTCCGGAGTATTGAAGAACGCTTTGGAATGGCTTGTCGGAGCGGACAGTGGAGAAATCGTCGAAAAGCCTGTCGCTATCTTGACCGCCTCGCCGGTGACCGGAGGTGAACATGCTCAGGCGTGGCTGTCCGAGACGCTTGCCATCATGGGTGCCCATGTGGTACCAGAGGCCTGTCTGAAGATTCCAGGAGCAGGGAGGCGAATTGCTGACAAGCGTGTTGTCGACGACACTCTGCGAATGGAATTGCAGGATGCCCTTTCGGTGCTGATCAATGTTGTAGTGACGCGCAGCAGTTGACAGAAAGTCATCGGAATCGATGATTCCGTGCCGCTGTGGAGAACGCTCCGCACAGGAGATGGGCGGCGTTCTCCACATAGGGCTGAGGCCGGATGGGCGGTGGGAGTGGTGGAGATACCCACCACGTAGTGCAGGCCCCGTTTGCCCAGGCTCAAGCGGCAGGGCCGGTTCAAAGTCTTGACGATCATGAAGAGGCGCTGGTCGGGCTCTGGCGGGCCTCCTTCGGCCGTCGCGTACACATCGAGGTTCCGGTTGACGAGGTGACCTCGCAAGTCTCCCAATACCACCGGAGCCTCGATGTGTCGCCACTCTGCCACCGTCTGCCTGATCAAGTCGCCTGCGCCACGGCATCGCGAACCGCCCTGGCTGGCCGATCGGTTGGCCTGCTTCCCGACCTGCGTGATCGGCGCGGACGACGCCACTCGCCCCGGTAGGCGTGTACCGTCCGGAGGCGGTCGAACGGTTCTCCTTCGACCTCGAACCTGCCGAAATCAAGTGGGTCCTGCGCGGCGTCGGAACAGGTGTCGACGTCTCGATCTGCAGGTTCCCCGACATGTCCGCCAGCTTCGCTGCTCCCGATACCGACGGCATCCGATGGTCGTGGCGTTCGGTCCAGCCCCGCGGCACGTTGGTGCACGCCGTGATCGAAGCTGCTCAGGCGGTATTGCAGGAGCACGGTGAGGCGGGCTACCAGGCCCGGTGGGTCTGGTTCCCGTTCCCGGCCGGTGCCCTCCAGGACTTGCGGCGACTGCACCGGCTGAACGACGCGTGCGGGCAACCGCACGAGCCGTTCATGCCGTAGCTGTGACACTGGCATCCCTTCACACCACTGACCAGGGGATATCGCCCACCTCAGAGCCCAGGCGGGGCCGCCGGGCGCTTCCAGCCCGCCACGTGCCCGTCAGACGTGATCCCGCTGGAAGCCGGATCGGGAGTCGGGGTCAGCCCGCATCACCCCAGCGGGCGGGGTCGGGCGGTCGCCTCGGCCGGTGGTCACCGATGCCGTGCGGCGCGTGTCCACGTGGTCCCCCAAGCTGTGTGCCCGCCAGCCTTCCCTAGGGAACGCGGGCGTTGGACGGGTGTTGCTGGTTCAGGGCCGAGCGGGCCAACGGGAGCGCCGAAGACCTGGCACGGCTCACCGACCAGCACCGCCGGCTGACGCGTGACCGCCCATCCGGCGGCCGCAGCTGCCCGCACGAGGCGCGCCCAGGCTGACGAGGGCACCGTGCAGATGTCTACAGAGGCTCCTGATAGACCTTGATTTCCGTGGGCTTCAGCGTGCCGATCGCTGCCCACGCGGGCTGGTTCCGCAGTGCCTGCGCCCATGTGTCCAGGGAGTCCTCGGCGTCGTGGAAGTACCAGGAACTCCAGTTCCCCAGGGCGTGCAGGGCAGGGACGGGCCGGTAGCGCACCTCGCAGTGCACCTGCACGTAATGATCATGACCGCTGTCGCTGTCGACGGCCTCGAACTGCCGGGCAAAGTCCAGGGTGAACGTTGCGGGGCCGTCGAAGGCGTGGGTCCCGTACTGCACGAGCAGGCCGTCCGCGTCGGGCGTGTCAGCTGTGTCGAAGCGGAGCCGGCCGAAGCGCAGGAAAGCACGCCAGACATTCTCCGCGTCGAGATCGGGGCCCGTCTCCCGCCCGGCAGTGCGCAATTCGTGCTCCAGCAGCCTCACGGCTTCGCCCGTCGCAGGCCTCCCCGGCATGTGCGCCCCCTCACTCGCCACGGTGTGCGCTCAGCGTACGCATCCCCGCCAACGCCCCCGGCCAGAGAACTGGCCAGCGGTGACGGGGCGGCGTCGTACGTCCGCGTACGCCCGTGCCCGCACCCCGGGCTCGGCGGGAACGTGCCGGATGTGGGTGATGCCGGAGTTCGCCCACCGCTGTGGGGGGCCGTCCATGATCTGGCGGGCGGTGTCGTCGTCGGCGGAGCGGGGCAGCCGGGTTCGCTGACAGGCCGGGCCGGTTGTGGTCCCGTGGTCGGGGGAGCCGTGCCCGCCCCCCGAGCGGTACGGCTCCCTACTCAAGAGTGAGGTCCTGGTGGTGCTTGGTCCGCCGGTGGAGCCGATGCTCGCCCAGGCCAGCGAGAGCGCGCCTCGGCTTGCCCGCGCGGTGCCTGGCGGCCCTGGGCCCCGGGCTGTGCTGTCGGCCGTCTGCGCGGTGTGGATGGACGTGCTGGGCGGGGCGTGCCTGGTGGCCGAAGTCCATCTGCTGACCGGTAGAGCGAACCTTCGGTTGGATCACGATTCACCGCCGCCTCGCCCGCGACTACGAGACCCTGCCCACCAGCTCCGAAGCCATGATCTACCTCGCGATGATCGACACCATGGCCCGCCGGATCACCGGAAAAACAGTCCCAACCTGGAGAAACCCGACCCCCCAGGATGAGAGACCCCGTCCGAGATGAAACCTCCACTAAGAGCACCTGAATACTTGCTTCGGGACCATGGTTGTGCTCTGCACGATGAGAGGCCCGGGTGCTGCCCGAAGTCCAAGGTCGATCTGTACGCGGCGACCCGCCGTGATTCGCGGCAGGGGGCTCTCGAACCGCACGATCCTTCTGCCACCGCTGGGCACATCAGTGGGAACCACAGACAGTAGAGCTGCACCGTAGTGTGTTTCGGGTCAATGGTGCCGTTATAGTTCCGCAGTTGGTGGTCCGCTACCAACCTGTTGCGCCGGCTGGTGACTCTGAACCTCACAGATTGGCGCTGGCGGCGCACCGCCTGCGGCTGCTGCGCGTGGCGGAGACCGTGGCGATGGTCCAGGCCGTCACCCACACGGCTCCGACAAGCAATGCCGCGAGCGCGGTGGGCATGTGGGGAGGGGTGGCACCCAGGCTCGGTGCCAGGCCCGCCGCGCGGGCGCCGAAGCCGAGAACGCCCGCTCCCACCATCGCGATGCCCGCCCAGGAGACGACGAGCGCCGGCCAGCGGACTAGCGGGGTCCCCGGCAGGCGGACGAGGAGCAGCGCAACGGCGGCCATCAGCAGGCCGAGGGCCGCGTTGGCCAGTTGGGCGGTCTCGACGTTGGCAACGGCGGCGTAGGCCTCAGTCGGCGCGGGGAAGCCCGGCATGCCCAGCTCGCCCTCCCTCGCCAGGTCCACCTTGCTGACGGTGTAGGCGAGGGCGCCGAGGCAGGCGGTGAGGGCTGCGGCCAGGTGCTTCTTGTGGGATCGGGGCATGGGTTCATACTGCGGTGAGCAGCGGCCGGGCCACCTCCTCCGCTCGTACCGGCTCCCTCCCCCGTCCGGGGGAGGGAGCCGGGCTCTGCCCCACCTGGCCGACCGCCCCCACGCTCCCTGATGCCGCTAATTCTCATCGACATCCCCGAGCATCTCGAGTGAACCTCTTTCATCCTGAATAGCTGCAGGTGAGGAGTGTGTGGACGGCGGCGACGATCCGTCCGATGCGGTTGGTAGAACATCTGGACCGGCGAAAAAGGATGCGCCACGACTTCAGCCGGGCGAAGGCACGTTCGCCCGGAGCACGAAGCCGGCATGCACACGGTTGAACCGCTGGTAGGCCGGCGGCTGGATGCGGTGGTGGCAGTAGGGGGTGCGGACGCTGGCGCTAGCACCTTGGTACGCATGATCGGCCAGGACGAGGATCTGCCGGGTGCGGCAGGCCTGGACGATGCCGTGGTCTCTGGCTGCGGTCAAGCCATGGGTCCGGCCGGGCATCGCCCGGGAGAACCACAGCGGGGTGCCGTCCGGGCGGGCGATGACCTGGACGTTCATGCCGTGCTGCTTGTGTTTCTGCGAGTAGTACGGCTCGTCCGCTTTGATCCGGTCGGCGGGAATCAACGTGCCGTCGACGATGACGAAGTCGCCCTCGCCCAGGTCCACCAGAGCCTCACGCAGACCCGGCGCCCACGCGGCCAGGATCTCGACGGTCTCGTCGACGTACCGCCAGGCCGTCGCCCCCGACACCCCGAACCCGGCCCCTACCTGCGCGAACGTCTCATTCTTGCGCAGATACGCCAACGCGAGCAGGGCCTGCCTGAAACAGCCCAACTTCCGCCAGGGGGAACGGAGTTCACGCCTTCGAGCGTGGATCAGCCACGAGACATGCTCCACGAGCTTACGCGGGACGTCGAGCATGGAAGGATACGGAACCAACGAAGCCCCCCCCGGTCGTCGGCGTGTTGAGTGAGATCACCACACCAACGACGAGGGGCTTCGTCATGTCACCCCTCCCGACCAGCCTTTTTCATTCCCAGGACCACAGGATGAAAGAGGCTCACTGACGCTGAATGCGCAGGCTGGTTGTCGCCGCCCACGGCCCGCCTGACCGGCGCGTCCCCGCAGCACGCCCGGTTTCCGCCCGCAGCCGCACGCTGCGCAGGCGCGAGTCTGGAGAGCACCATGTGGGGCAGCGCTCAGCACACAGATCAGCCGAGCACTTCCGGTGCCTGTTCCTGTGCGTTCCACGCCCGCGTCGCGCAGTCGCTCAGCGGAGGGGTTGCCCATGATCACGTAGAGGGGGCTCCGTACGGGTGGGTGGCGCGGATCGACCGCGGCGTCGCCAGCGAGTGCACGGTGCCCTTGCGGCGAGCGACACGGGCGGGGCGCACCGGTGCGGTCCTGCGACCTGGCACGGGGGCAGACCTCCTGCTCCGCCGGGTGGCTGGCCACCAGCTGCGCGATGCTACCGGCGGTGCGGGCAGAGGGGGCTCGATGCCGACGGGGTGAAGACGCAGACGATGCCTTGGAGGGTGCCGCCATGATCGTCGTCGCCGGTGACGGTGCTTTCGGGGGAGTCCACGCGGGTCCTTGGCGTGCAGCCGAACACGCTGCTCGACTGGGCATGGCTGATTCCCCTGTCAGCCACGGTAGTTGAAGGTGTCCGGATCTGGGCCGATCCGGCCGCCGTTGTCGAGGGCGGCGATATCGCGCAGATCCTCCGGGGAGAGGACGAAGTCGTAGACATCAATGTTCTCCTGGATCCGGGAGGGGGTCACCGACCTGGGGATCACGAGGTTGCCGAGCTGCAGGTGCCAGCGGATGACGACCTGGGCCGGCGTTTTCCTGTATTTCTCGGCGACTCGGGCGAGGGCGGGCTCGGCGAGCAACTGACCGCCCTGGGCGAGCGGGCTCCAGGCCTCGGTGGCGATGGACTGCTCGGCGGCGAACGCGCGCATCCGGCGCTGGGGGAAGTAGGGGTGAAGCTCGATCTGGTTGAGGGCCGGGAGGGTGTCGGTCTCCGTCAGCAGCCGGGCCAGGGTCGTGGCGGTGAAGTTGGAGACGCCGATCGCCTTGGCGCGCCCTTCGGCGTGGAGCCGCTCCAGGGCCTTGTACGACTCGACGTACAGGTCCTGCTCGGGGGTGGGCCAGTGGATCAGGTAGAGATCGACGTAGTCGGTGCCCAGGCGCCGCAGGCTCGCGTCGAACGCGTGGAGCGCAGCATCGTAGCCCTGGTCGGCGTTCCATAGCTTGGTGGTGAGAAAGACGTCCTGGCGGGGGACGCCGAAGTCGCGGACCGCGCGGCCGACGCCCGCCTCGTTGGCATAGACCTGGGCGGTGTCGATGCGGCGGTAGCCGGCGGCCAGGGCATGGGTGACGGCCGTATAGGCCTGATCGTGCGTCAGTGGCCAGACGCCGAAGCCGATCCGCGGGATGGAGGCGCCGTTGTTGAGGATGTGGCGTTGCATGAGCGGTCCGTCCGTTCCATAGGTGCGGCGACGTGCCCTTCGAGCGTGTCGCCATCGGTGAAATCGGGGAAGGGCCGACTGCGGTGGCCGGTGTCCAGGTGGGTGTCCCCTCGCGCGCACTAGGCGGAAGGGGACACCCACCTGGACGTCAAGCCAGACGTGGCGAGGCGTGCTCTGCGGGAACGGCTCAACGGATCTGTCTGCACCGAGTGTGGACCCGTGGCCGGGCGGCCGACACTGGCAGGTCATCGCCCGGGAGCTGCTCGCCCCCTCGCTCGTTGCCGTGGTCGAAGGGCGCCGGATGAGCACCGGGCATCGTTGCCAGTTGCCGGGCGGCTCCCGGCGGGGCCCCCGCTTCCCGACCGGAGGGTGGTTCCCCCGGTGGCACCCGGTCAGGGCGCCCCGGCCGGTGCGCTGAGTCGTTCACCCGGATATCCCCGAACGTCCCCGTGTCGAAATACCAAGGCGCGCGTTCCTTGATCGGGACTGTTTGTCTGGATGTCGCGCCAGAGGTCGAGCATGTCAGGCACTCGTACATGGGCCAGTTGCTGAGCAGGACAGGAGGGGGGCTACCGTGCCTGTGGTGCAGGACCCTACCGTCCCGCGCCCCGGCCCACGCCGGCCGGTGGGGAAGGTGTTCGCTCCGCTGTCGGAGCGGGCGTTTCGGCTGTACTTCTGGGCCAGGCTGCTGAGCTGGACGGGGACGGGTATGGCCCCGGTGGCGCTCGCCTGGGCGGTGCTGGAGCGGGGCGGGGGGCCGACGGGGCTCGGGCTGGTGCTGGCCGCCGGTACCGCGCCGCAGTTGCTGCTGCTTCCGGTGGGCGGGGTCATCGCCGACCGCTGGCCGCGCACGCGGGTGCTGATGACCACCAATGTCGTGTGCGGGTCGGTGCAGACGCTCGCTTGCGTCCTGCTCTGGTCGCGGGCGGAGGGGATCTGGTGGCTGGCGGGACTGTCCGGGGTCTGCGGCACTGCGGCCGCGTTCTCGGTGCCTGCCGGCGCCGGAGTACTTCCCGAGCTCGTGCCGGACGCCCTGCGCATGCAGGCCAACGCGCTGTTGAAGATGACGCAGACCACGGTCAAGGTGGGGAGCCCGGCAGTCGGTGTCGTGCTGGTGGGGGCTGCCTCCCCGGCCTGGGTGGTCGCCTGGGACGCACTGAGTTTCGCCGGAGCGGCCCTGCTGATCTCGCGGCTGGAGCTGTCTGCGAGCGTCGGCGCCGGGGCGCTCGGCGGGTTCCTCCGGCAGCTGAGGTGTGGGTGGCAGGACTTTCGTTCTCGCCGTTGGCTGTGGGTGCTGGTGCTGCAGTCCGCCGTGGTGGCGCCGCTGTGGCTGATGGGCTATCAGGTGCTCGGACCGGTGTACGGGCAGCGGGTGCTGGGCGGGGTGGACGGCTGGGGGCTGGTGGTTGCGGGCTTCGCCGGGGGGCTGCTGCTGGGGTCGGTGTTCGGTCTGTGGTGGCAGCCGGCCCGAGTGGGTCCGGTGTGCTGCGCGGGGACGGCGGTGATGGCCCTTCCCCCGTCGCTGATGGCGGCAGGTGCCTCTGCCGGAGTGCTGGCGGCGGCAGCCGGGCTGACAGGCGTGGTGGGAGCGGTGTCGGCTTTGGTGTGGACCTCCCTGGTCCAGGCGCGCATTCCGGCGGAACGACTGGGGCGGGCGCTCTCGTACTCGGCGCTGGGCCAGCTGGTCGCCCAACCTGTCGGCTACCTGCTCGCCGGGCCGGCCGCACAGCTGATGGGACTGCGCGCGACGCTGGGTGCCACGGCCCTGCTGATCGTGCCGGCAGCCGTGGTGCCGCTGTTCCTCCCGGAGGTGAGGGCGCTGCGGGTCCCCGATGCGACATGGCCGGATGCGGCCGGCGCGGGTTCGATGTGCGCGCGTTCGGTTGCGCCGGGTTCCTCGGCAGCACCAGGCGTGGTCGTGGACCGGCCTGGGACAGCGGTGGGAGCATCGCCGGTTTCGCCTGCGCCACGTCCTCGGTGAGGCTGCGCCGCCCTCGACGTACACCTGGGTGTCGCCTCTGGTCCCGTCCGGCGTCAGTCTGTCGGCTGTCCGGTGTACCGCGCAGCGGCGACGGGATCATCCGCCGCGAACGCTATCGCGTGCCAGTCAGGAACCAGGGTGGTCCTGATCAGGTCGTCGATTTCCCCGATCTGCGATGCTGTCAGGTAGTCGCGGAAGCCCCCGATGATCCCGCGGCGGGTCTTGAAGGACTCGGGATCGTCCGGCCGGCCGGGCCGCAGGCGTTCCGAGTCGAGGGCGTCGCTGATTTCCATCGCCCGCATGCTCGAAAAGCTGGCGAACTCGACTGCTTCCCGCAGTGCTTCAGGCTCGACGCGCGGGAGTCCGCAGAAAGCCAGGATCCGTGCGAGTTCGCCGGAGGTGTCGGTTGCGAGACGCTCGTAGGAGGTGAGGAGGAACGCGCGTGGAACGTCCTTGGAGGCGTGCCAGATGTTCCAGAACGCGACACAGGTCCGCAGGCTGCCCGCGTTTTCACCGATGAACTGTCCGAGTGGGCCGGCATAAGGGTTGTCCGGCCGCAGGCTGCGCTGGAAATAATGGGAGACCGTCGTGTCCCGCAGGTCACGCGTCAAGAACACGACCCGCCGCTCGCGGTAGTGATCTTTGTCCGTGGACAGTTGCCCGGGTGTACGCCAGCCGACTCGGTCGTCATGCCAGAAGGTGATCTCGGGGATCCGCGGATCCGCGGCACTGAACTCCTCCAACCGCAGATCGCGGCAGATCTCCATGGGGAGGCCCCAACTGAGGGAAATGGCCTTGGCCATCAGCAGCCGCAGCCAGGTGCGTCCGCACTTGGGGAAGGAGAGGACATAGACATCCGATGTGGCGGAGAGTCCAGGAAATGCCGATGAGCCCGTCATGAGGAACGATTATGTTGCCTGCGGGCAACCGCACAACAGTGTCGAGGCGTGGGGAACAGCGGCACTGCGCGCACTGGACCGGCTCAGCCTCGCGCCGGTGCGCTCTTCGGCAGTGTTCAGATCGGCGAGCGGGATCACCGACGTCCTCCCGCTTCGGGAAAGAGTGTCAGCCCCGTGCTCCGCTCGACGACCGAGATGGCCTCCACAGGGCAGGTGAACGCCGCGTCCAGCACGCGATCGTCGGGGGCGACGTGCGCGGCGGTCGGCCGTGACCGGCGGGTGCTGTCGAGCGTGAAATGGTCGGGCGCGGTGCTTGCGCACATCCCCGAACCGATGCAGCGACGGCTCTCGACGTCGAGCTGCCAGTCGTCCGTCATGCGGTTCCTCCTGTGTCATGTGCGCTTGCTCCGTGGCTCCGCTCGGTCTGGTGGCGTTTTCCTGACCCGGCGGATGCGGAATACTCGGCGATCATTTATGCGGCAGGACAGGGGAGTGGTGCCTACGGTGCGCGGGAGGGGGTCGTCTTCAAATTACCCGTCTCTTCGGCCGGGTGAAAGGCCGTCGCATTCGGTCATCTTCGACGTGCCCCGGGCGTCGGCGGTGTGGCTGGGACCGGTCGGTCACTCACTCACCATCTCGCCCGGCGGTCGCCGACCATACTGGTCCGCCTCGCAGCGGCCTTCTGCCGGGAGATCGCCGTGAGGCGGTTGTCCCGGAGAGGTGCCGCACATTGGTTCCGGTTCTGTCGGCAAGCCGGATTCCGGCCTGCGTGCCACCGTCCGGATAGCCGTCATGTTCGCCACTCGCTCTTGGCTGCCGCAATGTGGCCCCGGACGATGTCGCTGCCGGTGAAGCCCGACCGAGCACGGTCGGGCCGGTGAGGTGAAGGGAGTCCTCCGTGAACGAGGAAATCGAGCAGCTCGAAGACGAAGACCTTCCCGAGCTCGCGCTGATGGTTGACATCCCCTCGCGCGACTAGCGATGACGGTACATCCGTACTCGCTGCGGCGGGCCCTTCCGGCCCGCCGCACTTCGCCGGCGACGTCCCGAAAGAGGGTGCATGCGCATCGAACCGGACGCCAAGGAGGCTGTCCACGAACGGACACAGCTGGTGCAGCGCCTGCGGCGCGTACTTGAGCGAGCGGAGCTGACGCCGCCGGGGCATGGGGGCCTGCGCCATCCAGCGGTGGTCGAGGTCGCCCATAGCGCCCAACGGGCGCTGAGGTCCGGCCCGCTGGGACCGGAGCAGCGGCGGAGGTTGGCAGGACGGCTGGAGGGTGTGTCACTGTCCGCCTTCGGGCCCGCTGACCCGCAGGGCCATCTGAGGCGCAGTGTGACCCGGGCGCTGCGGTCCATCCCGGCTCATCAGCGCTCCGACAGACGGCCGGCCACAGCCGAGGTCGCGGTGTGGCAGGAGTGCGAGCGCGAGGCGCTGGCACAGGCGGTCGGCCTGCTGACCCGGGTCTGGCCCGAAGCCGCCGCCGAGGTGCGGGAGACGGTCGCCGAGATCGCGCTGCTGGATGGCGACGCGATCGAAGGGTTCACGGACTTCACCATCCACGGCGCCATCCTGGTGCGCCGGGTCCGCCTGACGGCCAGTGCCGCCGGACTGCCGGGCCCGGTGCGGTTCGCCGAGGCGCTGGTGCACGAGGGTGCGCATACCCGGTGTAACGCGGCGGCCCTGACGGATCCCTTCCTGTTGCCCGACCGGTCTGAGGGAGGCGCAGTTGCGGACCGGGGTGAGCCCCTGCTGGTCGCGACGCCGCTGCGGGCCGACCCCCGGCCGCTGACGGGGCTGTTCCAGCAGACGGTGGTGCTGGCCCGCAGTGTGCTGCTGTACCGGCGGCTTGAGGGTCTGGGCCCGGCGGCCGGCTCCCGGTACGAGACACTCCTGGGCGCGGCGCACCAGGCCGTGGACACCCTGGGGGCCCACGCCGACACGCTGACGGCTCACGGTAGAGGGTTGCTCGGGGAGTGCGCCGACCTCATCGGAGCATCCGCGTGATGTCGTGGGCGCCTCAGGTGTTCGCGCCCTATCCGCACCAGCCGGACCTCGTGTTCGCGCGGGTAGCGGCCCGCTCGGCGGCGTTCGAGGGTACGAGCGCCGCAGGCGGAGCGCCGGTGCTCGTCGGCAGCGCCGCAGGGCACGACCGGGACCAGGTCAGCGTGAGCGCCCGCGGAGAGCTTCTGGAGCGGCTCGGCAACGTGATGGCCGGGCGGGAGGCCGAGGCCGCCGCTCACCTGGTGGGCACCCGCGAGGAACTGTGCCGCAAGGGGATACCCGCCATCGAGCCACGGCCCGGCGCGGACGCCAGACGGCTGTGGGTGCGCGGCCGGACGACCCGCGGCGCTGAGGTGCTCGTCCCGGCGGGCTCGGCGTTCCTCCAGCACCGGCCCCCCGCCGGATGCGACGCCGCGCAGTCGTCCGGGTCCACCGGCATCGCCGCGCACCCCGACGCGCGGGCGGCGGTCCTCCACGCGGCCTGGGAGGTGCTCGAACGCGACCTGCTGCGGCGCAGCTGGTACGGGCTCACCGACCGGCCGCCGAGCCTGATCCCGTTCGTTCCCCCGCCGCCCCTGGCCGCCTTCCTGCGGGCCGGCGGGCTGGTGATGACGGCGTTCGGCGTACCCGCCCCGGCCGCGACAGCCTGTGTCGTGGTGTGCCTGCACCGGCCCGACGGCACCGGTCAGGCCTTCGGCGCTCGCTGCGGGCCGGCGGACAGCGTCGAGTCCCTGGCCCAGAAGGCGGCCTACGAGGCGCTCATGGTGCGGTGGAGCATGCGGACACCGGTCGCCCGCGCCACCTGGGACCAGTGGCACGGCTCGAGCGAGCCGGCGACCGCCGTCCAGCACGCGCTGTGGACCTACCACCGCCAGGACAGCCTGCGGCTGTGGAACGTGACGGGGCCCGCGGGCGCCCGGCCGTACCGCCGCGGGCCCGACCCGGTCGACGTGCCCGGCCCGCCCGGTGTCCTCGACCCGCTCGACGTCCTCGCCGGGCACACGGGCCAGGATGTCGTCCTGGTCGAGTGCACGGCCGCAGCCGCCCGTGACGCGGGGGTGCGGGTGGTCCGCGTACTCGCCCCCGGAGCCCTGCCCCTGCCGTCCGGCCCCTGCCCCGGACGCCCCCACCCCTTTGGCTAGGAGCCCCGTGAACGCCGACCCCTCGCTGCCTCGTCCCGGCTACGCCTCCGATTTCGCCGACGACTACGACCGCTGGTTCGCCAAGCCGGGCATCACCGGAGCGACCGTCGAGTGCCTGGCCGCTCTCGCAGGCCGCGGGCCGGTCCTCGAACTCGGCATCGGCACCGGCCGGATAGCCCTGCCCCTGCGCACACGCGGCATCGAGGTGCACGGCGTCGACGGGTCCCAGGCGATGCTCCGCCACCTGCGTGCCAAGCCGGGAGGAACCGGGATCCCCGTGACGCTCGGCGACTTCGCCCAGGTCCCGGTGGGCGGGAGTTTCCGCCTGGTCTTCCTGGCCGGCGGCACCTTCGCCGAACTGCCCGACCAGGCCGACCAGGCCCGCTGTTTCACCAACGTGGCAGCGCGGCTCGCGTCGGGCGGTCTGTTCGTGCTGGATGCCCACGTGCCCGAAGCCCTGGCCGCGGCGGCCGGCCCCGAGATCGTCTCCGAGGGGGAGGACCACCTGGTGCTGTGCTACCGCCGACTCGACCCATCGGCCCAGCGCTACCGCTCGCACTACGTCATCCACGAGGACGGACGCACCCGGCACCTGCGCGTCGAGTTCCGCTACGCGAGCCACGGCGAGCTCGACCTGATGGCCAGTCATTGCGGCCTGCGACTCAAGGAACGCTGGGGCAGCTGGACCGGAGCTCCCTTCACCCGCGACAGCGCCTACCACGTCTCCGTCTACGAACGCCCCTGACCAGCACACCGTGACGCAAGGCGGCAGACCGAATGAACCAGTCAGATCAGACCTCAGAGCAGATCCAGGCGTTCCCCTTCCCGCACCGGGACGGCCTCGACCCGATACCCGAGTTCGCCGCACTGCGCCGCGACGCGCCGGTCATCCGGGTCCGGATGCCCAGCGGTGACACCGCCTGGCTGGTGACCCGGCACGCAGACGTCCGCCGCGTCCTGGCCGACCCGTGCTTCAGCCGGGCTCGGGCGACCAGGGGCGAGGGTCCAAGGCTCGCCCGCACCACCACGCTGCCGGACTCGATCCTCGCCGCCGATCCGCCCGACCACTCCCGGCTGCGCCGGCTGGTCGCGCCCGCCCTCAGCGGACGCCGGGCGGAGGCGATGCGCAGCGACATCGCGCTCCTGACCGCCCAGCTGCTGGCGGGCATGGAGCGGCAGCCGGCCCCCGCCGATCTCGTCGCGTGCTTCACCCGGCCGCTGCCCCTGACCGTGATCTGCGACCTGCTGGGGGCACCCCGGCTCGACGGTGATCAGCTCGACGCCTGGAACGACGCGATGCGCAGCCTCACCGCCATGCCGGACGCCGACGTCATGACTGGGGTGGACGACATGACCGGCTATCTGACCGACCTCGTCACCGCCAAACGCGCTCACCCCGGCAACGACATGCTGAGCGTGCTGATCACGGCACGGGACGAGGGCGACCGGCTGAGCCAGGGCGAGCTGATCTCGTTCTGCATCGTCCTGCTGGCAGGCGGCTACGGCACCACCGCCGACCGGCTGGCCGGCCTGGTCCACCTGCTGCTGGAGCGACCGGAGCGCTACCAGTTGCTGTGCCGCGAACCACAGTTGATCCCCAGTGCCGTCGAGGAACTGCTGCGGTACGCCCAGGCCACCGTCGGAGCCAATCTCCGGGTGGCCACCCAGGACGTGGTGCTGAGCGGGGTGACGATCGAGGAGGGCGAGGCGGTGATCGCGCTTACCTCCTCGGCCAACCACGACGAGGACGTCCACACCGCGCCGGACCTGCTCGACCTCACCCGGGCCGCTCCGGCACACCTGGCCTTCGGGTACGGCGCCCACTTCTGTGTCGGCGCGCAACTCGCCCGGGTTCAGCTCCAGGAGGCCCTCGCCGGTCTGGTGGGCCATCTCCCGGCACTGCGCGCGGCGGGGCCGCCGGACTGGAAGCGGGGCCAGATCACCCGGTCCCCCCGCACGTTGCCGGTGCGCTGGTGAGAGGCGGCCGGCCGCTGGACGGCCCGTCCAGACGATCGGCAGGACCGAACCTCCGGGTCCTGCCGCCCACCGGACCCACCGGTCCCACGGCGAACGAGGAGTAGCACGGCATGCGCATCGCTTACCTGCACGGAGGCAGCATCCCCTCGTTCTTCGCCAACGGTGTCCATGTCATGCGTATGTGCGACGCGTTCACCGACGCCGGGCACGACGCCACCTTGTACTCCCTGCCCGGCTCGTACACCGACGACGACCCGTACGGGTACTACGGCGTCCGTCACCGCTTCCCGATCCGGCTGGTCCCCGCCCCCGACTACACCACAGCTGGCTACCGCCAGCGCGGCGAGGACATCCGCGGGCTGCTGACCGGTGACGCCGCCCCCGACCTCCTCTACGCCCGCGACCCCTACACCCTGGCCGCCACCGCCGACCTCGCCCCCTTCGTGTACGAGGTCCACCAGTTGCGCCAGGACCTGCCCGCCGGGACCGAACAGGCCCTGCTCAGCCACCCCCGGCTCGCGCGTGTCGTCGTCATCACCCATGCGCTCGCCCAGGACCTCCAGGAAGCCTACGAGCACCTGGGCACGCTGCCGATCCGCGTCGCACCCGACTGTGCCGATCCGCCGGATTGCGACGCGGCGCTCGACACACCCCGGCTGCCGGGCCGCCCGGACGCGCCGAAGGTCGGCTACGTCGGGCACCTCTACGACGGGCGCGGCATCGACCTCATCCTCGACCTCGCCGGCCGGCTCCCCGGCTTCGACTTCCACCTGGTCGGCGGCACCACCGAGGACCGGGCCCGCTGGGAGAACCCCTGCCCGCATCCCAATGTGTACTTCCACGGGCACCGGCCACCCTCCACCCTCCCCGGCTACTTCCCCCTCTTCGACGTGGTCCTCGCCCCCCATCAGCCCAAGGTGTACACCTGGGGCCGACTCGACGAGATCGGACGCTGGACCTCCCCGATGAAGCTGTTCGAGTACATGGCCCACGGACGGGCCATCATCGCCTCGGACCTCCCGGTCCTGCGTGAAGTCCTGGAGGACCGCGTCAACTGCCTGCTGCGTCCGTCCGACTCCCCGCAGGCCTGGGCCGACGCCCTCACCGAGCTCGCGGCGGACCCGACGTTGCGCAGGACGCTCGGCGACGAAGCCCGGCGGCAGTTCCTGGAGCACTACACCTGGCGTCGCCGGGCCGACCTGGTTCTCGCGGACCTCGGCCTGCCGGACACCCCGGACACACCTGCTGCCGGTGGCGGCGTGAGAACCGTGGCCGAGAACGGAACGGCACCGTAGCGGACCGGGCCCGGACACGGGCCACCCGCGCCCGCGTCCGGCAGACGGCGCAGTCGTCAACGACTCACCTCATGGGAGAAGTTCATGCAGCAGTGGGCGACCCGGAAACCGGCGCTGGCCAGGGCCGTCGTCACAGGTGCCGCCGGTTTCATCGGCTCGCACCTCGTCGAATCCCTCCTCGCGGGCGGGACCACCGTGGTCGGCGTGGACCGCCGCGCCCCCCGTCTCGACCCGGCCGCGGCGGCCAATCTGGGACGAGCCCTCAGCGATCCGAACTTCACGCTCGTCACCGCCGACGTGAGGACCACTGCGCTCACGGCCCTGTTCCGGCAGGCCGACGTGGTCTTCCACTTCGCCGCCCTGCCAGGGGTGCGCGATTCATGGGGCGAGCGGTTCACCGAATACACGTCGTGCAACATCTTCGCCACCGAACGCGTGGTGGCCGCCTGCGAGGACGCCCGCGTGCCCCGCCTCGTCTACGCCTCCTCCTCCAGCATCTACGGGACCAGCAGCCACGCCGCCCGCGAGGTGACCGCACCGAGCCCCGCCTCCCCCTATGCGGTCAGCAAACTCGCCGGAGAACAGCTGTGCCTGGCGCACGCCGACCGGACCACGTCCACGCTCACCGTGGTGGCGCTGCGCCTGTTCACCGTCTACGGGCCACGCCAACGCCCCGACATGCTGATCGGCCGCGCCCTGACGGCGGCTCTGGGCGGCCCGGAGCTGACGCTTTTCGGGGACGGCAGCCACACGCGCGACTTCACCTACGTCGGTGACGTGGTCCGCGCCGCGACTGCCGCCGCCACTCGTCGGATCGGAACGACTGTCCTCAACGTCGGGGCCGGCGTCAGCACCAGCGTGCTGGATGTGCTGTCCGCCGTCGAGGAGGTGACCGGCCACGCGGTGCCGGTCACCAGGCTTCCCGCGCAGGCCGGCGACGTGGATGCCACCCTCGCCGACCGCTCCCGGGCCGGAGCCCTCCTGGGCTGGACACCCCGCACCACCCTCATCCAAGGCATCGCCCACCAACTGTCCCACCTCACCGCCGACTCCCTGCGGCCCTGAGGGCGCCCTCCGTCACCCCCGGTTCGAGATCACCCCTGAACTCCGGGTGCTGCCGGCGTAATCGCACGCCAACGCCTGCACAGTCCACCCGGAGCCCGCCGCCCGCGCTTCGCCCACAGTCCGAAGTGCCAGGCCCCTGATCCCCATGCCGTCCCACGCAGCCCCCGGGGCCGTCCGAGGCCTTGACCGCATCAGTCATGGCGGCCACGAGAGGGCAGAGGAGCCCTCCGACAAGCGGGAAGAGTACCCCCAGTTCTTCCGGCGGAAGATGAACGGCACCGACGGCAAGGCTGCCGAAGGCCACCCGCGCCTTCAAGCGAGGTGGCGATGGCCAACGTCCACCGCCTCGCCGTCGAGGACCGCGGCAACCGCTCGACGACTCTGGTGTGTTCAGCAGAGGGACGTACTCAGCGGCGAGGAGACGGGCGTGCAGACGCGGGAGTGCGGCGACGGTCAGTTTGCGGGGCATCACCGTTCAGCCCCCCGTCCTCGATTGCCTCCCAGGCGCGCTCCAGCAGGAGCCGCTGCTGTCACCCAAGATCAGTCTCAGATCTATGCCATTTCCTCGGCGGAACGATGAGTCTGCGGCTGAGCCACCGAGCACGGGACTACATGCGAGCTCAGATCGCGCACCGATGAGTTACCCGCGCCGCGCCGGTCTGTACGCGTGAGACCGACTCACGGAAGGCTGGCGCCATGCGGAAACTGATCTACGGCATGAACCTGACCCTGGACGGCTACATCGCCGCGCCCGGCGACGACATCGGCTGGAGCGTGCCGAGCGACGAGCTGTTCCAGTGTTGGTCCGACCAGTTGCAGGCGACCGACCTGTCGCTGTACGGGCGCAAGCTGTGGCAGACGATGAGCTCCTACTGGCCGACCGGCGACCAGCAGCCCAGCGCCACCGCGGCGGAGATCGAGTTCGCGCGCCGCTGGCGGGATATGCCGAAGGTGGTGTTCTCCTCGACGATCGACAAGGTCGACTGGAACACCCGCCTGGTCACCGGCGACGCGGTCGCCGAGATCACCCGGCTCAAGGCCGAGGACGGCGGCCCGATGGACATCGGCGGCGCGACGCTCGCCGGGGCGGCCATGCGGGCCGGGCTGATTGACGAGTACGTGCTGGCCACCGCGCCGGTCCTGGTGGGCGGCGGCACGCCGTTCTTCACCGCGCTGGACAGTTGGGTGAACCTGAACCTGGTGGAGACGCGGACGCTTCCCTGCGGCGTGATCCTGACCAGGTACGAGACGAGGCGCTGAGCGCCCGTCAGGCGACTCGACCGCCTGCCGGGTCCACGCGAACGTGAACGCCACCACTGGGGTGGACAGTCGGCAGTGCGGCTTCACATCCACCACTACCGGACCCTGCTCAGTAGTCAAGATGTAATCCGGGATGTGCTTGCGGGCCTGCCCCTCCACCACGGCCTTCGGCAGGAAAGGCTGGGCCACGATCCGCGTACGGACGGATCGAAGTCGGCAAAGAGCAACCGCGACAGTTCCCAGCGCGACTCGTAGATCACGTGGTGGCGCATCGTCGCTGACCAGTAGATACCCGAGTAGTGCTTCTGGCCCTTGTACCAACGGATCGTCCGCTACGGACAAGCCGACTGCAGAAGGTCGACAGGTGCTGTACCCCAGTGCCGGACCTCCACAAGAGCACCACGCTGCTGACGGATACTCACCGTCGCCGTGACTGTTCATCGCCTACCCCCGCCCGACGGGCAACGACCCGTACAGCCGAGGGTGTCAGCCAGGCACTGACGGGCGGAGCGGGCCGGAACCCCGCCGCCCGAAAGGACAAGAAGCGCAGGCTGGAATTCGAAGTCGAGTACTGGCGACTGCTGGCGTCCCGGGGTGGGCACCGTCGAAGCGTGCAAGCGACTGGGCATCGGGCGGAAGACCCGATACCGATGGCGGGCCGAGAGCGGTGGTCTGCCACCGCGGTCGCTGCCGGAGGCTTCTCGCTCGGGCCGCTGCCTGTCCCTGCTGGAGCGCAAACGGATCGCCACCTTGCGCGAACGCGGTCTGTCCGGGAGATAGCCGTACGGCCGGACGGTCACCGTCGACGGTCAGCCGTGAGTTGCGCCGCAACAGCCTGCCGCATGACAACGGCATCTACGACGCCGACCTGGCCCACCGCCGCTCCCTCGAACGCAACGGACGGCCACGGCGCGTCAAGCTCGCCGCGGACCCGGAGCTGAAAGCGGAGGTCCAGGCCAAGCTGGCCAAGCTCGCCCTGGAGTGGAGTCCCGAGCAGATCGCAGCCCATCTACGCGCGCTCTGGCCCGATCGTCCTGAGCGGCATCTGTGTCACGAGACGATCTACCGGGCGCTCTATCAGGGCGCCAGAGGCGGTCTGAGCAGGACGTTGACCAGGAAGCTCCGCACCGGCCGGCCCCTGAGAAAGAAGTGCCGCCGGTCTGACCAGAGGGCTGCGAGGTTCGTGGATCCGGCCGTACTCATCGACCGCCGGCCGCCGGTCGTTGAGCTGCGGACCCGTCTGGGGGACGGGGAAGGAGACCTGATCGTCGGGCCTCGCAGCCAGTTCGCGGTGGCCACACTGGTCGACCGTCGCACCTGCTATCTCCGCCTGGTCGCCCTGCCTGACGGACACTCCGCCGACCATCTCCGCGACGCTCTTATTGCGTATCGCGGCCTTCTCTGCCCTGCCCGAGCATGCCGCCGGACTCTTACCTGGGATCAGGCTCCGAGATGGCCCGCCATCACGAGCTCGCGCCGCACTTCACTGACGGCGTCTATTCTGCCGCGATTGCCGTCCAGTTCTGCGCCTTCATCCGTACCGCGGACTGCCGTGTGCAGCGCCAGGATCAGCAGGAGGTCGTCGACAGTGCGGTGTGGGGTCTGAGGAGTCCGGGCATCGTGCGGGTGACCTGCAGGCGCCGGTCGGCCGGTACGCCGAAGGCAGCGCTTTGCAGGGCTGCGAGCTCGGACATCCCGCGATAACGGATGCCGCGATAGACGATCGGCGGCCACTCCATCACGCCGAGGCTGGAGTTGCAGGGGGTCACCCGGTCGTCCATGGCGACTTCCATGAACACGGTCATCAGGACTGCCTGCAAGAAAACCCTGCGGATGAAACCCTCGAACACGCGCATAGGTCTGGCGGTTTTCTCCAGACTGTCGTACATGGATGCGGAGTCCGAGCTGTCGACCGTGCCACCACCAGTCACACCGGCGCCCTGCTCGAGGCCACCAGAGCGCCGCCATCTCTGTGACCTTCGTCGGGTAGCCCGCCAAGCCGAATACGGCGCCTGGCAACCGTCCTGTCCCTGTCCTTCCATCCGGCTGGGTCGGGACGAAGGGATCACCAGGCGCCACGAAGTCCGCTATCCTCCCCGCACTCGCACCCAATCAGTACGCAGGGAGTACACAACGTGACAGCGGATACTCCGTCGCAGTCGGCACGCACAGATGGGGTGACTGAGGCGCCATCAAATGAACCTCAGACGCAGGCCGAAAGCGACAACAGCATCACAGGCGGTCAGATCGCGGCAATCGCTGGTTTGTGGTTATTCGGAAGTGCAGGGTTCCTTAAAGCCGGACCCCACACTACGGGCGGAGGGCCCGGCTTCCCTCCAACTTGGTCGGAAGTCCAAGGCGGGCTTTGGATCATGTTTGGAATGTGCCTCCACATCTGTGCCTTCTGGCTGGCCAGGACGGCAGGCGTGAAAGTAGATTCGTCTGACCGAGTACGACTGCAAGCGGCAGAGCAGCAATTGGAAGCTTCTGTGGCGAGACCTGAAGTCGGGTTGGAAGGTGCCGCAGAGCAGGAGCGTGCCAGATCCGCACTCGGACTCGCTAACCTGTGGTCAGTGACCCACGCGCGCCTGAGTCAGTACCATGGAATCGCCTTGAAGCAGGCCAGGAAGTCTTTCCGTAACGCGCAATTTGCCATGCTTCTGGGGTTCGGCCTGCTAGTCACCTTCACGGTGATGGCAATCCGAGCGGAAAGCACTGCGGCGAGCGTCGCAGCTGCGACGCTCGGAACTGTGTCGGCGGCTCTGGCTGGCTTTGTGGGACGGACGTTCATCCGCTCCCAAGAGGCGTCAGCTGCCCACCTGCAACGCTATTTTGATCAGCCTCTGGAGTTGTCTCGTTACCTTGCAGCGGAACGCCTGATCGCGGACTCCGAGCTGAATGGCGACCAACGCGCCGAAGTGCTCATGACGGTGCTTCAGGCGATGGTGGCTGTCCCTGGCCAGGCACAGCCAGGGGCCACTGTCGTCCCCGCCCAAACAGGAGCGCCTCAACCGTAGCCGAGGGCAGTGATGCATGGCCGCGAGGAGTTCGTCGGGGGTTGTTCCCCAGCGGCGGTCGGTATGCCAGGCTCGAAGGTGAGGCGCTCGGTGGTGTCCTGGGCTCAGAGGAACGAGTTGAGGCCGTTGATGTTGACGAAGTGGGAGACACCGCGGGTGCCCGTGGAGGCGGGCAGGGCTCGCTCTTCGGTGACGCCGAGGTAGCCGACGGGCTCGATCATCAGG
The DNA here is from genome assembly GCF_055570295.1 of Streptomyces sp. NPDC031265. Lineage (NCBI taxonomy): Bacteria > Bacillati > Actinomycetota > Actinomycetes > Kitasatosporales > Streptomycetaceae > Streptomyces > Streptomyces sp. NPDC031265. The sequence continues at coordinate 28,822 of NZ_JBVIHM010000050.1, forward strand.
GTCCAGTCCCCGACCGTGGTCATGGCGATGAACTGCCGGGTGTGGTCCGAACGGTCCAGGAGCTCGAAGGCCGCGTCCGCTATCGCCTCCACCCCGGCCTGGGAGGGCTCGCGCCGGCCTTGGAGGCGGGCAAGGACGTCCAGGGCGCAAGGCGCTGGTGCGGCGCTCTTCCCGCTTGACGGGCACAGGCTTGATCTCGATCTTGCGCATGATGGACACCTCCTTCGACTTTCTGTTCGTACGCAGCCCAAACGCACGCATCGTTTCCCAGGAAACGAGGGTGTAGCCCAACGGCCTGTCGGTGGACCGCAATTGCCCGAAAACCGCCGCCCATCCAGCGATCTCGGCTGAGAGGCGCTGGCGGAGACGTGCTCACGTAACCACGTCGCGTCCGTGCCCGCCCTCAGGCCGACCCGCCCGCCAGGCGGAACGATGAGCCGCCGGGGATTTCACATGATCCATCGGGCAGGCCGTAGATGCCTCGTGAGCGCCTACGGCGGTTCTGACCGTCTTCACCACTCACGAGGCATCGAAGGGTCAGCGGTAGAGCGTCCACTGCTGGGAAGGACCACCGGTGCACCTGGTGAGATTGACGTGGCGGATGTGGTTGACGTCCTCCGGCTGCTCGCCAAGGCAGGTCTTGGTCACGTTGTTGATCAGCTCGAAGCCCGCGCCAGTGAAGTACACATTCCACAGGGCTGCCGGGTCGCTGGACGAACAAGGCTTCATCGTTGCCTGACCTCCGCGGGCGACCAGACACAGCCTGCTACCCGCGTTTTGCCGCATTTCGGAGAGCTGGCCGATGGTGTCGTTCATCAGCCAGGTCTGGTACGCGCCCCCGTTGCACCCTGTCGCGTAGGGCGGGGGTCCGTAGTCGGCCCGATAGTCCAGGCAATTGAGCGTGGCATTGTTCTGCAGGTGGTAGTAGGCCGGCGCCGCGTTTGCCGGCGTGGTATTCAGTCCCCAACCCAGTACAACGGCCGCACCCACGGCAGCAACCTTCTTCATCAACGCGGTCCCCCTCGGCTTGTTCCCGCGTGGCACAGTTCCACCGAACAGTAAACAGGGGATACCAGCGGCTCGAAAGGCCGCAGCCACGCCCCCGCTGGATCCTGCGGGCACCGACACCGACACCGACACCGTCAGCGGGGCGGGGGGAGCCCGCCGAACCTCACTGGTAGCCCGTCCAGCCGCGGCGGGGCGGCGGCGTTTGGCACCGGACGCGTACATCGGGATCCGCCAGTCCACCGGGCGCAAGACCCTCGGAAGCTATCTCATGCTCAGCAAGACCGATCCCCGTGTCGAGATCGCCTTGGAACCGGATGACGTCCCCGACTTCAAGGACAATTCCCGGGTCACCTTCGGTCAGCTGATGACCCCTTGGAAGGTGATCGTTTATTTGACCGACAGCGAGGCAGTGAACATCGCTCGTCTGCTGACCTATCGCGCACTCGCGAAGATTCAGATGCGATAGCAGACCGTGCACAGTACAGACACAGGGTCATTGCATGAACGAGAGTGGTCCGGTTTGTAGCTCTTGTCCGTGAGGCATCGTCATGGCCAGTGTGGGGCGGGGAGTTCTGGAGAGCAGAGCGGGCACGGCACCGGTAGATCATGTGGTTGTCGAGACCCATGAGAACCGAGCGAGACCGTGCCTGCCCGAACATCATCGCAACATGCCCGAAGGGCTGGGGCGAATGGCTCACCCGGACATCCGCGTCGCCGCGCAAGATGCCGTTGACCTGCGACGCTTCCTGATCTGGGTGCCCGATCCGCGCGGCCTGCTGGGACGGCGGTATCCGATGCTCCCGCTGTTGTGCGCGGCCGCTGCAGCCGTCCTGACCGGTGCCCGCTCCCTTGTCGCGATCGGTGAATGGATCACCGAGGCCCCGCAATCCGTCCTGGCCATCCTCGGCTTCCCGGCCGACCCGCTCACCGGCATCCGGCCAGCGCCGCACGCGGCCACCGTCCGCCGCCTGCTCCAACGCGTCGACGGTGACGCACTGGACGCGGCCATCGGCGAATACCTCCAGGCCAGAGTGCCGGCGTCGAAGCCGTCCGAGCCCACGCCGAAGCCGCCGTTGAGGGCGATCGCGGTCGATGGCAAGACGGTCCGCGGCTCCCGCACCACCACGACCACGGCAATCCAGCTGCTGGCCGCGATGGACCACCACGGCGTGGTCCTGGCCCAGCGGCAGATCGCCTCCAAGAGCAACGAAATCCCTTCGGTCCGACCCTTGTTGGACGCCATCGGCCTGGAGAACACCGCGCTGACCGGCGACGTCCTGCACACCCAACATGGTCACGGCGCCTACCTCCGCAAACGCGGAGCCCACTGCCTGGCCATCGTGAAGAAGAATCGCCCCGGCCTGTATCTGCAGGTCTACAAGCTGCCCTGGGCCGAGATCCCGCTGGATCACCGCACCCGGGACCGGGGTCACCACCGCGAGGAGATCCGTCGGCTCAAGGTCGCCACCTTCCGCCACCTTGACTGTCCCGGCGCCCGCCAGGCCATCCAGATCCTGCGCTGGCGGCGCGAGTTGAGCACCGGGAAACTCACGATCGAGCCGGTCTACCTGATCACCAGCCTGGTTGTCTTCGACGCCACCCCGACCGAGCTCGCCGCCTGGATCAGGGGCCAATGGGGCATCGAGAACCTCCTGCACCACGTCTGTGACCGCACGTTCCGCGAGGACGACTCCACCGTCCGCACCGGCACCCTGCCCCGCGCCATGGCCAGCCTGCGCAACCTCGCCATCAGCATCTTCCGCCAGAACGGCGAAACCAACATCGCCGCCCTGCGCCACACCAGCCGCGACTGCCACCGGCCGCCACAAACCCTCGGCCTCACATGATCACCCCGGACAGAACCCGATCATGCAATGCCTCCTGACCCGCGCCCATGCCCAGTCACCCACGCACGCCTCCGGCGACGAGGCGGGGGATGATCAGATTGTGGAAGGGCTGGATCGCCTTGAAGTACAGGCGTCCGGCCGGGTTGTGGAACCGGATGACCGTGGTGAACACCCCTTCCAGCCCGCCGGAGGAAGACTGGCGCACCGCGAAAGAGGCACGGAAGTCCAGGTGCTTGTCGTCCTCCCCGCCCAGAACCTCCTCCTCGGTGACCGACCGCACCAGGATGGGCCCCAGCTTCCGTCCGGGCTCGACCCGGATGTCCGCCATGGCGACGCGCTCTTGCGAGTGGAGCCCGAAGGGCGCCGTGATCTTGTCACGCAGGTCCAGGAGCCGGTGTACCCACTGAGGGGTTGCGGCGAGGACTCCGTGGGCGAACTCTGCGGCGCTGGTGCCTGCGGGGATGTCCACGGCCACCGCGTCCACGTGGTCGTAGCCGCCGAGACTCGCCACGGCCCCCTCCATGACAGGCCTCGCGTTCCTGCGGACTCGCGTATCAACCACGGCTCTTCAGCCCTTCGGTGAACGCACGCGCCGACGTACACACGGTCAAAGACCTCACAACGAACTCCCCCTCATGATCCGTGCCGCACCGGTCATGATCCTAGCCACCGGACGGGGACGCCTTCTCGCGGGGAAGCCCGCGATCCTTGGCGCATATCCCACATGCCGCGTGCCCGATATCCCCACCGCCTGCCGCCCACACCTCCCCGACTACCAGCGCCCCTGACAGCACTCGGACTCGACGGACCAAAAGGATCAGCCGCCTTCACGCAATTACCCTCAGCACAGACAGCGCCCACCTGGTCTGATGCAGGGCGAGACCTGAGCCCTGAGGCCCCCCAGGCGGAGCGGCACCGGTTGCCTTCCAGCCGGCTCGTGGGGCGGTCGCGGACATCGGCGTCGGGAACAGCAGATTCATCACCCGTCTGCGCCGGAAGCCGTGTTGGCCGCCGACGCCGACGTGCCCTCTCTCCGCTCGCCCACCCGCTTGATGTTCGTCCGCCCGCGTGGCTCATGCCTGGGGCTGACCGCCGTCCCCGTGCCTCGACGACCCGCTCTCTTCAGCTGAGGGTAGGGGGCTGCATGGCTCTTCGTCCTTGTTCTCGCGGGTGAGGGTTCCGTCGGGATTCACGGTGTATGCATAGCTGAATCCGTGCGCGCGCAGCTGTTCCTCGGTGAGGGGAGGACCGAATAGCGCGGTGGCCCTTTTGACCCTCTCTTCAGTGGAGAGTTCCGGGGCGGAAGGGGCGCTGGGTTGGGGCTGCGCCACCCGCACTTTGTGCGACATGGTTCTGCCGTCGCCGAGATCCACGCGCAGGAAGCCGTCGGTGGTGGCTGGCCCGTCGACGAACTCGTAGGTGAAGGCGAGGCGCTGGCGGTGACCGCCCCGGGGTGAGCTGGAGAGCCCGTCCCGGCCCGAGTGTCTTGCACTTCGTGCACCGGTGGCGAGTGGAGCGACCGTCGGCCGACTGCCGGCGCTGGGCATGGGTGCCCGAAGTGCGGTGACACCGGCACATGCATACTTGCGTTCGGCCTTTTGGCCTTTCGGTCGTTTTCCAAAGGCCCCCCGTGCACCTTCGCCCCCGCTGGACCGCTCTCGTGGCCTCGGCCACCTCCTCGCTGCTGCTGACCGCCTGCGACGGTGGCTCGGACTCCGCCTCCGGTTCGGACAAACCCTCGGGTTCCGGCGCCAAGAAGGACGCGCCCTCCGTTCCCCCACCAGCTTTCGCAGGGGTTCGGTGTCGGGCTGGTCGGCGACCGTCGCGTCTAGGGCCGCCTCAAGCAGGTCCTCGAAGCCGTCCGTCGGGTAGCGCGGGGCGGCCAGGTGGGACCAGGAGAGCTGCCAGCGGACGGCGCCACCCGCTGTCAGTTCTACGGTGACCAGCTGGTTCAGGGCGCGCCGCACGACGGGGCGGGCGAACTCGCGGGCCGCGTCGCCCGTCGCGGCTGCCGCCTGCTCGGACTTGGGGAAGCGGTCGGCGATCCGCCAGCGCACCGCCGGGTCGGCGTCGATCGCGTCGAGGAGGGTGACGAGGCCGGGGCCGGCGCCCTCGGCTGCGCAGGCCTCGCGGATCTCCTGTGCGCCCTGGTCGGCGTACACGGTCATCGACTCGTGGACGAGGTCCTCCCAGTCCACCCGCTTGAGGGCGAGGGTCTTCGGGGTCAGGACGGCCTGCTCCAGCGCGGTCAGCGCCGCGTTCGCGTCGGCCCGCTCGCGCGGGCCGATCTGGGGTTCAAGGACGACACGGACTATCTGAGCACCGCCTACACCCGGCTCGGTGCGATGCAGGAGACCTGGCTCAGCGGACACGCGTCCGTGCTGACCCACTGGACGTCACTCCAGCGCCGCCAGGAGAACAGGGCGCAGGAGGTGCTCCGGTCGGGCGGCCACTCCTGACCGCCAGCGCCGGCGCACGGGGTCCGACCGCGATCGGGTTGCCCCGTACAGGGGCTGACCGCCATCGGGCCGGCCCGTACATGGGCGGCACCGGGCCCATCACCCCAATGCCAGGCCAACAGGAACTCAACGACGGGCTCGCAGGGGTTGGCGACCCCTGCGAGTGCGCGGCTGTCTCCGCAGCATCGAGGTCCCTCTGCTGGCCTGCTGCACCGTTCCGCGCCTGCTGGTACGCGGCACCGGACCGGACAGGTGTTTCCTTCCCTGCGCGGTGATGAGCAGTCGGGGCTGCCACCTCGTGGGTGAGGGTGAGTGGTGGCGGGCCTCGGACCGGCCGTGTCGCTTCCTTCCCGCGTGTGTCTGGCTGCTCGTCAAGGCGGCGGGCGGAGGCTGACAGTGGGGACGGGGTGGGCGAAGGCCGCGTGGGGCGTTGCGGTGGGAAAAACCATGTGCCCGGCAGAACCGGGGGCGTTATGGTGGCGGAATGAACGTCAGGGGAAGAACCACCATCACAACCGCGCGAGCGACCAGCTCGCCGGTTGCCGCCGTCTGATTTCTCCCCTTTCCCACCGGCGACCGGAAACGGCCTGTTGGTGGTTGCGTGGCGTTCTTGGCTTCTTGCTGCGGTGCAATGACCGGCGTGGTCCCGTTCTCCGGCGCCTTCCCACTGTGATGGCAAGGAGCCCCTTTCATGGACACGGAGACGATTGTCCGCACGTTCGTCGAGTACTTCGAGGAGCGTGATCACCGCCGAATCTCCGGCTCGACGCTGTTGCCGCCCCCGGGCGACTCGGTGCTGTTCACCACCTCCGGCATGCATCCGCTCACCCCCCATCTGGAGGGGCGCCCCCATCCGCTGGGTCGGCGCCTGGTCAATGTGCAGCGCTGTCTGCGCACCACGGATCTGGAGGAGGTCGGTGATGCCACGCACCTGACGGCCTTTGAGATGCTCGGCACCTGGTCGCTGGGCGACTACGAGGGCCCGCAGAGCCTGGACTGGGGCTACAGGCTGCTCACCGAGGGACTGGGTGTCGACCCGGGCCTGCTGCATGCCACGGTCTATGGCGGAGACGACCAGGTGGGGCCCGACACCGCTTCCTTGCAGGTGTGGCAGAACCACGGCGTTCTTGTCGAGCTCACCGTAAAGGACAACTGGTGGTCGAACGAGCCGGTGGGCCCGTGCGGCCCCGACTCGGAGATCTTCCTTTGGAGCGGTGACACCCCACCCACATCGACACCCACACACGACGACCGCTGGGTAGAGGTCTGGAACCACGTGATGATGCGATATCACCGCCTTGAGGACGGCTCCCTCGTTCCGCTGCCCCAGCGCAACATCGACACCGGGCTCGGTCTGGAACGCCTGGCCTCGCTGCTGCAAGGCAAATCCTCGGTGTTCGAATCCGACGTCTTCGAGCCCTGGCGCCGCCTCGTGCCGACCCTGTGGCCTTTGGACGAGGTGCCGCTGCGAGTGGTCTACGACCACCTGCGCTCAGCCATCGTGGTACTGGGCGATGGTGTGCGTCCGGCCGCCACGGGACAGGGCTACGTGCTGCGCCGCCTGGTGCGGCGCCTGCTCACCGTTGTCTGGCAGGACGATTCCTCGCGCACTCTGGGAGACCTCCCGCATGAGCTGGTCTCCCACACCCTGGACCATTTCCGTCAGGAAGGAGAGCCCAGCGAGGTGCACCGGATGCTCCTGGAAGAGGAGAACCGCTTCCGGCGGCTCCTGGAACGCGGTCGGCAGGTCCTTGCCCGGCCCCGGTTCCAAGGCCCTCTGAAGGACGAAGACTTCCACTACCTTCACGACACTCACGGCCTGCCGTACGACCTTGTTATCAGCCTCCGGTCACAGTGAGAGGCGAGTGGGGGCGGGGGAGCTTGCGAGCACGTACTGGTGGCCGCAGTCCAGGAGCGTCGGCCTGTCTTATCGTGGCCCGATGAACGTGTTCAGTGGCAGCGGACAGAGTCTGGACCTGTCCAACGGCGGCACCGAGGTGTTCATCGAGGTGTTGATGCTGGCGGTATCCGGACTCGCCGACGCCGAGTGGGACTACCGTTTCGCCGCGTTCCTGACGCTGCAGGACCAGAACGTGATGGGGCGTGGGAGCGTCGGCTTCGATCTGCAAGACATCGCGTGGGGCACCTCGGCAGCGGAACGCGCCCGGTCGAAAGACTTCGTGTTGCGCTCCATCACCCTCGCCCTCAGTCGCCACCGGTGGAGCGAGCTGGGGTACGACCCGCCCTTCGCCCGTGACTACCTGTTCCAGTTCCAGTCCATGGTCGAGTCCCTCGTGCCGATCGACGGCACTGGGACCGGTGCAGGCTTTCCGTCTCCGGAGGAACGTGCGGTGGCCTCGTGCGCACACCATCGAATCCTCAGCGCGCTCCCTCACTGGGAGGGCTGCTTCCTCTGCGTCCGCCCCAGAGCGTCCTGAGCCTTTCTGTTCGCAAGAGCCGCACACTGAGCGCCGTAGTGGGCCTGCTCGCCCGCGCCCTGGCCCATCGGGACGCCTCCGCATCTCTGCCGCTGCTGAGCGCGATGGGTGGCCCTTGAACCCGCCAGCTGTCTGACCGTGATAGTTGGCTCAGGCCTGGCCCCTCTCCATCGGCATCTCCACCGCGAACATCCACGACAGCCTGGCTGCACCGCGGTTCGACAGGAGCTCCGCGCGCTCGGCGGCCGGAGACGCGGCGATGCCGGGCGCTGTGAGGGTGGGGCGGCCACGGATCACGACAGCGGAACGGGCTCTTCCGGGGCGAGCGAGTTGCCGCTGGAGATCCGGCCGCAGTCGGACTGCGCTGTGCGGCCGGCGAAGCGGTCGTTGAGCCAGCCCAGCGCGACGGGTGCCCAGGCGAGGGTCGCGCCTGTGTGGCTGAGCAGTTCGTACTGGCTGTACTTGACTGCGGAGCTGCCGGTGGCGCAGTACTGGCGGGCGAGTGAGCGCACGTCGCCGGCGACCATCACGCCGTCGCCCGTGCCGATGCCCGGGCGGTTGCTGAAGGTCCCCTCCAGGACGCCTCCGTTGCCCTGGCCGATGAACCCGGGGACGGCCGGGGTGGCGGCAGAGCCGAGGTTGAGCTTGTTCATCGCCGTCAGGAAGGCGGGGATCGAGTTGGGGTTGGCGTACTCCGGTTTCGCCATCTTCTTCCAGGTCAGCCCCGGGTAGTGGCCGAGGGCGTTGATGATCGAGCCGCGCTGGAGGTCCTTGTAGACGCTCAGACCGTAGCTGTTGAGGTAGTTCTTGAGGTCGATGCCGTACGAGCGGGAGACGCCGATGACGGCCATGGGGATGACGCCGGACCAGGCCAGTGAGCCGTCGACGTACTTGAGGTTGTGTGCCGGGTCCACGAGCAGGCCGCCCTCGGCGTAGCCGACCAGTCGGCGGTTGACGTCCGGTGCGTAGCTCGGCGCGAGCGTGGCGGCCCAGTTGGTCGCGATGGCGCCGCCCGAGTAGCCGATGAGGCCGAACGACGTGGTGGAGTTGAGGCCCGTCTCGGCCGCTTTCGTTGCGGCGCGGATGGAGTCGAGGGTGTTGGTGCCGTACTCCGGTCCGGCGGCGAAGTTCGCCTGCTGCCCCTCGGTGTCCGGGATGACGAGGTTGTAGCCCTGCAGCAGCAGCGGCGTGATGAAGAGGGCCTCCGCGTTGGGGATGGCACCGCCCAGGGTGACGTCACCGGCGATCGCCCGGGAGGGGCTGTCCTCCGGGTTGAGCGAATCGTAGAACGACTGGTAGGAGACGGCCTTGCTGCTGTCGCCGGTCAGACTGCGCACCACTGTGGTCACGTTGGCGGCCGGGCGGCCCTGGGCGTCGGTGGTGCGGTACAGCAGCTGGACCGCCTTGAGGGGCGTGGGGATGCCGATGACGTGGTACTGCAGGGTCCGCGTCTTGAGTACGGTGCCCGGCGCGAACGAGGACAGCGGCTCGCTGCCGGTGTAGGCGTAGAACGGGTCGCTTGCCGAGGCCGTCGCGGCGGCCGGTGTGGCCGCGACGGCGGTGGCGGCGGGCGTGGCGGCCATGGCTGCGGCGGCGACAGCGACGGAGATCAGGCGAACAGCTGCCTTGGACATGCGGTCCTCGATTCCTGGGGGGGGGCGACGCGCCGGCAGGGGGCCGGTGTGCGACACGTCGGGTCGGCCGGGGCGGCGGTCCCCGGCCGGGGAATGCGGTGAACGATGCGGCCGAGGTCCTGCCGCATCTGGCCATCCACTAGCCAGTCGTGTTACCAACCAGTAGGTAATGTCCCGGAAACATCATGGGGCTGGTCAGCGGCTCAGTCTCCGGGGCGGGGAACAGAGATGTGCGAGGTGAATTGTGACCGGATCCAACGCTGTGGAGCGCAACAAGGTGCTGCGGTTCGGCGGTGTGCCGGTGCACAAGCGGCTCCAGGACGCAGCTGGTGCGCTGGAGCGTGCCGTGATGATCCGGCTGGTCGAGCGGCTCCCCGTGTACGGGACGCTGCCGGCGGAGCACCTCGGCGGCGACATCGCCAAGCAGGTGACCCGCGGTATACGGACTTTCGCGGGGGTCCTGCGCACCGGGGAGATGCCGGGGCAGGCCGAGGCGGCGGCCATCCGCGAGTCGTCGGCCCGGCGCGCCGACGAGGGCGTACCGCTGGAGGCTGTTGTCGGTGCCTACCACCTCGGTGCGGAGGAGTGTGCCGCCCAGGTCTTCTCGGCGGCCGAACCGGGCGACTTGGCCGACGTATTGATGGTGCAGCGCCAACTGCTCGCGTATCTGCGGTTGGTGAGCTGCGAGGTGGCCGCCGGGTACGTGCAGGAGCGGCAGACCGCGCTAAGTGACGAGCAGGTCGCGCTGCAGTCGCTGCTGTCGCGGCTGCTGGAGGGCGGCAGCCCCCAGGGCGCGGCGGACCGGGCCGGTATTCAGCTGCCGGCCTGCTACCTGGTGCTGAGCATCGCGATGGGGCCGCACCCGGACGAGCTGGTGCCCGGTGTGAACCACGCGGTCGCCGCCCGCCGCAAGCTCCGGCGGTTGCGCAACGAAATCCAGCGCCAGACGAGTGGCGTTCCGCTCTCCGTCCTGTCCGGCGGGGGTGGGTTGGTGCTGATCCCGTGCGCGACTTCGCCGGACGGCTTCGGCCGGGCGGACCGGGCGCGGCTGTCCGATCTGGTCGAGCAGCTCGGCCGGATGTGCGGTGCCGAGCTGCTGGCCGCGGCGACGATCGCGGCGCCCGAAGGGGTCGCGGAGGCCGCCCGGCTCGCCGGGGAGGTGCGCGCGGTGGCGGAGGCGTCCGGGCGGGGACCTGGGCTGTGCCTGTTGGACGACGTGCTGCTGGAGTACCAGTTGAGCCGGCCGAGCCCGGCCAGGGCGGGGCTGGCCGCACTGCTCGACCCGCTGGACGATCGTCCGGAGCTGCTCGACACGCTGCGCGCCTTCCTGGCGCGGGGACTCGACCGGCGCCGGGCCGCCGCCCGGCTCCAGGTGCACCCGAACACGGTCGACTACCGGCTGCGCAAGGCCACCGAACTCACCGGTCTGGACGCCTCCCGGGGCGCCGACACCCTGACCCTGCGCGCCGCCCTGGCCGCCCACGACGCTGTAGGCCAGGCCAAACCGGAAGCAAACCGGCCCGTGACGCCCACACCGCCGAACTGGGGGTCGGCCCAAACGTAGCCTCCTCCGGTGCGCTGGAGCCTTGTCCGGCGTGCTTGGCCATCGGGCACAGCTCTCCGCAGCGGTCCAACGTGGCCCGGGCGCCCATGTCCGGATCGCCGGCGAGTGCAACAGCGAACGACAGCACGGCGGTTGCGACGGAGACCGCGCCTCCGGCGCCCGGCGCGAAGCAGTCGAACAGGGGGTAGCACTCTTCCTCAGTCGCCGCCCCGCCCTTGAGGGCCAAGCGCCGCAGCGCTCGCCGCAGCTCCTTGGCCGGGTGATGCCCGAGCGCCGACTCCAGCCGCTCCCTCGGCACATCACCCAGTGCCTCAAGCGCTATTCCTGCCACCAATCCCCTCCCGTGACCTCGCGAATCAGCTCCCCAACAGGCATCTCGTCGCTCAAAGGCTGCGCCTGCGTAGTCAGTCTTCGAGACGGTGGAGGGCTTGTGCGAGTTCGCCGTTCTCGGCCAGACCAACCAGGACGCCGATCATGTTGCTGATGCCGGCGTCGCGGACGATGAGTCCATCCGGGCACCAGAAGCAGCGGCCCCCCAGACCTTCCCCGGTGTGGGCCCATCTCGCCATGATGGCCTCGACCTGAGCGAGAGTGATCATGGACGCGCTCCACCGGGAGCCGTCCTTGAGGTCCACGAAGACATCGACGTTGTCCACGGACTCCAGGTCCTCGTCGGCTTCCGGCAAGAAGGCGGCTTCGAAGTGTTCTGTGGAAACGCGGTACCAGGGTCCGTCCCAGCTGCCGGGCGGTGTGCGGCGGCTCATCGGGCGAGTGTGCCGGTCTGGTGGAATCACCTCAACTCCATTCTTCTGACGCGCGCCTCAGATGCCGGTCGCTCTGCAGTACGCCTCACGGATGTCGGCCGGGACCCGCTTGGGGCCAAACCTGTCGAGTGCGTAGCCCTGGGCTTGGGCCCAGCTACGGATGGTGTCGAGGTCGGAGTCCGCCTGAGTGTTCATGCGCGGAGTCCCCCGGACTGCATAAGCGGGCAGGCGGGCTTCATTGAGGCAGGCAGGCGGGAGGGAGAGGCCGAACCGTGCCTCGACCACCGCGAGGCTGCGCCGATAGGTGATCTTGTATTGCTCATCCTCCGGCGCGCAGAACGTATACCCGTCGGGCGCGAGCACCCCTGCTGCGACGAGCTCGGTCAGCAGCAAATCCGGCTCCGTACCCCAGCGGTGCCGCTCCGCTCCGAGCCCGAACCCGCACACGTACCGGCCATCGCGGGCGTAGCAGACGGTGGCTGGTGGACGTTCACCCATCGGTACGTAATGGATGACTTTCACGCCGTTACGGGAGATCTCCGTGAGCCGCTCGCCGCCGGTGGAGTCGCCATACTCCAGGGCGAACGACCAGTCGCCGCATGCCCCGACCCGCACCACGCCGTCGCCGTCCCCGTCCGGCCGGTATCCGATCATGCCGAGTTCATTGACCTCGGCGTCGGTGATCGGTTCGGTCGCCGCCTCCGCAGCCCCGCCCATCCGCACCGCCAGGTCCCGCGGGGAGATCCCGCGCGCGAACACCACACTGGACATCCAATCGTCCAGGTCGACCAGCCACTGAGAGATCATCTCATTTGGTGAGTCTGCGATAGCAGATGAGGGTGCAGGCGATGCTGGTGAAGGCGAGGAAGTGTATGGCTTGGCGTTCGTAGCGT
>NZ_JBVIHM010000051.1:0-38367 GCF_055570295.1 Streptomyces sp. NPDC031265
CCGCCCCCTGGGCTGACCCTGCTTCGCAGTGTCCCACCGAAGGCGGCCCGCTGCCGCGGTCCGGGCTCCCGGGGCGGTGTGCTTCGCACCCCGGCGCTAAGTGCATAACCGCAGGTCAGACCATGCGCATGTGCGTATGTGCGCATCGGGCAAAGATTGGATCATGGGATGAATTTTGACCGGCGGGGGGAGTGTGGGGCATGCCCCACCATGCGCATGGTCAAGGGCTCGGACTCGCCGGGGGAAAATGAATGCCGGGCGGTGAATTCACGCCCGGCAATTCAATTCTGATTGACCCTCATTTCTGAAGGGTCATCAATTCCCTATCCATAAATGAGAGTACCCGAACTAGCGGGAACCCATGCGGGTTTGCTCTACCCATTTCAAGATATCTTGCGTGCGGCGCTCTTCCCCGAAGTGGGTGAGCATTTTCACCACGGATTCGCACAACTCCATGGCGCCTTCGGGATCTTCGAGAGAGAGCCGCTTCCATGCGGCGTGGGCGTTGCGGGCGGTCGTCCTGGTCTCGCTCGCCGGGTGGGCGCCGGCTTCGTCCCGGCGCAGGGCGGTGCGGGTGAGTAGTTCCACCGTGTCGAACCAGTCGACCCCTTGGCGGGTGGTGAGCGTGGCCCGCAGCGTGAGCATGTTCACGGTGTACGGGTGCAGGGGGCCGTACGTGCCTTCTAGGGCTTGCTCTAGCTGATCCGCGAGCACGACCGCGGCCGGGAGGTCTCCGGCTTGCTCCGCGGCCCGCAGACGGCCCATGAACGGCTCATAGGCGGCCGGTAGGGGCGTGGTCCACCCCACGGCCGGCTGTGCGGCAGCAGTGGGCGGCGGCGGGGTGCCCGCTGCTGCGTGGGGCATGGGGGCCGGTACCGGCGGCGGCGGGGGCTGTGGGGCGGGCGCCGGGGGCGGTCCGGGGGTGTGGGGCATGGATGACGCGGGCGGGAGGGTGGCCGGAGGTTGTGGGGCATGGCGGACCGGCGGGTGTGGGGCAGGGGCGTACGGCGCGGCCGGCTGTGGGGCAGGCGCCGGCGCCGGGTGCGGCGCGGACAGGGTGATCACGGTCCCGTCCCCGTCCACGATCATGGGCCATGCCGAGCCGTCAATTTCCTTGGCCACGACCCTAACCGGCCGCCCCGCAAATGCGGCTTTCACCTTTATCTCCGCGAGCGCAGCGACCCGCGCCGCGTCCGCATCCCCCGGCGGAGACTGGACGGGCTCGCCATTGATGTGCGCACCGTTGGCCGTAAGGGTGATGACGTAGACCGGTGTCGGGGGGATGCTCTCGGGGTCAATCATCTGCATTTCTCCGTTCATCCACCCGCAGGGAAATAAGGCGGAGCCCACCCCAAGTAAGTAGCGCCCCATTTCGTCTCGATATCCGTTGCGGGGACTATGTCAATATAGCCGACCCGCTTAATGTCATTGCTCGCTATCTTTCCGTCGCCCAAGTAAATGGCTACGTGTCCCGCACGGTGGCCCGTATCCCAATACATGAGAGCGCCGGGCGGGGGTTTCCTGTCCCCGTCGTGTTTTTGACTGTCGGGCATTTCTTTGTAATGGTCTATCGCGTAATTCACGCCGGAATACGACCAGCCGTAGGATTGGGCAACGAAGGCGAGACAGGCGCGATACCAATCCTTACCGCCGGTCTTTGCCTCATTCTCTGCCCATGCGATAGCGTCCGCAGTGGAGCGCGGGTTTTTGACGTAGGCGGGCCAATCGGCGTTGCCGTCGTGGAAGGCTTCGCCCGGCTTGCCCGTTCCGGCGCCGGCTTCGTCGTAGCACTCCCCCGCGTCGTCACCGGTGGCCGCGTCGCCCTGGTCTTCTCCCTGGTCGGAGCCGTTGTCACCGGTGCCGGCTCGGTCTAGGTCGATCCCGGCTTCCCGAGCAATCTCGCGGGCCGCGTCCTCTTGGCCGGCGTAGAGCTGTTCGTATTCCTTCGCGGGATGCTGTACGGCCGCGGCGGCTTTCCACAGCGGCATGGACTCCCACCCCTTGACATCCGTCAACCCGCGCGGACTCCCGTTTTTGCCTCCGAAGAAAAACGCGGTGGCCGCATATTCGGGCTTCATTATTTGTTCTTTGGTGCCCCACCACGGGGGCTGTTGCTGGAAGAGCCCGACCGAATTCGCGTCCCCATAGTCGATATTGAGAAGGGTCGATTCCTGAAGTGCGGTCGCCAATGCGATAAGCGTTGCCCGACCGGACAGCCCTTTATCTTCGGCCACTCCGTCAATTATCTTGGCGTTTTCTATCTGCTTTTTCCGGAGATCCCCGCCGGGCTGTTGGGCATTTCCTCCGCCCGCGTCTTCGCCTAGGTCTGCGCCGGGCTGTCCGCGCCCTCCGCAGGAATCCGCGTAGGCTTTTCCGGCCGATCCGCCGCTGAAGATCCCAACGACAAACAGGAAGACCAGGAAGACGACCGCAGCGACGGCGCCCACCTTGATCTTGACCCATGTCCCCCCGAGATTCGCGGCGGCGCTCAGTGCGTCGCGTCCGTCCACCCCTCAAACCCCCACGACCCGGGACACCAGCCACCCGTCACCCGTGTTGGTCAACTCCGCCTGAACGGTGGTCTTTTCGGTGTAGTCGGTGTAGCCGGTCACCTTGACCGTGGCCGTGACCGTGCGCCACACCCGAAGCGGGGTGTCCGGTGGCAAGTCGCCTCCGGCCGGCTTGACCGTGATCGCGCCGACCGTGCTCACCCCGCCGTTGCTCACGAGACGGTTCCATGCCGGGTCGCTGCTGTTCGCCAAGTTCTCCGTGAGCGCCGGCATGGAGTACGGCGCCGCCCGTCGTACGGCCGCGCCGTGGTCGTTGTCCACGGGCGGGTTCCGGGTGAGGTACAGCCGCGCCCACTCCTTGGCCACGGTGTCCGGCTTGCTCAGATCGACGGAGGCGGACGGGCTCGGGGACGCGGAGGCGGACGCGCTCGGGGAGCTGTCCGGCTGCGTGCCCTGGTCGGTGGACGGGCTCGCGGAGGCGGTGGCCGTGACGTTTCTGCCGCGGTCGTCGCCTCCGTCGAAGAGGTTCGGGCCGTACCGCGCGAGCGCGCCGGCGACCAGCACCGCGGCCACGATCAGAAGGGCGGCGCCGGGTCGAAGCGGGTCCCGGCGCCGCTGGTCGCTGATCCACTGCGTGGTGCGCTCGCGCTCCGCGGCACGGTGGGCGCGGCGCAGCCGGCGGCGCTTGCGGCGGGGCGCCTCTTCGATCTCTTCGGGGTAGTCGTACGAACCGCGCAGCAGTTCGCGCCACTCCTGTGGGGTTCTCTCCTCTTCCTTGGCCATGGCGTGCCCCTAGTTGTCTCGCGGCCGGGGGGTGTTCCGCGGCGCCGGAGGGGGCTCCGGGCGGCGGGTGGCGGGCGCTGCGGCCCGCGGAGGGGGCGGGGGTTGGGTGACGTGCCCCTTCGGTCCGGGCGGGTTGGGGCGCGGCGGTGGGCCGTTGGGGGTGGACCGGATCACCTTCGCCTGAATCAACTTCGGTCCGGGCTCGCCGGGTTGTGGGGCTGTGCGGAAGGTCTGGGGTGCCGGTCCGGTGCTCGCGGGGCGGGCGGCCGTGGTGGGCCGTGTGCCGGGCGGGAGCGTGGCCGTGGCTGTACCTCCGGAGCCGTCCGCGGTGGGCGCTGTAGCGCCGCCGGGAAGGGCTGGACGCGGGCGCGGAGCGGTCACCGGGGCGGGGCGCGTGGTCGACGTGTTCGCGGTGTCCGGGCGGTCCACGGTGATGGTGGTCCCGGGGTCCGGTCGGGTGCCGGCGGGGAGTGCCGGGCGGGTCCCGTCGCCGGCTCCGCCGCCGCCACCAGGGGCGGGGAGTGGTGGGGGTGTGGGCCGGCGGTAGGGCACGCGCGTGATGGTTATCCCGTGGTCGTCGCCTCCGCCGCCGGTCGGCAACGGGTCGCCCCCACCTCCGCCGCCACCGCCGCCACCGGGTCCGCGGCGCCTTCTCGGGAGGCTTACCGGCGGGCGGGGGATGCCGCCCCGGTCCCGGTTGCCGGACGGGAGCGAGCGGTTCATGCCGCGGGACAGCAGCATCCCGAGCACCATCCCGCCGCCGGCGGTCATGCTGCCGTTGACGCCCACGATCGCTTCAATGATCTTGCGGAAGCGGAACGCCATGATGGCCGCCGCGATCGACAGGCCGGAGGAAGGCGCCCACCCGTATACGCCGAACATCTGCGTGGTGGCGACTTGGACGACCAGCACGCAGCCGAGAACCATGGTCACGATGAACGATTGAAGGGTGAGCCCCAAGAGCTGATCGAACCAGCGCACGCCCCACTCGCGGGGGCGGCCGGGGATCACCCATAGGCAGGCGAAGAAGACGCCGGCGACTAGGAGCATGAGCGCCCCGAGTAGGGACGCGATCGACGCGAAGGCGAGCGAGAGAACCAGTACAGCGAAGATCAGGATCACGACCAGGGCAGGCAGGGTGACCATGATCCGTTGCACCGGGGAGTGGCCTTGCCGCCACTTCACAGAGTCCCCACCGACCGCTTCGTCTGTGACGTTGTCTTGCAACCACTCCTTGCGGTCATCCTTCGACGGACCCTGATTCAGCAGCTCCGGCCCGTACTTCTCGCAGACTTCGAAGGACCCGAACTCAGCGAGACACCAGGGCGTTGCGACGTACCCCCGCCACACTGCGTCAGAGCTTTTGCGCAGCATGTCGTCACGGCCGGAGCCGGAGTATTGGGGCTTGTGGTCCATCTTGAAGGGGAAGTCTTCGGCGCCTCCGCCGATCCCTTCGGACGTGGCGGACAGTGCGATGTTCGCGCCGATTTGGCGAGTGGAGTCGACTCCGTCCACCCACACCCCGGGGCTTTGCAGCAGCGAGACCGAGACCACGCCGGAGATCAGCACCCATGCGATTTGACCGAGCCCGCCGCCGCCTCCGCCTTCCTTGTGCTTGGTGAAGGCGACGAACCCGCCCACCGCGAGCGCGGTCGGCAACAGCGTGGCGGACAGCCCCTTGGCGGCGCCCCCGATGCTGTTCGTCAACGCGTCTTCGAGAGCGGGCACGGAGGTGAGTTGGAAGATCCATTGCGTGATGACGACGCACGCTTGCCCGATGACCGTGATCAGCGCCATGCAGACATCTGCGATGATCTCCGCCATGGGGTCCAAAATGTCCCATTTACCGAAGTCGCTGTCTAGCTGCCACAAGCCCGGGTTGTTGTAGGTCTCATACATGGTCCCTTCGCCTTTGGGGACCTTGCTGTCCGGGGAGGGCAACAGATCCCCGATGCCCACCGGGTCGATATCGGCTGCGTGGGCAGGATGCGCGAGCACCACAAGCGTGGTGAGCGCGAACATGATCGGTATAGCCACGCTGCGCAGCCGCGGCGCCTGTTTGATCAGCACACTTACCCCCCGGACAGGGCGGCCGTGATCGGGTCGCCGTGCCCCATGTCGCCGTCTTGGACGTCTTCGCGCTGGTCGACCCGCCACGCCCCACCCACCGGGACGACGCGCACCGCCTTACGGGACGTGCTGGTGTCGTCGGGCCACGTCACGGTGTAGGTGAGCAGCACCCCGAACCCGGCCGGGTGGTCGCCGGCGGCCGGGACCTTGACCGGCTTCCCGGAGACCGTCACCGGTCCCGTGGATGCCCGATCGGGTCCCGGCGTGGCGGTCTTGGACGGAAGCGCGTCCGGGGTCGACCCGTCCGCGTACGTGGGCGGGGAAACCGTCGCAGTGGGCGACTCGGACGCGGGCGCGGAGGCGGTGGGCGTGGCGGTCTCGGGACCGACGTTCCGCGCGGCGCACTGGTCGACCGAGCCGCGCCGCAGGGCGGCCGTGGACAGCTCACACGCCCGGCGCCAATCCAGCCTGTTGGCCGCTTGCTGATACTCCTTGGCGACCGCGAGCGCCGCGGCGGCCGGGTCCTTCTTCGCCCCGCCCGCGTCGTCGTCCTTCGAACCGTCCCCGGAGCACCCGGCGAGCGCGAGACCGGCCGCGAGCAGTAAGGCGGGTGCGGCGGTGCGGCGGATCATGCGGGTACCTCCTGGGGGGCGTGGTCGACGTCGCCGGGCTCCGCGTCGACCGGATCGGCGCGCGGGGTGGTGTCCAGCAGTGCCAGCAACTCCGTGGTGGGGATGTCCCATTGGGCGGTCGCGGAGTTGAAGCGGCGGTCACGGATGATCGCGTGACCGTGGCGGATCTCGCCGTCCGGGTTCAGGCCAATGGATTGGAGCAAGCCGCGGGTGTGCTTGCCCGGAGGCAGACCGAGCATTTCGGCAAGCGCGTCTTGTTGCCGCGGGTTGGTCAACTGGAAGCCCACGACCGTGGTCAATTGCTCAATCACACCGACCAGCCGCGCGAGCGATTCGGGGTCCTGCGTGTCCAGCAGCAGCGCCGTGGACAGCGCGCGGCCCACTCGCGCGATGTACTCCAAGAAGGCCGATCCCTCCTTGGTGGCGGTCAAGACGTGCACTTCCGGCACGCAGACCGCCTTGCGGAGTCCCCGCAGGTCTTTGCGGCCGGCCGTGGTGATCCCGTACGCCAACATGCTGTGCATGAGCGCCACCGACATGCGCTGAAGGACGTTCCAGTCTTCGCGGTCGTCGGCTGTTCCGGGCAGGGACAACCCCGGGATCTGCACCACCCATATGCCGGGCTCGGGGGTGAGCGGGGCGGCGCCTTCGGCCGGGCGACCCATGAACGGGGCACCGATCGCGGTCTGTCCGAGTTCGTACAGCGCTTCGCCGGTCTCGCGCGCCAAGTCGTCTTCGGAGCGGCGCAGGAAGTCAATCACCTTCCACGTGGCCGGCTCCCCGGTCGCAATCACGGCGTTCACGGCGTGCTGAACGGGGGTCTCCGCGCCGCGGGCTCGCAGGTGGGGCGGCATCGCAATGCCGAGTTGGGCGGGTACTTCGATCTGCGCCCGCTCGCTCCCCTCCTTGTCCAACAGCCGGAAGAGATCCGCGACCCCCGAGAACCGCGGGCCGGTTTCGATCAAGTGGGAGTTGAGCCCGAAGCGCTTGCCGGCGGTCACAACCCCGCCCAAGTCGCCCTTGAAGTCCAGCGCGAGCACGAACGCGCCCCGGAAGGCCGCGTCCAGCATGGACAGCATCATTGCCGTGGTCTTGCCGCGGCCGGACCGACCGATGAACGCGGTCGTGGTCGCGTCGCCCTTCTCGGACCCGATCGTGACGTCATTCCGGAAGATCCCGGGCGTGGACCCGGTGAGGTATCCGACGATCGGCCCCACGTCGTCCCCGACCTTCGCGCCGCCCCACCACCAGGACCCGGCGAGCGCGGTCACGTCGCGGGTATGCCCCACATCGGGCACCCGAAGTTGGTCGCCGGGTTGGGTCTCCAACCACAACTCCCGCTGTTCTTCTTCGCCCACCCCGATCTCAATCCCGAGTCCCCCGTAATGGGTAACCACCGCGTCGACACGCGCCCGGAGGTCTTCAAGGCCGGTCGTGCTGGTTACGATCAGGCGCGGGTGATCTTCGACCAGGGTCACGTCTTCGCGGCCCATGTCGCGGATCAGATCCGCCATGACGACTTCGGTTTCTTCGATCGCGCGCCCCGGGTCCTCCGCGGAGTGCTGGGAGGCGGACCGCCGCTGTTCCTTGGCGAGCCGGCGCGCTTCATCCGCCTTCTTCATGGCGTCGCGCTTGACCATGACTCGGAAGCGGACGGAGGCTTCCGGAGAGACCGGGAGTATCAGGCTCGCCGGGTCGATCTCGCTCCCGAGTTCGCTTTCATCTATGTCGGGCACATAGGTGATCTCGGACAGGGTCCGCAGCCACTCCCCGTTGCCGGGCGACTCCATGCGCTCCGGGAAGCCGCTCATAGTCAGGATGGACGCCCATGCGGCCGGCTCGCCGTCGCGGCCCATGACCCGCAGGTGATCCGGGTACGGCAGGATGCGCCCGCGCGTGAGCGCCGCCAACTTCGCGCCGGAGATCATGCCGCGGGTCGGGGAGGGCAGGGGCGTGGCGCGATGCTGTTCCCGCGCGATCATCCACGCGAGCATTTCGACCGCAGCCGGCTGCGCCCGCCACGGCGTGGTTTCGAGCCTCCGACCGAGCCGGCGCATGATCGCGTCCAGCCGGGCGAGTTCCCGCGTCCCCACTCCAGTGGGTGCGATCCCGAAGCCCTCTTGAATGCGGCGCCCGCCTCCCTGTCCGCCGCGGTCCGCGATCCGTACGCCCAACAGCAAGTGCCGGGTGGGGAGCGCGATTTGGTCCAACCGGTCCACCCGCATACCGGCCCACCCCTGCCAGTCACCGGAGGTGAAGAGCGCCGCGGCTTCGTCCATGTAGTCCGCAGCGTTCAGGGGGGACCACAACACCTTCAGGTGGCAATCCGACCCGGCAAGGATCTTCGCCAGTGCCCCGCTCGCCTGATCCAATTCAGTGTCCCGCGCGGACTCCGTCATCAGATCCGTGTTACTGCTGGCCAGGGTGAACCACGCTTCGGCGTGGTCGCTGGTGATGATCAGCCCGTCCGCGAGCGCGACGTATTGCGCCGGCTCCGCGGAACGGTCGCCACCCACCCCCAGGAAGTCGCCCACCCGCTGAAGAACCTTCATGCCTTCCCCGTCTTCCCCGTCGTCGTCTTGCCGCCGCGGCGCCCGCGGGCTTTGAAGACCGCATCCGGCCCGTACAGCCGGGGGCGAGCGTCCAGCCGGAGCGGGGCGCCGGCGAGCGGCGCCGGGGTGGCGCCTGCCTCCCCGGTCACTTCCCGCCCCGGGCGCAGTGCGCCGCCGCGGCCGGCCATGCGAGCCCGCCGCGGAATCCACTCGACACGGGCGGCGGAGCGCCGGCCGCCGCAGATGATCGGGCGGTGTCCGAGTGCGATGTATCGGACCGTGAGCGCCCAATAGGTGATGTTCCAGCGGCGCTCATTCCTCCGGCTGCGCTGCGTGCCGAAAATGGCGACCAGCAGCGGCGGGAGGAAGTAGAGCGTGAACGTGACCTTGCCCGGTATGCCGAGGATCAGCAGTAGTCCGCCGGTCCACATGAGGTAGAGCACGAAGCCGAGGATCAGTGTCCGGCGGGGCGTGCCCTCCCCGAGATCGATCCCCAACAGCTCATGCTGTCGGGTCTCCAAGTCGAAGTGCCGGGTGTAGGTGGTGCCGGCTCTCATGCTGTCCCCGTGACCTTGCCCCACAGCCCTTCGAGCAGACCGCGAGCCGCGTCCGGGAACCAGACCAGACCGGCGACGAAGACGGCGCCCACGGCCATGGTGATCATGCCGCCCCAATCGTCCTTCACGAAGTGGCGGAAGGCGCGGACCCCGAGCCATGCCGCAAAGAGGTTCCCCACGACCAGCAGAACCCACGTCTTGAGTTCGGAGCCGTCCGTGAGCGGCGCCGCGAGTATCAGGCTGTGCACTGTTCCCCCTTGGTGCGGGACGGATGGAAAGCGGGAGGCGGCGGGAGTCTCACGCCGCGCCCCCGTGGATGTTGGCCACCTGCCACCGCTGCGCATCCGCGGAGGCGACACGAGTCAATTCAATGCGGTATGTCTGTTCGACTTGGGCGCCGCCAAGTCGCCATGTGACGTGGGCGGTTCCGGTGCGGTCGTCGCCCTTGCCCGCGTCCGCGGTCCACGACGTCACACCGACCAGCGCAACGCCGGACGGCAACGGCGGGACCGTGGCGCCGGGCGCGGTGACGGTTGCGGTGTCACCGCCGGCGTACGCCTTGAAGAAGGTGTCCACGGTGTCCGCGGTCTGCTGTGCGAAGGTCGCGTCCGTTTCGGGGGTCTTCAGCTCCGGCGCCTCCGGCCCACTGGTGGGCATGCCGACCATGCCGGGCGCTCCGGTGACCACGACTTGGCCGGAGGTCTTCACGACCGGCACGTCTAGGCCGATCCACCGGTCTGCGGTCTTGGCGGGCGTCGCCTTCTTCTTCCCCGCCGCCGGGGTGCCCTCTTGCTCCGTCGTGCGGATCAGCACGTCCACCCGGACGCGGGCTTGCCCCTGCGTGGCCGTGACGACGGCGCCGGGCTGTACGGCAAGCACGTCTTGTTGGCCGTGTCCGTCCCACCCCATGGTGGGGTCGGAGTCCTTCGGCAGTACGGCCGCGAGAGCCGCGGCGCGGGTGTCGGGGTCGTCGTCGTCCCATGTGAGGTACAGCCGGGCGAAGCGGCCGGCGACGGCTTGCGCTTCGTCGCTCGGGTACGCCGGCGCGGTCTTGGTCGGGGTCGGGTTCGACTCCGTGGCGCTGTCGTTCGGGACGACCCATGCGCGCACGCCCGTGATCACGGCGAGCCCAACCACGGCCCACAGCACGCCGCGACCGAGCCGGCGCACCGCTGCGGTTCCTGACTTCTCGTCAACGGTCGACCAGGGCACGGAGCCGGCAGGTAAGGCGGGCGCGGGTTCGAGCGTCGACACGGGCGCGGAGGGGGTGGCCGGCTCGGTCTGCTGCGCCTTCAGGGTGGCGGCGGCGGACTCCCACGGGTTCGCTGCGGCCCGCTGTGCGGGCAACGCTGCGGTGGCCGCGGTGGCGGTCTTGGCCTTCGTCTTCCCCTGGCGCTTGCGCGCCTTCCTCCGCTCCCAATCCCCCGGATCGGGCAGACCCAACAGCTTTCGGGCGGTCGGCCCCAAAGTGGGCATGAGTGTGCAACTCCCCCCGTCGCCACATTCGTTCAGGTGATCGACCCTAAACCCGCTGTAGTTCAAGGTCAAAGAAGTTCGTAACTGTCCGGAAGTCTCGGGACCCCGTTGTGACATTCCTGTGTGCGGTGATCACTCCCGCTAGAGTGCTCGCCCATGCAGCATGACGACCAGGGTGATTTGTCGATACGGCTACGCGGCGCCCGACTGCGAGAGTTGCGAACGGCGCGCGGCTTCCGTACGCAACAGCACTTCGCGGAATTCCTGGGGTGCTCCCGAAGTGCCGTGAGCACGTGGGAGACCTCCGCCGGGCTCCCACGGCCGGACACGCTCGCGCGCATTGCCGCGGCTCTCTCCGTGCCGGTCTCGGAACTGATCGAAGAATGCGGCGGGCCGTCCCTGCGCTCTCTGCGGGCCGCGGCCGGGCTCCGGGCGGTCGACGTGGCCGGAGCGTTGTCGATCCTGCCGAGTACCTATTGCGACGTCGAAACGGGGCGCCAAGCGATCCCCGCGCGCTGGTTTCCCGTGCTCGCCTCCGCCTTCGGCAAGCCGGAAGGGATCGTCAGGGAATTACTGGCCCAACCACAGCGCGACACGGGAGGGCGGAGCCCGATATGCCGAAGACCGCCGGGAGTCGACTCCCCGCAGCCTTCGGCACTTCCGGACCGGATCACCCCTTCATGAGTCGGGCGGGGTCGTCCCATGTGGCGGCGCACGCTATCTGAATACGGTCGATCGCTGATCCCACCCCCGTGGGGAATAGGACTCCCCCGCCGGCCCGCAGGTTCACGCGCTGAATGAGGGTCGCAGCCCGGGGCGCTATTTCTTCCAATAGAGAATTGGCGCGGTCGTTGGTGACCGGGGCGATAGGCCACCGCAGGAAGTACAGCGCGCCGACCAATACCGGAGGCTTTACCCGCTCCGTCACATGAGCGCGCAGAGTGCCGTTTTGCATGTCCAGCACGACGAAGACGCGCCGCTGTTCACCGGTGAATGCGTCCGCGAGATCCGCACCACCGGGTGTCAGGTATTCGCAGTGCACCGCGGGGAGTTGTTGGGTTTCCGCCTCCGACACCGCCGCGCCCCCTTCCTTGGTTGTCGATCAGCCCTTGTCGGTGCTCGCCTGATAGCGGGCAAGCCATTCTTTCAATTCGGCTTCGGTGTAGTACGTCGTACGGCCGTCCGTGATCCCTTCGGGGAACTTGATTCCCCGCTTTTCGGCCCGCGTCTTGTATTGCCGTGCCGTGCCGTGCTTCCACGGCAAAATACCCTTCTCGCACGCGTCCGCGAGTGAGTACGTGTCCGGCAAGGCCGCTTCCTCCGCGACTTCCGCCGGGCTCGCGGCGGCCGGCTCGGAGTCCACGGAGACTGTCACATGAGCTGTGGCATGAGCGGTCACATGAGGGGTTGTCACATGCTCCGACCTGCGTGAACCCCCACCGCTCCCCCCGCCGTGCCCGGGTGTTACAGCCGGAAGTGACAGCGGTCCGTACTCGCCCCCGGGGAGGAAGCGGCGGACCGCGGTCGTAAGGTCCGCCTCTTCCAAGACGTCGTCCGTGATCCACGGCGCCATTTCCCCGCGGTCGAACCATGCGGGCGCCGGAGGGCATTGGGCCAACAGCTCCGCGACCCGGGGCGTGATGTAAGAAGGCTGGAACTCCCGCACGTACAGGTATTCGCCGTCCGGGGACTGTCGCTTGTCCGCGTAGGCGCCGCGCCCCTTTACGTCGGTGTCGTAATGGACGACCGGCGTTGACTGCCCGAAGGCCACGCCCCACGAAACGCGGTCTTGCTGTCCCACGATGATTTTGGTTCCGATTTGGCTTCGCTCCATGGTGCCACCGAAGAAGGTGTTAGCGAATTGCTGCGTACCGACCACGATCCGGTGGTCACTGGAACGCCCCTGAAGAAGGATGATCGAAAACCATTCGAGGAAGGGCGGAGCACCCTTTCCCTTCAAGCCGTGGCGCCACCACGTATAAGCAAGTTTGATCAGGGTCGGGAGTTCGTCAATGACGAGAGTCCGCGGGATCAGTTGATCCCGGGCGCCGGGTGCCGCGTATTTCCCTTGGGCTTCCTCCGCCGCCATCATGGACACCATGAATTCCGCGAAGGCGGCAATGCATGATCGCACGGTCTTGTGGACCCGCACGCCCGAATGGCCTTCCGCTTCAATCAGGCTGTTGCGCTTAGTGTCGAGAATGTCAATCAATTCGCCGTGCTGTCGCGCGTGAACGATCGGGATATACAGCACGGTTGATTTACCCGACCCGGTGTCACCCGCCACGCCCCAATGCGGGGTCGCGGTCTTGGTGTAAACGATCGCATCCACGATCGCGTTGTCTTCGATCGCGGAGCCCACGAAGACTTCATACGGGTTGCTGGTCGACTTCCATTCCACGAATTCGGGGAGCTTCGGGCGTTCCACCGGTTTGGGCTTCCGTGTCCACGTCGCGTAGTGTTCGGGTCCGGTGCGCTCCCAATGGGCCACCCACTCACCCGGGACACGGGTTTCCACGATGTGGTCAAGCGCCGACATGGCTTCCTTGCCACCCATCCACGCCACCGGAATGCGGACCACGATCCGGGCGCCGTCCGCGGCAAGATCCGGGGACAGGTTCACCCACTTTTCGCGGCGCTCGCCCTCTTCCAGTCGGAGGGTTTGACGGACCGCCACGAACACGCTCGGTCCGTACAGTTCGTCATCCGTGGGGTGGCGCGGCTCCCACCATCCGAGCCCGCCCGGTCCGGTGAATGCGACCAGCAGCACGACCACGCCCGCACCGATCAGGGCGAGTCGGGCCGGCTCGGGAAAGCGCCACAGTCCCCACGCCGCGACGAAGGGGGCGAGCCGGACCGCGGAGCGCGCGGCGTGCGGCCAACGGCTCCATGCCGCGAGCGCGCGGCCCATGCTGGCTATGACGCTCCATGCCGCCGCGAAGGGCACCACGGCCCCGTGGGCGGCCCGAGCGAGTGCCCCCGGGGACTTCTTCGACAGAGACACCACGGACGCGGGAGGGCGGGTTGGGGAGGCGGCGCCGATCGCTGCGGCCGGTCCGCCGGCGACGTCGACCAGGACCCCCGAGCGCCACCACGTGGCCGTGGTGCGCGGTTCGCCGGCGAGATCCCGGCCGGCGACGTACCGGCCGATCGTGCGGAAGAACCCGCCCACCGCCCGCTCTATCGCTTCGTTCAGTTCCTTGTTCGGCCCACGGCCGCCGCCCTTGTCGTTCATGGCGTACGCGATCAACGCAAGGGCGAGCAACAGCCCACCGCCGCCGGGGAGCGCGTAGCCGGGAAGGTCTCGCAACTGATCCCATGGGGCCGCCAATTGGTGCCCCACTATTCCCCCTGTCCTCATGCGTTGACCCTACGCCGAACACCCGTACGGCCCCCCGGGGAATCCTCCGGGGGGCCGTACGGCGGTACTTGGCGCGGGGTTACTGGTCGTCGTCGTCTTCGTCGGGCTCCCCGGCGCATTCGTCGTCGTGGTCCTTCCATGGGTCCACACCCCGCTCCGGGATCTCCGCCCGCATCTGTCCGCACGCCGTACAGCGCAGCACCCGCACGTTTGCCGGGATCGGGTCGGGGAGCCACCGCCGCTGTTCGTCGTCCAGCTCCGCAGGGTCGACGCGCACGAACCGGGAAGGCGGTTCCGGACTCCACTCCGGGAGTCCCCCGGCCGGAGCCGGCGGAGCGTCAAGGAAGGCGGTCGCAGCGAGGAAGTCCGCGGCCGGGGTGGCGGCCGTGACCTTCGAGCGGACCGCCCGCGCGGCGGAGATCAGTTGGTGTGCGGACACCCGGGTCAGTTCCACCTCTTCGGGCCGCACCCCGCGCTGTTCGGCCACCGCGTCAACGATCGCTTGGCGCGGGCTCCACTGCTCTTCCGCCGCCCGCCATTGGGGGCTCCCCTCCCCGTGCTGAAGGCGGGCGCGACTGAAGGCGGTACGGGCTTGAAGGATGTCCGCCCGCAGCCGCTCCGCGAGCGCGCCGGGGGACTGTGCGGAGGGGGCTTCCTGGTCAAACTCCGGGTCGGGCATGTACGGATCTCCTCTCAGGGTGGGTGGGTCATGATGTGGAGCGGGCCGCCCCCAACTCCAATGGGGGCGGCCCGTCATGTGTCCGCAGTCGTGGGGATGCTCGGCAGAGTAGCGACCACCACCGACAACGCTGGACGTTTCGGTCAGTCCTGCGGGGAGAGCGCGGGGCGGGGCGGCGGGGTGTCGGGGGTGAAGACCGGCGTACCGCCCATGTGGGTGATCGCGCGAGCCTGCCCCAATAGGGCGTTGACGCGGTTCAGCAGTTGCCGCGCCTCCCCTTCGGCCTTGCGGTCTCCGTGGCATCGCTCAATGTCGCGGATCGCGCCTTCCAGCTCCCCGAATTCGTCGCGGTAGAGCGGGACGCGCGCCCGGTCGGGGTCCGGGTCGACCGCGGAGGCCGCGCCGGCCCGCCGGTACAGCTCCGCGATCAGCTCCGTGTCATGGGTGCCCACCGAATAGGCCCATGCACGCTTGCGCTCGCGGGCGTAGAGCAACACCCGCTCCAACACGGCGAGTTCGTCCAGCGTGATCCCGACGACTTCGCGCGGCGGAGTCGGGGGCGGAATGGCCGGCTGTGACAACTCTTCGGCCGTCACGGTGTAGGTGGGGCGGTTCCTGCGCAACACGTCGATGCCCCCTTCAGCCCGCGGCGGCGCGGAAGTGACGGATGCGCGAGCACGCCCCCGTGGTCGCGCAACTGGACTCCGCCGTCACGACCGGCCGGTTACCGCCGTCTTCGGCGTTCATGACCGCGGTGACCGCCTCCGCGAAGCGGGGGTCCGTGGGCCGGCACTCGTCTTGGGGCCGGCGGATGTGGATACGGGCAAGGCGGGCGGTCCACCGCCGATCATGCGGGCCGCGGTTCTCGCGCGCCCCCTCCCCGCCGCCCCCGAAGCCTTCAGAGATGTTGTGGCACTGTTCGCAGTGGAGCGTGACCATGGGGACGCGGTTGCCGTCGTCGTCGGTCTTGACGTACTCGTACACGTAGACCTTGCCGCCCTGCGGGTGGGCGAACGACGTGATGATGCCTTCCCCGCCCGGGTTCCACGTGTTGCGGGGGATGTAGTCGTTCCACCCCTCCCCGTGCGGCCAACGGTCGTACATGACGCCCTGCGTCACGTCCAGCGGGGCGCCGCCGGTCTCCTTCGCGCCCTGGTATTCGGTGATCTGCTGGACGGGACCGACGTACATCACGCTGTGCTCTTCCGATTCCAGCAGCGCGAGCCCGTACCCGTCCGGGCGGCGGTGCTCCGGCTTGATCGTCTCTTCCATGACCGCGAAGTTCGCGTGTTCGGGGGTGAGTAACCCCGTGATCGAAACGCGGTAACTGTCGGCGCTGGTCACGTGAACAGAGTTGGTCTCGCTCACGGTGTGGTTGGCCATACGGCGGTGTCCCTCTCTCCGGCACCGGGCGGTGACCCGGCGCCCCATGGGTTGGTGATCAGGGTTGCGAAATGCCACGCCCCGGACAGTCCAGAAATGGGCGCCCGGGGCGTGTGCTGCGTCACTTCGAGCGGTGGGGCGGTCGTCGGGACGCGGGAGAACTCCGGCTAGCCGAGATACCGACCAAGCAAGAGCGCACCCACGATGACCGGCGAGAAGATCCCCACCAGGTTGACGAACGTCATCAGGGGGCCGTCACCCCTGCGCCGCGATGCCATGACTTCAGCTCCCGTCGCTGTTCGTGCGGGGCGGGATCGTGTCGGGCATGCCGTCACTCCATGCCCAATCCCCGCCGTCGTGGTCGTTGCCGTCGTGGTCGGGGTCGTCCCCGCACTGCCACCAGTCGCCGGCCGGGTCCGCGAACATCGCGGTGCACGTGTCGGGGTCCGGGTCGAACGGCGGGGTGAGCATGCCCACGGTCGCGAGCGCCGCGGCCACCGCGTCACCGATCGCGACCGAGCCGACTCCGGCGGAGCGGAGCGCGCCCGCGGCGGCGCTGCATGCGGCCTTGTACTGGTCGTCAGTCAGAACCGTGCGGGCCATTGGCCCCCCTTTCTCCGGCGCCGGCGTGGTCTCCGGCTCTGGACTCAACTATGCCTCACTCTGAGGCGAAGTGGAAGAGTCGGGGGAAGATTCTTTGTCTTTCAGGTCGCTGCGGTGGCCGCGACCAGGGCGGCCGGCTTTGGCCTCCCGGATCTCCGCACGGTCGTACAGGGAGGCGCCGCCGCGGCCGGGCTCGCGCCCGATGGCGGCAATGCCCCAACGGCTCAGCGTCTTGCGGGCGGACCCGGTGGACGTCGCACCGATGTACTCGGTCACCTCCGCGAGCGTCATCGTGGCGGACTCTTCCGCCTCCGTCGCGGTCTCTCTCGACTCCGCGGCGGGGTTGCTGTCGGGCACGGATCGGGCTCCCTTCGTGGGGTTGCGGCCCGCGCGTCCAGTCGACGCGGGCGGGCGGGATGGTGGGCGGGACGGGTGCCCCACTAGAACCATGCCTCATTATGAGGCGAAGTGGAAGGGGTGAGGGGCGGCGCGTCCCCGGAAACGACGACGGGCGCCCCGGAGGTGAGTCCGGAGCGCCCGCCATGTCCCGCGGCTACCGCGGGAATTCGAGACCTTCGAGAACGTCCGCGAGTTCGAAGCCGCCCACGTACTCGTTCCCGAGCGCTTCGTTCAGGGCTTCCAGCGCGCCCGCGTCGTCGCCTTCCAACCACCGCTCCATGATCTCTGACATGGCGTCGCCGGACAGCTCCGCTTCGATCTCGCGGTTTCGGCGGTACTTCTTCCCGGCCGCCCTCACGCCCATTTCGCCCTTCGCCTTGACCTTGCTCCCCTGGTTCCGGATGCGGGCTTCACGGAGGCTGGACAGTTGCGCCCGCCTCATGTCGGGGTCGTTGCGTACGAAGCCCTTCAGCTTGCGGGCGTTGCCGAACCGCGGCTTGGACTCGCCGGACGCCCACCGCTGAATGGTGCGCTCGGACACCCCGAGCCGTTCGGCAAGTGCCTTCTTCGACCCGAGCACGCTTTCGCCGGCCGCGACCATTTCGCCGGGGGTGCCCTTGCTCGGGTCGCCCTTGCGGGAGATCCCCTGATAGAGCGCGTCCGCGGTCTCCCGCTTCGCCTTCCTCCTGAACATCGCTTACGCCTCCCCGTCGTTGGTGGTGCCGGAGTTGCCTTCCACGGCTTCGACCACGGCGCCCACTTGCTTGGCGTTGGGCTGGTCGACCAGCAGCGGCGCCACCATGTCCATGGGTGCCGCGCCGGCGTGCTTGAACTGTCCGAGACCGCGCCCAAGGGTGAGCCCCTGCGGAATGGCACGCTCGGGGTCGGTCTCGTTCGTCGCGTACAGCACCCAGTCAGTGGCAATCGCGAGCGGGAACCGGCCTTCCTTCTTCGCCACGTTGCGGATCTTGCGGAAGAGGTTCACCCGCGCCGTGGCGACGACCGCGAGCCACCAATACGGGTAGTAGTACCGGCCCGCCTTCTCACTGGCGTGATAGCCAAGCGTGCGGGTGTACGTGGCCTTGACCGCGTCCAGCACCGCCGCCGCGTCCGGGTCGCCGTCCAGCGCCGCCGGAAGGACACCGCCGCGGGCGTCGCGGAGCCGGTTCGCCCACGGGTTCAGGTAGCGGGTGCGCTCATCCCACACGTGCGCTTCAACGGGCCGGATCTCGTAATCCATGGCCGCGAGTTCCTTGACCGTGGGCGTGGTGAACCACCGGGTGGACGCGCCGCGCCCCACGGAGCGGGTGACCGGCGACAGCAGATCAGGAAGGCGGGAGTCCTCTTCCCACCGCAGGTTTTCCAGCTTCCACAGCCCCGGGACGCTCGGGTCGAAGTCGGTCGGCCCATCGATGTGGCGGGACGGCCCGATCCCGAGATCAACCGCTTGCGCCGCGCCCACGTGCATGGCGTTCGCGTCGTACGCCGCGACCATGGCCATACGGGCTTCCTCCGCGGTGGGCTTGCGCGACCAGGTGAACGCCTCTTCGAGCGTGCGCACCATGGCCGGCCGCGGAGGCTTCGGCGCCTCCCGCGGAAGATTGATCTTCCGCTTGAAGGTCTCGTTCAGGTCGACGCCGGTCACCTGCGGTGAGACGTGGTACAGGGTGCCCACGCTGTTGGCGTACTCCCCGATACGGAAGGCGACTTCACCGCCGCCGGGCTCGCCGTCCAGCAGCGGGCACCCGAACGCGTCTTGCCACCCGGCGACCGAGATCCGCAGGTAACGGCCGGCGCCACGGCGGGCCGTCATCCATGCCCGAAGATCCGTGATCGTCCACCCGGCGGCGCGGGCCGCGTCCAACGCGCGGTGCTCGCGGGCCGGCTTGCTGCCTTCCTCCGGGGGCTCCGCGGGCAGACCGAGCCGCGCCGCGACGTCCGGCATGATCCATACCTGTCCGTCGTCGCGCTGTCCGTTCTCCCGCAGCCACCCCAGGGTGAGGCTGTCCGCCCACTCCAAGACGTCCCCGAGCGAGTCCAGCCGCTCCGGGAGCGGGAGGCACTGCACCGACCCGGACAGCCACCCGCCCATGGAGTCGACCACCAGCGCGCCCGCGGTGAAGGCGCGACGGCCGCCGCCCGCCGGGCGGGCCGGCTGCGCCGGGACCGGAGCCGCGGCGGGGGCCGCCGGCTGCGGGGCGGGAGTCGAGACGGACGCGGGAGCGGAGAGGGTGGCGGGAGCGGAGAGGGTGGCGGCGGCGCTCGGTCCGCCCATGGTCGACCCGGCCGCCGGTCCGGCCGGAGCCGGCGCGGGGGCCGGCGGGGCGGGCGGGGTCGACCCGGGGGCCGGAGTCGTCGGGCCGCCGGGCGACGTCGCGGGCGGGGTCGTGGACGGCTTCGAGCCGGTCGGGTCGGTGTCGTCGGGTCCACCGAAGGCCGCGTCCGCCGCGGCGCGGTTGAACGTGTAGAACCGGGGGACCGGAAGAGCCTTGCGCAGCGGCACCGTGGACGGCTTGCGCGTCCAGTGGCGCCCCTCCCCCGGGATCAGCACGCCGCGGGCGCGGAGGTCTTTCAAGCCCGGCTGCGGTGTCGCGATGCCCACCGCCTCCGTGATGTCTGTCAGTGCCTTCGGGGACAGGTGGAAGTGTCCGTCCGTCTGATAGCCGAGGATCGCGCGGCCTTCGTTGACTTCCTGCATTTGGGTGATGCTGTACGCCGAAGGGAACGACGACGGGTCGCGCAAGACGGCTTCGGAAACCGCCTCCCACAGCGAGGCACCCGGCCCCACGTGCGCGTCGTACGCCTCCGCCACCGCGTCCGGAAGTTCGGTCATGGCGTCTTCCTCCGCCCTCTTGCCCAACGCCGGGAGGTCTAGGACGTCCCCGAGCATGTAGGCACCCAGCACCCACGCCGCGTAGACGCGGGCAATCGTCAGTTCGAGACCGCCCGGGGCGTTGGACAGGCGCCCGGTGATCTCTGCATGGAGTTGCTGCCACTCGCGGACCTTCGCGGCGGTGTAGAAGTTGGCACGCACGGCCCACTCGAACGGCCACCCGTGGTGTTCCATGGCGAGCGCTTCCGCTTCGTCGGCACGTCGCGCCGCGTCCGCGCCGTCGTTCCCCCAGAACGGGACTTCCATCTCGAAGAGGCGGGCGGCAAGGTCTTCGGTCTGCCCCTTGCGGCGAAGCGAGCGGTTCGAACTGGACGACAGCGAAGAGTGCCACCGCCCAAGCGACGGCGCCCGGCCGCCGGTCCGCGTCGACCGCGAGCGCACACACCCGCCAACGATGCGGGAGAGCAGCTTTTCCCCGTCGATCGTGGACAGGCCCGACGTGCTGAATTCCTCACGCACCATCGGAAGCGAGCGCGCTTCGATCAGGACCCCGGGCAGTCCGTTGGGCGTGGTGTTCCACGGCTTCATGATCTCGTACTCATCAGACGGGGAGCCGAAGAGCGACGCCTGTACGAACTGTGTGGTGCTCTTGCCTTGCTGCGGGCCACCCACGAGGTTCAGCACGTGCGGCGGGACCGACAGCAACCGGGAGACGACCGGCCCCACGAAGATCTCCCCGAGCGCGAGCGTGGTCCGCTCCGTGGCCGCGGACAGCTCCCCGACCCGGCGCCACGCCATGCGCGCGTCCTCTTCGGGTCCGCGGAGCTGTCGGTATCCGAGTTCCTGCGCGTCCGCCTCCGGCATGACCATGTCGCCGTTGGGCGCCACGGACGTGGTGGCCGGCACTTCGGGGGCGGCGGCGCCCCGGTCGCGGATCAGTCGGGCGTACGCCGAAGCCTCATCCCGGCCGGACGGCGCGGGACGTCCCAGCAGACCGGCCCACGCCCCGGAGTCGATATCGAATTCCGACACGATCCGCGGGGCGCCTTCGGCTGTGGCGAGTTGGTACGCGATGCGGGTATGGCGGCCGTCCGCGCCGCGATAGGTGACGCGGCCCAAGACCTCCGGCACGGTGCCGATCCGCGAGAAGGGGGCGTCTTTGCCGGGTGAGTGCAGGATGTTCCCGTTCGCCGGGTCGTGGTACCACCCGATCTTCATTCCGGGGACCGGTACAAGTTCCGACTTCGAGCGGCCCGCGCCGCCGCCGGCGCCACCGTTCCCGCCGCCGCCGCCCTTGCCGCGGCCCGCGTCGCCGGAGCCGTCGGACCCGCCGGCGTCACCGGGTTCGGACCCGCGGCGCTGGAAGGGGATCACTTCGGCGCCGTCGCCCTCTTCGTCCGGCGTCGCCGGGACCGTGGCGGGAGCGACCGCGGAGGCCAGCACGGAGGCGGGGACCGGGACCAACTCTTCGACCCCGTGACGGGCTTGAAGGTGGTCGTACAGATCTTTGCCGGTCGCGGCTTCCACGATCGCGACGGCGCCCGGGTCCATGCCTTCAGCGACCAGGGCGGCCCGCACGGTCGCGGCGTGCTTGTACCCGGTGCCTTCCTTGTCGCGGTCCGCGACGATGACGACCCGGCGGGCTCGCGCGAGCGTCTTCGTGTGCTCGGGGCGCCACTTGCCGGCGCCGCCGGGGTTGGTGGTGACGACTTCGCCCACCTTCGCGCCAATGTCCGCGTCCTTCTCGCCTTCCACCACGTAGATGGGGGCGCGGTCTTGGGCAATGGCCGCGAGCACTTCGGGGAGGCGGTACAGCGGGCGTTGCGTCGGTGCCTTGTACTCCCATCCGCCGCCTTCGAGCGGGCGGCGCTGTGCAAACGACTTCTCTCCGCACTCGCGGCACACCCGGCGGATGACTTCGCCCGTGATCACGCTGTTCGCGTCGGTGTAGACGTACGACTCGACTCGCTTGAATGCGTGCTTGTGGCTGTCCTCCGTGCGGGTGGACTCCTTACGGGGCGTGACCTTTTTCAGCTGTGCGCCGTTACGGGGTGTGGTCGTGCGAGCGGGGCGCGGGCCGCTGTACGCGCGCTGTTTCGGGACGTCGTACAGATCCGCAAGGGACAGTTCAAGCGCCGCGGCCACGTCCGGGGTGGAACATCCCACTTGGCAGCAGACTTTGACGCCGGCACCGCCGGAGCCGACACGATCCGACCAGTCCACGGAGAGGGACGGGCGGGTGTCCTCATGGGCGGGGCACTGCGCGTCAAGATGGTCACCCCTGCCCCGGGGGTTGCATCCCTTATCACTAAGCGCATCTTTGATGCGACGGAGTGAGGCGCGGTCATCGGTGCCGCTGCGTACGGTCTGATTCATCGGGTACAGTCCCAATCAGAGCTAGGGATTGCTGATCCCACCCCCGCCCGGCTGGTAACCGGGTTTCTGGCCTAGCGCCCCAGACGGATTGCCGTCCGTCGTACGGGGCGCTAAGTGCTGTTCGGGGGTCGAATCGGCGCCGCCCGCGGATTCGGGCGGTGCGGAGTCCTACGCGGCCACGGGGCCGTCTTGCTGTTCCGCGAGTCGTCGCCGGGCGAGTTCGGCAAGAGCCTCCGCCGCCGCGAGCACGGCGGCCGGGTCCTCCCCGAGCAAACGACCGGCGGACTGATCCAACGCCTTGCCCTTGAACGCCCGCGCCACTAGGTCGCCCACGTCCCGGGGGATCGCGTTGCGTCCCTTGCCGAGAAGGTGAGGGAAGGCAGCGACCAAGACCCGGCGAACCGTGGTGTGCGATGTGGCGCCGGCCGCGGCAATCTCCGCGAATGTGGCGCCGGCACGGCGCTTATTGCTGGTCATGTGCCCTCCCCCATCTGTTGTGTCTGTGGCGTTCCGAACAACGACGTTCCGAACCCTAGCGTTACGGGTGGATCTTCGCTGTCCATTTGGCGAGCACCCGCCCGGCGTGTCGGCAAATACGCCCGGCGGGTGACCCGTTCGGCGCCTAGAGGGTCGGCGCACTCGCGGGCGCCGGAGGTTCGATCTCGAAGAGCGCGTCCGACTGCGGGGGCGGCGCCTTCTTCCCGCGGGTCGGCCCCTTGGCCTTGTTCACCGCGTCCGCCCGGCACTTCGCGCACCACGCCATGAGCTGATCGGCCGTCATGCGGGCCGCGATGTGCTCGGGGATGGTGGGGTCCTCCGGCGCGGCTTCGAGCCGGATCGGGGGGGAACCCTTGCCGGCGTAGGCGCCGTGCCGGGCGTCGCAGCGTCCGCCGGTCTTGCGGTGGGTGGCGCCGCACTGGCCGGAGCACTGGCAGACGTCCCCCGCCCGCTGTACGACGTCCGCCCACCCGTTGGCGTTGCCGAAGATGGGGGGCGCGAGCGGCACCACTTCCGGCTCCGCGGACGCGGGAGCGGAGGGGGTGGCCGGCGGGGCGTCCGCCCATAGCGTGATCTCCATGGCGGTGACCACGGGCGGGTTCTGTCGGGTGTCGACCCGCCCCGCGATGGACAGTTGGGCGTCCGCGACCAGCAGCGCGCCGCACTGTCGGTATGTGGCGGGGAAGACGTGGCATTCAGCCGGTCCGGTGGGGCCGTCGACCGCGGCAACGGCCCACGGCGCCCCCTGTCCGGTCGTGCGCGCTTCCACCGCGGTCACGGTGCTGGTGAGTGTGAGCGTCTGCCCGTCCGTCCAGCCGGAGCCGATCAGCCCGGCGGCGCGGCGTGCGGCCATGAGGTCCGCGAGCCCGCGCCGGTCGATCTCGCGGGCTCCGGCTCGCAAGGCGGCGGCACGCCTGCCCGGCGTGACGTCGTAGTGCCACCGCACGTTGTCGCCGTTCTGAAACCACGCCCGCTTCAGCCCGATGCGGGCCGCGAAGTGGTGCAGTTCCTGCGGGGTGTTGGCGGTGAGGTGCGCGAACTGTGTCGACCGCAGACCGCGACGTCGGGCGACGTCGCCATAGTCGGTGATCGCGTCAACGAAGACGGTCATGCCGCCACCCCCACCAGGTCCGTCAATGCGGGGGCGCCCACGTACGTGCCGTGCATGCGGTACCACCGGTAGGCGAGCGCGTACGCCTTCAGGCACCGACCGCACGCGTCTTCGTTGCGTCGCTTGTGGCGGTCGTAGCCCTGTCGGGTGCCGCACACGATCGGCTCCCGGCGCTTCTCGGTCGGGAACCAGCGGTAAAGGGTGCGCTCGCAGACCCCGACCCGGGCCGCGACGACCGCGCGAGTCAGACCGGCCGTGATTCCCAGGTGGGCCGCCATGCGGGCTTCGTCCGGGGTGAGCGTCGCGGGGGTGCCGTTGATCGCGCGGTCCACGGCCACGGTGTCGATCATCACGAGACCGTCCGGGGTGGCCGCAAACACGATCTCAGCAGCGGCGCACAGTGCCGGGATGCGGGGGGAGTCCGCGGTGAAGGTGGCGATAGCGGTCATGACTCCGCCTCCCCGCGCACCCACCCGGCAAGGGCGAGTTCGGCAATGCGGGCGTGGCCGGAGGTCTCCATGGACCACAGCCGGATCTGAACCCCGACCGCCTTCGTGTCCGCGTAGACGACGCGCCACCACATCCAATCCGGCAGGGTGGCGCTGGTCGGGGTCGGGGCGGTGCGGCCGTAGTGGCTGCGCCCGGAGTCGTGCGCAATCGCCTTCAGCGCCCGCGCCCACTTCAGTACGTCCACGCTGGTGGGCAGGTGGACCATGACCGTGCTCCCGAGCCCGGGAACGTCCGCGTAGTCCGTCGCCCCGAACGGGGTGAGGTCCGGGTGGGAGGCCATGAGGGCGTTGACGACCGCGAGTTCGCGACGGATCGCGGCCACGGTCTCCGAGCCCGTCAACTTCAGGGTGCCGGCGGGCTCGGGGGCGGCGGCGCCGTCCCGGACCACGGCCGGGGTGTCATGCGGTGCTTCGTCGGCGCCGACCACCCGCAGGGGCCGGCGCGTTCCGTCGGTGCTCATACCGTGCCCCCCAGTGCGACCAGGACAGCGAGAACGAGAAGGAAGCCGCCGGCGCGGATCAGGTCGACCGCGCGGCGAAGGCGGGTGAACTTGGCGAGCGCCAAGCGGGACAGTCCCGCGATGTCCGCGGCAAGGTCCCGGCTCACGGCGGCGGGGATCTCTTCCGCGGTGAGCGTGGCCCACAGCACGAAGCCGCGCCCGCCGCGGGTGTTCGGCCGGACCGACGACAGCAGCAGACCGGCCGCCGCGACCAGCAGCGCCATACCGAGCCCGCCCGCCACGACGACGGGGGCGGACAGTGGGAGGTCACGGGCGATCGTCCATGCTCCGGCGAGCACCGCGCCGACGAAGGCGAGCAACAGCGCCGTCTTGTTGTCCGTCCGGGCAATCTCCGCCTTCACGTCGGCGTGAGCGGCCGTCATGCCCTCCGTGGCGGTGGTCATGACACGCCCTCCGGGGTCGGAGCGAGCGCCGCCGTGTGGGCGGTGAACTGCTCACCGATGTGCCGGGTGTAGGCGGGCGGAATGGCCTCCGCAATCTCCTTGCGGACGTCCGTCCAGTCCATCCCCATGGCGGTCTGCCACTGCGCCACGGTGCCCTTGCCGCCACCGTC
Source organism: Streptomyces sp. NPDC031265 (assembly GCF_055570295.1). NCBI lineage: Bacteria > Bacillati > Actinomycetota > Actinomycetes > Kitasatosporales > Streptomycetaceae > Streptomyces > Streptomyces sp. NPDC031265. Next base: position 25,407 of record NZ_JBVIHM010000051.1, read on the forward strand.
GCCGTAGACCGCGAAGTAAGGACCGTCGAACCACTCGCCGTGACGGCAACCGGCGACCCGGCCGCGGTGGCGAAGGTGGGGCATCTGAAGGGTGGGGAAGCCGTGGATCTCGAACTTGCGGTGTCGGATGACCGCGAGCCCGAACATTTCCCCGCACAGCGTCAGATCCGCGCGGATCGGCGCCCCCTGTACGTTTTCGATCACGTACGGGCCGCCGGCTTCGAGCATGGCCGCGCGCCCGGCGGGGATCAGGTCGGGGTACTCGCGCCCCTTGTTGGTGCCCTTCGTGAGCGTCGTGTGGTGCTGGCACGGCCAAGAGGCGTGCTTCAGGTCGAAGGCCGCGCCGTGCTTGCGGACGAATTCGATCGCGTCGCCCTGGTGGAACTCGAAGGGGTAATTGGGCTGCGGGTGAAGGTCGACGCCCACGACGTCGAAGCCGGCGAGGTAGTACCCCATGCCCGCACCGCCGGCGCCACAGCACAGATCAAGCACGGTCATCCCGTTGCGGGGAGCGGCCGGGGGCATCATGCCGCCGCTCCGGCGAGCACCACGACGCGGGCGGAGGGGGTGGTGGCGGGGGCGTTGCCGGAGCCCTTGCACGTACCGCAGTAGACGCGGTTCAGCCGGCGGGAGCCGTTCGCGGCGCGCTTGCTGGCCGCGACCGCCACAACCGGGAAGCCGAAGCACTCCGGGCAGAGTCCGGCGGCGGCGCCGTGGGTGTGGATGTGCTGCATGATTGACGTTCTCCTTCGGTTCCGTTGGGGAGCCGGCGCCGGGGTGGCGGATGCTTGGCCGTATCGGGCCACCCCGGGGGCCGGTCACGTGCTGTGGTTCGTCACCACCACGTGGACTTCTTCTTCGGGACGATCATCGAACCGCAGCCGTTGTTCATGTGGTCCACGCACTGCGGGCAGTCCTGTTTGGGCTTCAACCTGCGGTGGATGCTCTTGTCGTAGGCGTGCTGCCAGCACTGCCGGCACTGACCGGGAGGCGTGTCCATTCCGCCCCCTCACTTGCTGCCGCGACGGCGCCGCGGCTTGCTGTAGGCGGGCGGGATCGCGTCGTACGCGTCGCGCGCCTCCCGGAACGGGGTCGCGTCCGTGTCGGCGTAGGTGCTGCCGAGCGTGCGCGTGATCCGGTTCGCGGTCTTGCGGTCGCCGTGGCGCTTGGCAATCGCGTACTCACGGCCCAACTCCGCCAACTCCGCGGCGGTCGCGCTGTCCGCGGCGGGCTCGGGGTCCGAGTTGCCGCCGCCACCGAAGAGGTTCCGCAGTCCCATGACCGGCCGCCCTACGCGGTGCGGGGGTCGAAGGGCTCGGACCACTCCTTGGGCGGGGTCGGCGCGTCGTGCCGTTCGTCCAAGTCGTAAGAGGCGTGGGCGGTGAGCACCGCCCCAAGCTCCGCGAGCGAGTCCACCAGGGTCACGTGCGCCGTGCATCCGGGGGCGTAGCACTCGCGGCGGACGAACAGCGCACCGGACTGGTTCATGACCGCCGGGTCGTCGTCCATGCATCCGCGGAAGACCAGCAGCACCGAGTACGGGCCGGCGGGGAGGCTCACCGCCGCCTCCGCGATCTGCGCCGGGGCGGACTGGACGGGGGTCACCTCCCACTCCAGCAGCGCCACCAGGGCCGCGGCCTTCTGTCCGAAGACGGCTTCGGCCACCGCGGCGGCCGTGTCCTTCACCTTCAGGACCCGACCCTTCTCGCGGGTCTCCGCCTCTTTGTGCTCGCGGTTCTCTTCGTCCACGTACTCCGCGAGCGCGAGCCCCACGAAGGCTTCCGCCCCCTTGGCCGCCTCCGCGACGTCCATCCGTGTCATTCCTTGATCACTCCTGTGTGCCGCTGGTCGGGGGAAGGGCGGGCGCCCCTCCCCCGTCGCGCTGAACGTGGGGGGTGTGGGAGGGGGTGGGGACTACCACCACGAGAAGCCGGAGCCCTTTTCGACCTTCGCCTTCGCCTTGTCGCGGATCTTCGACTTGCGGGCCGACTCCAAGACGTCGTATTCCGCCTTCAGTCGCTCTTCCGCGTCCGCCACGACCCGGTCCGCCGCCGCCTCCGCCTTCGTCGTGGACTTGCCGCGGACGACCTTCGCGGCGCCGCGCCCGATGTGCGCGAACAGACGCGCCTTCTCGCCGGCGGTGAGCGGCCATACCTCGCCCCTGCGGACCGCTTCGAGCTTCCTGCGTGCGACGTCAACCTGTGCCATGCGTTTGCTTCCCTTCGTCGGGTTGATCGGGGTCCGGGCTGTCCGGCCCCCACTCCGTCCGGGGCGACCCGTTGCGGGCCGGTCGGGCGGAGAGGGGGACCACGTCAGACGCGGGCGGGGAGGGTTGGGGCCGGCGGCCGGCTCCGGGCGGGCCGCCGGGTGGCACTGCGGTGCTGATCAGGTGAGTTCCTGCGGGTAGACGCAGGACAGGGAGCCGTCCGCGTCCTCTTGGATCTGAACCAGTTCGATCGGGACGCCCCCGATAAGGGCCGCATTCGTGCTGATCACCACGCCGGTCTCTCCGCCCTTGTGCTTCGTGGGCTGCACCGGGTTCGTGACCGTGACGGACTGGCCAGAGGCGAAGCGGGCCATGTGCACTCCTTGAAGTTCGACGGGTCCGGGCTGTCCGGCTCCCCTCACCGCCCGGGGCGGCCGTCGTGCGGCCGGTCGGGCGGATCGGGCAACCGACAGCGGGTCAGTTGTCGAGTGCGTCCCACATCCCCGCGAGCCGGTCCGCCTCCGCCTTCGCTTCCTTCTTCGTGGCGTGGCTGGACACGATGTGACCGCCGGTCATGCCGCTGCGCAGGTTGACGACGGCTTCACCGCTCTCGGGGTCCGTGCCGGGCTCCGTGGTGTAGGCGGCGCGGGCACTGGACTTGCCACTGAAGAGGCCCATTCGCGTGTCTCCTTGGGGTTCGGGCCGGTTGTCCGGCCGATGACTTAACTATGCCTCACTGTGAGGCAAAGTTGAAGAGGGCGGGCGGGGTTTTTTCTGGTCAGTTCTCGCGGGGGTCGTCGTCGTGCTGGTCGGTGCGCAACGGGCCGCCCGGGAGCGGGAGTTCGAACCACACCGGAACGGCGACCGTGGCGAGGAAGGCGAGGATCACGACCGCGGCGCTTATGCCGGTCGCGGCGCGGAGCCCGATCACCGAGCCCCCCAGTGCGACCCCGAGTAAGGCCGCGCGGGCGCTCGCCGGGATCACTGCGCCTCCCCGATCGGGCGCCACTGGTGGCGGCCGGCGTGGTCGGTGGCGACCGTGGTCAACCGCTTCGCCTCCGCGTCCGAGACGCAGCGGAAACGGATCACCACGCCGCACCCCTGCGGGCAACGGCGGGTGCGCTTCAGCGTGAAGATCAGGGCGAGAAGGTCCGCGATCCTGTGCCCGATCGGCGCCGTGGTGTCGTTGTGGGTCATGCGGTGTGCTCCCTTCGTTCAGTCGTGGGGCCGGTCTTCCGGACCCCCCTCACCGCCCGGGGCGGCCCGTTGTGGGCCGGTCGGGCGGAGGGGGAGGCGCAACAGACGCACCGCGGGGCGCCTCACCGTGAGGTGAAGTTGCGGTGGGGTGGGGCCGTGGGCTGTCGTCGGTGGGGAGTTGGGGCGGGCCGGTCGCCTCCCCCGCGCCGCCCGGTGCGGCCGTTGTGGGCCGGTCGGGCGGGGCGGGGGGGGTGCTTCAGCGCCGGCGGACGATCGCGGTTGCGGTGGCGGTCGCCTTGCCGAGGAAGCCGCGGGATACGGCGGTCGCGGAGACCGTGACCGGCCCGCCGGCTCCCTTCGCGGAGCGGGACAGGGCGAACATGCCGAGCACGGCGCCGATCACAAGTGCGGCGTAGAACAGTTGCCGCATGAACTCCGCCGCGGCCAACATCCACGCCGTGGTGAGCGAGAGCCCCCACGCCGCGAGCGTGAAACTCCCCGAAGTGACCGGTAGGAGAATGGCGGTCGAAATGACCCACCGCGGAATGGGCTTGCGCTGAACGACCGTGCTCACGGCGCGCTCCGCGAATGCGTCCACGTCCACGATGATCTCCCGGCCGTCCGCCGTGACGACCGAAACCACGTTCAGGTTCTGGCGTGCGGCGTATTCGGCCGGGACGACCGCGGAGGGGACGACGACTTCGGCGCGGGGCATTTGCTTGAAGAGATCCGCCGGAATGTGCTTGGTGAGTTCTCCCGGGAGCGCGTTCGGGTCGTAGGTGTTCACGATGCCGCACCTTCCTTCAGCGTCCGGGCGCCCGCGCGGGGGCGGTTCAAGTGCCATTCCGTGAGTGCGGCCGGCTCCCACGCCGGGGAGGTTCCGCGGCGGAATTCGCCGGCGATCGGGTCGCGCTGTCGTGCCTTCTTGAATGCCTCCCATTCCATGCCGAGGAATTCCGCCGCGTTCTTCAGTCCGGTAATCGGCTCCGGCTCGGGGTCGGGCTCGGGATTGGGGACCGAGAAGAGCGGCACACGGCCGTTCTCGTCACGGTCCGCGACAATCACCGTCTGTCCGTTACGTCCCGTAATGTCCGGGGACTGTCCCGGGACAAGAACCGGCGTCGATCCTGGCAGGGACGTTCCCGCCTTGCTCAGGGACGTAGCCGGGGACGTGGCCGCGGCATCGGTCGGCTTGCGGCCGTTCAGCGCGAATTCCCGAGCCTCTTCCGGGCTCATGTAAATCATCTGAATGGTGCGCTGGTCGTCGCCCACCATGACGATGGCGCGGCCGGGGTGGCGGGACGACTTCGGGCGCGGATACGTGCCCACGAGCATGTTCCACGCAGCCGGCGAGAACCGCGCGAGAATCTTCATGCCGTACTGGTCGCGAGCCTCCGAACCACCCGCGGCACGGGCGTTCATCTGCTGGAAGATCGAAATCACGTGCATTTTCGCCTGTCGACCCTGGTTCAGGATGAACGCAAGATCGTTCATGACCGGGGGCGTGCGCGGGTCGGACTTCTCGCGAATGGAGTTCCACCACTCCTGAATGAGGCGGGTGAAGCTGTTCATTTCCTCAATTACGAGGAAGCGCCGCGGGAATTCCGCCTTTTCGTTTTCGTCCAGAGTTTCGTAACGGTCTTCCATTTCCGCGCGGAATTCCTTGACGATGCGGACCCATGCTTCCGCGGTCTTGTGAATGTCGACCCCGGGGACCCCGCGGAAGCAATTCAGGGAAATGCGCTTCGGGTCGCAAATGTCGATGTGCTCCACACCGCCGGGCTTTCCGGTGTGCCGCGCGAGTTGCGAGATCACGACCCGCAGGAACGTCGACTTGCCGCCGCCCGTACCCATGGACAGTGCCCAGTGCGGCGCTTCCTGGTCGAAGTCGCCGTGAACCCCGTCGCTGCGGGTGCCGAGACCGACCAGCGGACGCGCCTCCGGCGAGCGCATGAGCTGTGCCACGACGTCCGCGAAGGCCACGAACTTGGGCGGCGCCGGCGGGTGCTTCATGATCAGTTGGAAGGCGCCCCAATCCCATTCCGACTCCCACTCACCGGGAAGCCGGCGTTCCATGAGAGCCGTGATCTCGTGACGCTCCATGTCGGTGCCGCGGAAGTCGCGCGGCACCCGCAGGGTCACCCGGGCGTTGTCGGCTTCCAGCCGGTAGGGGACCCGCAGCCACTCCCGGATGCTCTCGCCCTCCGGGACCCGCAGCATGCCGGCAACCGTGATCCACAGCGGCACGACCAGGTTCCGGAAGTGCGTCCGGCGGTCGCGGGTGCGGCGGCCGATGTACGCCCCGAGCCCGCCCACCAGCAGCGCCGCAAGAACGGTGAGATACGGGTTCATGTTCCACCCGACCACCAGCGCGAGCGCGGTCCACTTCGCCGCCCGGCGGACCCACGTCGGGATCAGGCGCAGGTACGCGAAGCGACGCGTCCGGGGGTACACCCACCGGTACGGCATCCACCGCGGAGGCTCCGCGGGAGCCGGCCCGCCGCTCCCCCGCCCGGTGAGGCGGTGGCGGTTACGGAACGCGATCCATGCGGCCACGCCCGCGAGCGCGATCGTCACATTCATGCGGACCGCCCCCCGTTACCGTCTGTGTCCGCCTTGCCGTCGTTCGCGACCACCGACCAGCCGGCCGCGGTGAACAAGTCGATCGTCTGCCGGATGCTCGCCTTGCCGCCGCCGGTACCGACCGACAGCATCACGTGCGCCGTGGGGGCGGTGTTGGGGGTCGTCGGGTCGATGTCGGGGGCGGTGTGGGGGCTGTCGGGAGCCCCGGGGGCGGTGTCGGGAGTCGCGGAGATCCGCGTTACGCCCGGCTCGCCGTCGTGTGAGAACGTGGGCACTGTCTCAGACCCTTCGTCAGTAGGGATGAGTCGCGGGGGCGGTCGGGGCCTAAGCCGGCCGCCCCCAGTTCGTCAGTAGGTGTCGCTGTTCGGTTCGGCGCCGGGCGCCGTCGTGGGGCCGTGGTTACGGCGTCGGGGCGCTGTTGGTTCCCGTCGCGGGGAGTTGGGCCGGCACCGGGGCGGGGTCGACACGGGGTGTCTTCTTCGCGATGTCGTACGCGTACGACCGATCCACGGTCATGCCCCGGTCCTTCAGCCACTCGACTGCGCCGGGGACGTTGCCTTCCTTGGCGGACAGGGCGAGCCGGACCGCGTCCGCCTTCGTGATCCCCTCCGGAAGCCCGTTCAGGTCTTCCACTTCCTTGACCTGCTGCGCCTGCCACACCCGCGCCAACGCGTCCTCCGGGCGGGTGAGCCCGTAGCGCACGGACAGGGACCACGCGTCGAAGGTCTCGCGGGGGTAGCGCAGCCACCGCACGATGCGGAAGCGGGCCAACGGCCGCTCAACAGCGCCGATGCGCCGGAGCATGGTCCGCCGGATCTGCCGAAGCACCACGTCAAAGAGCCACCAGGACAGCACCGACATGGCGCCGAAGTAGAGCGCCGCGGCGGTCGACCCGCCCGGCTCGGTGTCCGCGTTGTAGTAGTTCGCGCCCGCGGAGCCGATGACCAGGAAGAAGGTCAACAGCCGGGGGCCGGCGGCGGAGTCGTGCGCGATCACGGCCCGCAGGGACAGGAAGCCGCACAGCATCGCGGCCACGTCCAGCGAGACCGGCACGCCGTACGCCCACGGTGCCTTCAGGTGAAGCACGTCCGTACCGAAGCCCACGAGACCGTTCCACGACATGGCCGCGGCGATCCCGACGACCACCAGCAGCAGCGCGTACCCGGTGATCGTCACCCGCTTCGTCTGCCGCTCCGCCTTCTCTTCCGCGGTGCGCTCCGAGCGCCACCCGAACACCCCACGGGCACCCGACCGGCCCCCCTCTTCGTCCCCTTCGACCCCACCGGGGGGTACGGGCGTCATGTTCGCCATGCCTTCCACTCCTTCTCTTCGCCCTTCACTGCCTGTCTTGCCAGTTCCGTACATCAGCACGTGCGCACATGCGCATGGTCTCCGAGTCGTGCGCATCCACTCACTTGCGCACGCCCCCAAGGGGACCCGACACGCAGCCTACGGCCACCCGACAACCACCCCGCAGACTTGCCGGTAATGGCGCGGTGTCACTCTGTGAGTGTCCCCCCATGTGCTTAGCAAGTCAAGAAGTGCTTAGCACTTGGGGACATACGTAGCTCTTGGTAACCTGCGACGTATGACCGAGCGACAGAAGCGACCCGCTTACCGCGCGACCGCGGACGGGCTTCGCGCAGCCATCGAACGAGGGGAGTACACCCCGGGTGCACAGCTACCGACCGACAGCGAGTTGGCCGACACCTTCGACACGAACCGGAGCAGCGTCGGGCAAGCCGTCCGCTTGCTCATGGGCGAAGGTCTGGTGGAGCGCCGCGGGCGCTACACCTACGTAGCCCGGATCGTCCGCAAGATCTTCCGAGACACGACCGCTCGCTACGTCCGCGCCCGGAGGGAAGAGGGAGCCGCCCGCGGCGCCTTCGGTGCCGAGATCAAACGACTCGGCATGACCCCCGTTTCACAGGTGACTGTCTCTCGCGCCCTCCCGCCCACCCATGTGGCGGAGCTACTGGGGGTGGAGCCCGGCGTTACCGCCGTGGTCTCCCGCGCCCGGCGAATGCTCGCGGATGACACGCCGGTTCAACTCGCTACCTCTTACCTCCCCGTCGACATCGCCGGCGGGACCGCCCTTGAAGAAGAGGACACGGGACCCGGGGGCGCCAAGTCACGGCTTGCGGATCTCGGGTACCCGCAAGCGCAGATCACGGAAACGATCGACGTGCGCACCCCCGAGCCCGAAGAGGCCACCGCCCTGAACATGGCGGAAGATCAACGCGTCTTCGAGGTGACCCACACCGCCCGAACGGCGGAGGGGCGAGCCGTGGAAGTTGCCGTCCACGTCATGCCGACCCACCTTTGGACGCTCTCGTACACATGGGATCTCGGTCCCACCCACTGACCCCAACCCACCAGGGAAGGAAGCGCCACCACATGGCACAGAACACGATCGACGCAGACGGGCAGATTCTCCGGGACGCTCGCAGCCGCTACCGGACCGCCCGCCGCGAAGAGGGCGGAGCGCACGGCGCATACGAGGGAGAGACCCGCCGCGCCGGCGGGGCGCCCCGCGCCGAAGTGACTGTCCGCCGCGAGCCCACGCCGGCCGCCGCCGCTGTCCACTTCGGTGGTGACGTGACGGACGTCGTGGTCCGCGAGCGCCGCATGTACGACGGGGAGCGCGTGGTTCAACTCGCGGACACGTGGGTCCCCGTTGACGTGGCGGAAGCCGCCGGGATCGAACAGGTTGACACCGGAGTGGGCGGCATCATCTCCCGCATGGCCGAAGCCGGGTTTGCCCAGACGGAGGTGACCGAAGACGTGACGCAGCGCCCCGCCACTCCGGCGGAGGCGGACGCGCTCGGGGTCGACTCCGGCTCTCTGCTCTTGGAGATCACCCATGTGGGGTACACCGACGCGGGCCGCGCGGTTGAAGTCACCCGCCACACGTTGGGTCCCGGCTGGACGCTCCGGTACTCCGTTCCGCTGGACTGACTCGCAAGTGCGCATCTGCGCACGCTCCGACCAGGAACGACGAAGCCCCGACCGGTCTCACGGTCGGGGCTTCGTCGCGCTCGCGCTCGGGGCTCAGCAGTCGGGGCACCCGGTGCAGCCGGCGTGAATGCGGGTGTGGATGCACACGACGCAGTGGTCGGGGCAGGCAACGCCGGCGTTGGCGCGCATGCCGTGGCGGATGCTGTCGGGGCTGAAGCCGCCGGCCCAAAGGCTGTTGAAGATCTCGCGGTAACGGTCGCTGTCGGCATCAATGCGGGCCAACTCTTCGTCCGTCACGGTGTGGGCGGCGCTCCCGGTCACGTGTCGCTCCCTTCTCTCCGGCCGGCCCGTCCGACCCGATGACTCAACTATGCCTCACTGTGAGGCAAAGTGCAAGCCATGGGCTCATGCTCACATGCGCACGCTCCGACCAGGAACGACGAAGCCCCGACCGGTCTCACGGTCGGGGCTTCGTCGCGCTCGCGCTCGGGTCACTCACCCGAGCCGGCAAGGCGCGCGGACAGCTCTTCCGGGAGGCGCCGCCAATTCGCGACGGTGGTCACGTAGTCGCCATTCGTGCGGCGCACGACCATGGGCCACTGCTCACCCCGGAGGGCACGAACCTTGAAGGTCTCGCCGTTCAGGCTGATCACACAGACCCGCGCCGAAGGGTCGTAAGCGTCCGGGTCGCGCATCCACCCACTGACCACCTTGACCGGCTCCGCCGTCGCGGCATGGGTGGCGCTCTCGCTCCCGGTCATGTGTCGCTCCCTTCTCTCCGGCCGGCCCGTCCGACCCGATGACTCAACTATGCCTCACCGTGAGGCGAAGTGCAAGCCATGGGCTCATGCTCACATGCGCACGCTCCGACCAGGAACGACGAAGCCCCGACCGGTCTCACGGTCGGGGCTTCGTCGCGCTCGCGCTCGGGGTTCAGGCATGCAGGAAGGCGGCGGCAATATCCACGAAGCGGTCATGCGCTTCGAGAGCGGCCCGCCGGGCTTCAGTGAGGGATTCGGCGCTGTCGTAGGTGTCACGCATGGCGTAGGTGACGGTGACCATGGCGACCGCGGCACGCCGGACCGCCGGGTCCGTGACGTGGATCTTCAACGCAATCAGGGGGCGAGTCACCGCGGATCGGGTCACATGCGTCTGCGCCTGAAGATCCCTTACGCGTTCGGCCGGGTCGCCCTTGATCACGGCATCCCCGCGCACCCACATGGCGCTCCGATGGTCCGACACCGCCACCGCGAGCGCGGTAACGGCTTCGAGTTGATCGCGGCGGAGCTGCTGCGCATGAGCCACCTTCTCAGTGCGGCCGGCCGCCCGGTGCTGGAAGGCGCCGGAGACAACCGCGCCAAGGAGTGTGCCGAGAACGGCTATCACGGTAGCGATCACGGGGAAGAGTCCTTCTCTGGTCTGGTCGGGGAGTTGGTACCTTGCTCCGCTCTCAACTATGCCTCATTGTGAGGCAAAGTCAATGGGTCGCACACATGCTCATGTGCGCACGCCGCGACCAGGAACGACGAAGCCCCGACCGGTGCCCGGTCGGGGCTTCGTCGCGCCGACGATCAGACGTCGGTACGGATACGGAATTCACTCCGCTCCCGCGACAGCCCTTCCAAGAGCAAGTCGGGGAAGTCAACCAAGATCACCTCACCAAGAAGGGAGTTGTAACCGACGTACGAGATCACGCCGTTGCGCCCGAGCTCGCCAGACTCCCGCTTCGACATGACGACGTCCAGACCCTTGAAAAGGTGCGTGTCGTGGTGGACCGGGCGGGCGGAGTCGACGCGGTTCTCGGTCTCGAACATGAATTGCCCCTCTCGTTCTGGTCGGGCCGCCCGACCTGCGATCAACTATGCCTCACTGTGAGGCAAAGTGCAAGGGGTGGCCACGCTCTCCCCTCCCGGTCCGGTCGGATCATCTGTTGAATGCGAGGAATGCGCAGGTGAGCACATGCGCACGGGTGCGGGAGGAATGTCCCGCGTCTGCGTACATGCTCATGTGCGCACGCCCTACCCTGGTCACATGGCATTCACTGTTGCCGTCGTCGTCCTCAAAGGTGGCGCCGGAAAGACGTTGATCTCAATCGCGCTCGCGGAAGCGGCGGCGGAGAGTGGAGCCGCGGCCACCCTTGCCGACTCGGACCCCATGGGGGGAGCTGTCCGGCAAGCGCAGCTTGCCCAAGAGTCGGGCCGGCCGCTGCGCGCCACCGTGTTGGGGCTGTCGACTCCAGACCTCCCGAAACGCATTGGGTCGATCACGCCCGGGGCTGATCTCTTGGCGATCGACGGACCGCCGCCGGGCGCCCTGAAGATTGCGAAGGCAGTCATGGAGTCCGCGGACGTCGTCCTCATGCCGTGCCCCGCACGCCCCGGGGATCTTGACCGCATCCCCGCCACGCTCGAAATGGCGGAGGGAATCGGGGTCCCTGTCTTCGGAACCTTCAACTTCTACAAGAAGGGGACCAACAACGCCTCAGCAGCGGAAGACCTGGTGGTGGCGTACGGGGTCAACATGCTGGAAACCCGCTTGATCGATTCCACGAAGGTGGCGGAGAACTACGGGCTGCGCCCGCGCGGCCTTGTTGCCCGGTACGGCCGGGATCTACTGGACGAACTCACGAGGAAGGCCGCGGGATGACCGCTGAAGAACACCCGCCCACAGAAGCCGGCGAGCCCGGAGCCTCCGACCCTCCCGCGGCGGAGCCGTCGCCGGCTCCGCAGGGACGCGGGCGGCGGGGTGGCGCCGGCGGGGCGGACATCCTGGCCCGTCTTACCGGGCTCGGGGCGGCAAAGAAGACCACCACCAAGAAGACCGCGGCGCCGGCGAAGAAGGCGACCGCGAAGAAGGTGCCGGCGAAGAAGACCGCAGCGCCGGCGACCAGGAAGGCCACCGCCAAGAAGGCGACCGCGACCGCGAAGAAGGCCACCGCGAAGAAGGCCACCGCGGCGGAGCCGGACAACACCTTCCCCGTCAAGAAGAAGGGGGATTGGGTGACCCCGGTCGGTGCGGCCGTGACCATGCCCGCAGAGCAGGACCGACCCCGCGCGCTCTACTCCGCCCGGATCACCTTCACCACCACAGAGCAGCAGCGCGAAGCACTGGAAACGGCCAAGATCACAGACCGGATCGACAAGACCGCCCGACTCCGCGCCATGGTCGCGCTGTGGCAGCAAGACGAACGACTACGCAAGCGCGTGGACAAACTCGCACAGACCATGCAGTAACCGCCCCTCCCTCACGGCCCGCCGGTCCACCCGGCGGGCCGCTCGCGTTTGTGGGGCACCCTGCCCCACAGTCGTGGCCGGCGTGCCCCACAAACGCGAGCGCGGGCCGGATCGCGCTCACACGATCCGGCCCGCCTTCCTGCTTTTTCACCGATTCCATGACTTTTCGGGCGCCCCGAGCCCGCCCGCAGTCTCCCGGGCTCCATGCCCCACACTCATGCCCCACCGTGCCCCACACAGCCGTGCCCCACGTGTGGGGCACGGCAAAAACCCCTTCTGACCTGCGGTAATGATCTTTTTTGGCTGTGGGGCACGGCTTCCTGCCCCACAGCGCGCAAGTCCCTGACCTGCGATGCCCCACCATGCCCCACATGCCCCACACCGAAGTACGCCCCTATAGGGGAGTGGGTCAAAAACCAAAAACCAAAAACCAAAACTCCGGCCGGCCGCGGCTCGCCCTCCGGCCGCGGCTCGCCCTCCGGCCGCGGCTCGCCCTCCGGCTGATCAACCACCCGAGCCGGCCAGCGCTCGCAGAACGGGACAGGGAGAGGGGAGACCGACCATGCGCGTAAGCGCATGGGACGCAGGAAGATCCCAACCGAAGCCACCATGCGCATGCACGCATGTACTCACGTGAGCAAGTGAGTGGATGCGTGCATGCGCATGCCCTCACGAGGGGGGAAGGTCTCGGGACGCACCAAGATCGACACGGGCGGGGGAGTGGTCGCGCGGAAGCGCGATCTTCCCGGCGAGGAATGCGCAGCACTCCCCCTCCCGGGGGCGG
>NZ_JBVIHM010000052.1:0-31607 GCF_055570295.1 Streptomyces sp. NPDC031265
CCCCCCCCCCCCCCCCCCCCCCCCCCCCCCCCCCCCCCCCCCCCCCCCCCCCCCCCCCCCCCCCCCCCCCCCCCCCCCCCCCCCCCCCCCCCACGGTCCGCCCACCACGGTCCGCAGGTAAAGACGGGGCCGGGGGCGGAGCCCAAGGGCGGCCCGCAGGTCGGCGGGTCAAGGGGCGCAGCCCATGGCGGGACGGGCGATTCGGTGCCGGAGCGCACCCGTGGCACGATGCGGGCATGGCTTTGACCGATCTCTGCCGGTATCCGATCGTGCAGGCTCCCATGGCCGGTGGCGTCTCCGCCCCCGGTCTGGCCGCCGCGGTCTGCGAGGCCGGCGGACTCGGGTTCCTGGCCGCCGGCTACAAGACGGCCGACGGCATGTACCAGGAGATCAAGCAGCTGCGCGGGCTCACCGGGCGGCCGTTCGGGGTCAACCTGTTCATGCCGCAGCCGCCGCACACCGACCCGGCCGTCATCGAGGTGTACCGCAACCAGCTGGCGGGCGAGGCCACCTGGTACGAGACGCCGCTGGGCGACGCCGACTCCGGTGGCGACGACGGCTACGAGGCCAAGCTGGCGATACTGCGCGAGGACCCGGTCGCGGCCGTCTCCTTCACCTTCGGCTGCCCCGAGCGCGAGGTGCTCGCCGCGTTCGCCGCCCTCGGCACGTACACCGTCGTCACCGTGACCACCCCCGACGAGGCGCTGGCGGCGCAGGGCGCGGGGGCCGACGCCGTGTGCGTGCAGGGGATAGAGGCCGGCGGGCACCAGTCGACCCACCGCGACGACCCGCAGGCCGACGGCTCCGGGATCGGGCTGCTCTCGCTGATCACCCAGGTCCGCGAGAGCGTACGGCTGCCGGTCATCGCGACCGGCGGGCTGATGCGCGGCGCCCAGATCGCGGCGGTGCTCGCGGCGGGCGCGGACGCGGCGCAGCTCGGCACGGCCTTCCTGGCCTCCCCCGAGTCCGGTGCGCACGCGCTGCACAAGCAGGCGCTGACCAACCCCCTCTTCGTCCGTACGGAGTTGACGCGGGCGTTCTCCGGACGCCCGGCCCGCGGGCTGGTCAACCGGTTCATGCGCGAGCACGGGCCGTACGCCCCGGCCGCCTATCCGGAGGTGCACCAGCTCACCGCCGGGCTGCGGCGGGCCGCCGCAGCGGCGGGCGACGCCCAGGGCATGGCGCTGTGGGCGGGGCAGGGGCACCGGCTGGCGCGCGAACTGCCGGCCGGGCAGCTGGTGCAGGTCCTGGCGGCCGAACTGGACGCGGCGCTGGCCGCGTTGGCCGCCGCATCGAGAAACCGAAACACATGAGGAGTGCGTCATGACCGCCCCGGTCTTCGTCGTCGACCGTTTCCGCGAGTCCGGGCCGGGCGGCCGGTACGTACTGGACGGGCCCGAGGGGCGGCACGCCGTCTCCGTGAAGCGGCTCCAGCCCGGCGAGGACGTCGTCCTGACCGACGGTCTCGGCAACTGGTCCGACTGCGTGGTCCTGGCGACCGAGGGCAAGGACCGCCTGATCGTCCAGCTCGACTCACTGGCGCACGAGCCGGAGCCCGAGCTCCGCATCACCGTCGTCCAGGCGCTGCCCAAGGGCGACCGGGGCGAGGTCGCGGTCGAGACGATGACCGAGACCGGCGTCGACGCCGTGGTGCCGTGGCAGGCCTCGCGCTGCATCACGCAGTGGAAGGGCGACCGGGGCGCCAAGTCCCTCGCCAAGTGGCGCGCCACGGCCCGGGAGGCGGGCAAGCAGTCGCGCCGGGTGCGGTTCCCGGAGGTGCGGGACGCGATGACGACCAAGCAGGTTGTCGCGTTTTTGGCCACGGCTGATTTCGCCGCCGTGCTGCACGAGGACCGGGACACCTCGAGCGAGCCGCTGGCCACCGCCGAGCTTCCCGCCCACGGGGAGATCGTCCTGGTAGTGGGCCCCGAAGGGGGCGTATCCCCCGAGGAGTTGGCGGCTTTCGCGGAGGCGGGCGCCCAGCCGTACCGGCTCGGCCCGAGCGTTCTGCGCACCTCCACGGCGGGCACGGCGGCGGCCGCGCTGCTGATGGGGCGCACCGGCCGCTGGTCGTGACGTCGTAAAGCCGTCTACCGCGCCCGGCGCGGTGGTGGGACGCTGGCGCGTATGGGGGCAAGGAGATACGTCACGTTGCCGCTGCGCCACCGGCGCGCGCTCGCCGCGCTCGCTCTGGCCGGGGCGGCCGCCGTCGGGGCTGCGGCCTGCGACCCGGTGGGCGGCATGAGTTCGGTCACCGTCTCGGTGACCACCGACAAGGTCGCGACGAGCAAGCTGGAGCACGACGGCGTCAAGGTGCGCTACCTGACGTGTACGGCGAAGATCGACGGCGGCGGCGCCTCGACCCGTACCCCGTCGGCCGGTTCGACCCGTACGGTCGCCACGGTCGACTGTCGGGGCCGCACCGACGACAACAAGAAGATCAACGTCACCGGCAAGGTGACGGAGGAGCGCGAGGACCGCTGTGTACGCGGCGACCTGACGGCGAAGGTCGCGGACCGCACGGTCTTCCACGCCGACGTCCTGGGCGACTGCAACGCCCCGCCCCCCACCAAGAACACCCCCAGGCCCCCGGGCAAACCGGGCAGCCGCCCGACGGTGACGGTCACGGTGACCGTGACGGAGACGTTCCGGGGCAAGTGACGAACCGGGACGGATGAACCCGGGGCGAGTGGGGATCGGCGGGCAGACGTCAGTAGCATGCCTCTGACTGATCCACTGTTCCACCGCGACCGAGGAGCTCAGGACCGTGGCCGGAGAGCCGCAGGCGGACTGCCTGTTCTGCAAGATCGTCTCGGGGGACGTCCCGGCGACCGTCGTCCGGGAGACCGAGACCGTCGTGGCGTTCCGCGACATCAACCCCCAGGCGCCGACGCACATCCTCGTCATCCCCCGCGTCCACCACCCCGACGCCGCCTCGCTCGCCGCCGCCGAACCGGCGATCGCCGCCGATCTGCTGTGCGAGGCCGGGGAGATCGCCGCCGCCGAGAACATCGACGGCAGCGGGTACCGGATCGTCTTCAACACCGGCAGCGGCGCGGGCCAGACCGTCTTCCACGCGCACGCCCACCTGCTCGGCGGGCGCGGCCTGCAGTGGCCGCCGGGGTAGGACCGGGCTGCTCTTTCCCGGGGGTGACCCCCCGGACCCCCGGCCGGACAAGCAGGCGCTCCTGGGCGCTCGGCAGGTCTTCGCGAGGCAATCGGAGTAACAGGCGTTGTCCGTACGTGAATTGGTGGTGCTCGGCACCGCCAGCCAGGTCCCGACCCGGCACCGCAACCACAACGGCTATCTGCTGCGCTGGGACGGCGAGGGCATCCTCTTCGACCCCGGCGAGGGCACCCAGCGGCAGATGCTGCGGGCCGGCGTGGCCGCGCACGACATCGACCGGATCTGCGTCACGCACTTCCACGGCGACCACTCGCTGGGGCTCGCCGGGGTGATCCAGCGGATCAACCTCGACCGCGTGCCGCACCCGGTCACCGCGCACTACCCGGCGAGCGGGCAGCACTTCTTCGACCGGCTGCGGTACGCGACGGCCTACCGCGAGACGGTCGAGCTGGCGCAGGCGCCGGTCGACGGCGAGGGGGCGGTGCTGGCCGCGACCGACGCGTACACGCTCGAAGCGCGGCGGCTCTCGCACCCCGTGGAGTCCTACGGCTACCGGATCACCGAGCCGGACCGGCGCCGGATGCTGCCCGCGCTCCTCGCCGAGCACGGCATCGCCGGGCCGGACGTGGGCCGCCTCCAGCGCGAGGGCGCGCTCGGCGGGGTGACGCTCGACGACGTCAGCGAGACGCGGCGCGGGCAGCGGTTCGCCTTCGTCATGGACACCCGGCTCTGCGACGGCGTGGCCGCGCTGGCCGAGGGCTGCGACATGCTGGTCGTCGAGTCGACGTTCCTGGACGAGGACGTACGGCTCGCGGAGGACCACGGGCATCTGACGGCGGGTCAGGCGGCCGGGGTGGCCCGGGACGCGGGGGTCCGCCACCTCGTCCTCACCCACTTCTCGCAGCGGTACGCGGACCCGGCTGCGTTCGAGCGGCAGGCGCGGGGGGCGGGGTTCGAGGGGGAGCTGACGATCGCGGCGGATCTGATACGGGTGCCGCTGCCGAGACGTACGCCGTAGTCACGTTGTTCCAGCGAATTTCGAGCCAGCCACTTTCAGGAAGCGCCACCATGCCCATCCCCAAAGCCGAACTCCACCTCCACATCGAAGGCACCCTCGAACCCGAGCTCGCCTTCGAACTCGCCGCGCGCAACGGTGTGCGGCTGCCGTACGCGGACACCGATGAGCTGCGCAAGGCGTACCTCTTCGACGACCTCCAGTCCTTCCTCGACCTGTACTACTCGCTGATGGCGGTGCTGCGCACGGAGGACGACTTCGAGGCGCTGGCGGAGGCGTATCTGGCGCGGGCGGCGGCGCAGGGGGTGCGGCACGCGGAGATCTTCTTCGACCCGCAGGCCCACACGGCGCGCGGCGTGCCCATCGGGACGGTGGTGGAGGGGCTCGGCCGGGCCCTGGACCGCAGTGCGGCCCGCCATGGCATCACGACCCGGCTCATCCTCTGCTTCCTGCGCGACCAGTCGGCGGAGTCCGCTCTGGAGACGCTGGAGGCGGCGCGGCCGCATCTGCACCGGATCGTGGGCATCGGCCTCGACTCGGCGGAGGTCGGGCATCCGCCGGCGAAGTTCCGCGAGGTGTACGCGGTGGCGGACTCGCTGGGGCTGCGGAAGGTGGCGCACGCGGGGGAGGAGGGCCCGCCGTCGTACATCACCGAGGCGCTCGACGTACTGGGGGTGGAACGGGTGGACCACGGGCTGCGGGCCCTGGAGGACCCGTCGCTGGTCGCCCGCCTGGTCCGCGACCGCATCCCGCTGACGCTCTGTCCGCTCTCGAACGTCCGGCTGCGGGCCGTGCCCGTCCTGGAGGAGCATCCGTTGCGGCGGATGATGGACGCGGGGCTGATGTGCACGGTGAACTCCGACGATCCCGCGTACTTCGGGGGGTATGTGGGGGACACGTTCGATGCGGTGGGGGTGGCGCTGGGGTTGTCCTCCGAGGACCTGCGGGGCCTCGCGCGCAACTCGTTCCTGGCGGCGTTCTTGGAGGGGGAGGAGGGGGTGCGGGAGGGGTATCTGGCGGAGGTCGAAGCGTACGAGTTCCCCACCCCGCCCGTTCCCTGAACCCTCCGGGGGTGGGGGGTGGGTTGAGGTGGTTCTCCCGGGGGCTAGGCCCCCGGACCCCTGTTGGCGGGGGCTCCGCCCCCTGCACCCCTCGCGCGGGCGGGGGCTCCGCCCCCTGCACCTCCGCTGGGGCTGCGCCCCGGACCCGGCGCGAGGGTGGGGGGGCTACCTGGGGGCACAGCCCCCGGCCCCCGCTTCGGGGGCTGCGCCCCCGGCGTCCCCGCTGGGCTGCTCCCCGCTCCCGCCTCGGGGCTCCGCCCCGGACCCCGGCGCGAGGGTGGGGGGGCTACCTGGGGGCCCAGCCCCCGGTCCCTGCTTCGGGGCTCCGCCCCGGACCCCGCTCCTCAAACTCCCCCAAGGACTTCGTCCAGGGGGGACCCCCAGGGGCTGAATTTGGCCGTGCCCCGTAAACCTGACCTGTCCGCGCTGGACATCCCCATCCCCCCTCAGGGGCGCGGGGAACTGCGCGACCGGCTCCCACCGGGCCCGCAGACGAATCCCGCACTCCCGGAGGGTTCCGCGGGGAACTGCGCGACGAGCCACACTCAGCCCCCAGACGGACGCCGGGCCAAGTAGGGGCGCGGGGAACTGCGCGACCAGCCCCCACCGGGCCCGCAGACGAATCCCGCACCCCCCGGAGGGTTCCGCGGGGAACTGCGCAACCAGCCCCACCCGCCCCGCCCCGCCCCCTCACACCGACAAGCTGAACTCGCCCCCGCCCGCAGGGCGAACCACTGTCTGCGGGGTCGCCGCCGCGATCACCGGGTGACGGCGCGGGCGGGCCGCCAGCCTCGTCAAGGGGCCGGCCACCGCCAGCAGCAGCACCCCCAGCACCGCCCCCATCCCCCCGTACCCCACCTCCGAGGACAGCACGCTCCCCGTCAGCGGCCCGCACGCCACCCCCAGCGACGACGCCGAGCCCGCCAGGACGGCCCAGCGGCCGCGGGGGTCCAGGGACGCCGCCAGGGCGATCAAGTACGAGAGCACCACCGGGTAGAAGACGTTCCACAGGATCTCGCCGCCCGCGAAGGACACCAGGCCACGCGCCGACGAACTCACCACCACGCACCCGGCGATCATCACCGTCCCCACCCCGATCGGTACCGCCCGCCCCAGCCGTGTGCCCAGCGCCCCCGCCCCGGTCACCCCGAGCAGGCCCGCGCCCAGCGCCACCGCGAACACCGCGCCCACCGTGACCTCGGTCAGGCCGGCCTGGGTCAGGCCGATGCGGCCGCTCACGCCCCACAGTGCGTTCTGCGCCAGGGACCAGCAGAGCATCGCCGCCGCCAGGACCGATCCCGCGCGGCGGTGCGGCAGGCGGGCCGATGTCGTACGTCCGGTGGAGTGGGCCGGGGCCGGGCCCGGCAGGCGGGTCGTCACCGGCCACACCACCCCCGCCACCACCGCGATCGCCGCGAACGGCAACCCGTGGCCGCCCCCGAGGTGCGGGATCGTCAGATACAGCGCCCCGGCCGTCGCGGAGACGGACAGCAGCCCGAGCGTGGTCAGCCGGTGCGGATCCCGCCGCGCGGCCATCCCCGACGCGGCCACCGCCGTCGCCGTACCGGAGCCGAAGCCCCCGACCACCGCGCCCGCCACCACCAGGGGGAGGTGTGTCGTCAGCGCGGCGCCGCCGTAACCGCCCAGTGCGAGCAGCAGGCCCAGCCGGGCCAGGCGGCGCTCCCCGTACCGCTCCACCCGCGCCGCCAGCGCGAAGCCCGCCGCCGCCGAGCTCAACAGCAGGGTGGAGCCGATGAGTCCGGCCTGGGTGGGGGAGAGGCCGAGGCCTGACGAGAGGCGGCCCACGACGGTCGGGAGCAGATACGCGGCGAGGTAGCCGGCCGTGAAGACGGCGACCAGAGGCCGGGCGGCACGAGGGCGTGCGGACATGGGCGTTCCAGGAAGGGCGGTGCCCGAACGGGCAGGAGTGCGGAGAAAGTTCAAAGAGGGGGGATGCGCCCGGTGTTGTCACGTACGGGAACGCGGCCCAATTTGTATCAAGTGCCCCGAGCACACGAAAGCCACAAGTTAGTGATCTGGGTCATATTTTGTTTGGGGAGTCGAATGGCGGGTATTTAGCGGCTCCCCCATCCACCCCTCCTCGCCGCTCCCTTGACCCCTCTCCGTTCACATATCTAGTCTCCATTCCCATGGATGCTCAGCCGCAGCAGCGCACCATCGTCGACATCCGGCTCACTCCCGTCCTCATCTCCGACCCCCCGCTCCTCAACGTCCAGGGGGTGCACCAGTCGTACACCCCGCGCCTCGTCGTCGAAGTCGTCACTGACAGCGGTGTCACCGGCATCGGGGAGAGCTATGGCGATACCAAGTACCTGGAGCTGGCCCGGCCGTACGCCGCCTCCCTTCTCGGCGCCCGGCATGACCTTTCCGACCTCAATGGGCTGTTCACCCTTATGGACGATCTGCCCGTGGACGAGGCGCGCGTCGATCACTCCGTCGACGTCGGCGGGCTGCGCGGTGTGCAGAGCGCCGACAAGCTGCGGCTCTCCGTCGTCTCCGCCTTCGAGGTGGCCTGCCTCGACGCGCTCGGCAAGACGCTCGGTGTGCCCGTGCACACGCTCCTCGGCGGCAAGGTCCGCGACAGCGTGGAGTACAGCGCCTATCTCTTCTACCGGTGGGCCGAACACCCGGGCGGGGCGGGCGAGAAGGACGACTGGGGGGCGGCCCTCGACCCCGCCGGGATCGTGGCGCAGGCCCGGCGGTTCGTGCGCGAGCACGGGTTCGGCTCGTTCAAGCTCAAGGGCGGTGTCTTCCCGCCCGAGCAGGAGGTCGCCGCGGTCCGGGCGCTCGCCGAGGCCTTTCCGGGGCATCCGCTGCGGCTCGACCCGAACGGCGGCTGGAGTGCGGCCACTTCGCTGCGCGTCGCCGCCGAGCTCGCGGACGTACTGGAGTACCTGGAGGACCCGGCGTCCGGCACGCGCGCGATGGCGGAGGTCTCGGCGGGTACGGACGTCCCGCTCGCCACCAATATGTGCGTGACCACGTTCGACGAGATCCGTGAGGCGTTCCTCAGCGACGCCGTGCAGGTCGTCCTCAGTGATCACCATTACTGGGGCGGGCTGCGCAACACCCGGGAGCTGTCCGCGATCTGCCGCGCCTTCGGGGTGGGCCTGTCCATGCACTCCAACACCCACATGGGCATCAGCCTCGCCGCGATGACCCACGTCGCCGCGACCGTGCCCAACCTCGACTACGCGTGCGACAGCCACTACCCCTGGCAGAGCGAGGATGTCGTGGTCGACCGCCATGTCTTCCGGGGCGGGCGGCTCACCGTCTCCGATGCCCCCGGGCTCGGCGTCACCCTCGACCGCGACGCGCTCGACCGCCTCCACCGGCGCTGGCTGGCCGACGACGGCACCCTGCGCGACCGCGACGACGCCGCCGCGATGCGACGGGCCCCCGGGTACGAGCAGTGGCGCCCGCCGGCCCTGCCGCGCTGGTAGGAGGAGTCTCGGCCGCGTACGGATCGGGCACACTGGCCTGATCCGTACGCGAACGGGGAGTCCGCCGTGACCACATCCAGCAGAGAGCAGCAGGACCGCGCCGACCGGTGGGGCCACACCGCGGGCGTCGACCCGCTGGACAAGGTGCGCCGGCCCCGCGACCCGGAGTGCGACGTCTTCCTCACCGGCACGGTCTTCCTCGACATCATCTTCACCGGCCTCGACTCCGCCCCGGTGCGCGGCACGGAGTCCTGGGCTCGCGGCATGGGCTCCAGCCCCGGCGGGGTCGCCAACATGGCCATCGCGCTCGCCCGCCTCGGGCTGCGCACCTCGCTGGCGGCGGCCTTCGGTGACGACCACTACGGCGAGTACTGCTGGGACGCCCTGGAGCAGGGCGAGGGCATCGACCTGTCGCTGTCGCGGACCGTGCCCGGCTGGCACTCGCCGGTCACCGTCTCCATGGCGTACGAGGGCGAGCGGACCATGGTCTCGCACGGCCACGAAGCGCCCCCGGAGGCCGTGCCCTTCCATGCGGGCGCACCCGCCGTCGCCCCACGCGCGCGTGCCGCGATCGCCTCGCTGGTGCCCGGGCGCACCGAGGAGTGGATCGCCGACGCCGCCCGGCAGGGCTCGCGGATCTTCGCGGACGTCGGCTGGGACGACACCGGGCACTGGGACCTGGCGGGCCTGACCGGCCTCGAACACTGCGAGGCGTTCCTGCCCAACGCGGGCGAGGCGATGCGCTACACCCGCACCGACTGCCCGCGCGCGGCGGCCCGAGCCCTGGCCGAGAAGGTGCCGGTCGCCGTGGTCACCCTGGGCGCGGAGGGCGCGTACGCGGTGGACGGCTCGACCGGCGAGACCGCCGAGGTGCCCGCGATCGCGGTGGAGGCACTCGACCCGACCGGGGCGGGCGACGTGTTCGTGGCCGGGTTCGTCACCAGCACGCTCGCGGGGTGGCCGCTGGCGGACCGGCTGGCGTTCGCCGGGCTGACGGCCGCCCTTTCGGTGCAGGAGTTCGGCGGCTCGCTCTCGGCGCCGGGCTGGGCGGAGATCGCCGCGTGGTGGCAGCAGGTGCGTACGTACGAGGACCAGGACCCCGCGGCGCTGCGGCGGTACGCGTTCCTGGAGGGACTGCTGCCGGGCGCGGCCCGGCCCTGGCCGCTGCGCCGGGCCGTCCCGACGATCGGCTTCCGCCGGCCTGCTTGAGCGTGCCCGGTCTGAGCTGAGGCGCCCGGTCTGAGCACGGCCGACAGCGTGCCCGGACACCCGGTCCGAAAACCCCTCGGCGCTGTCAGTGCCAGGTCGTAGGCTTGGTGTTCCAGGGGTTGTCGAGCAGCGAGAACCCTGCAACGGGAGGTATGTGCAGGCCACAGAGCCGGCCCATGACTCAGACACCCACACAGCCGCAGGCGAGTGCCCAGATCACGGTCCCTGCCAAGCACCCGATGGTGATGCTGCTCGGATCCGGTGACTCGCTGCTGCGCGTGATCGAGAAGGCCTTCCCGGCGGCCGACATCCATGTCCGGGGCAATGAGATCAGTGCCACGGGGACCCCGGCGGAAGTCGCGCTCATCCAACGCCTGTTCGACCAGATGATGCTGGTGCTCCGCACCGGTCAGCCGATGACGGAGGACGCAGTGGAACGCTCGATCGCCATGCTCAGGGCGAGCGAGAACGGCAAGGGGGAGGACGGCCACGAGACGCCGGCCGACGTGCTCACGCAGAACATCCTCTCCAGCCGCGGTCGCACCATCCGCCCCAAGACCCTCAACCAGAAGCGGTACGTCGACGCGATCGACAAGCACACGATCGTCTTCGGCATCGGCCCCGCCGGTACCGGAAAGACCTATCTCGCCATGGCCAAGGCGGTCCAGGCCCTGCAGTCCAAGCAGGTCACCCGGATCATCCTGACCCGGCCCGCCGTGGAGGCGGGCGAGCGCCTCGGCTTCCTGCCGGGCACGCTCTACGAGAAGATCGACCCGTATCTGCGCCCGCTCTACGACGCGCTGCACGACATGCTGGACCCGGAGTCCATCCCCCGGCTGATGGCGGCGGGGACCATCGAGGTGGCGCCGCTGGCGTACATGCGCGGGCGCACGCTGAATGACGCGTTCATCATTCTGGACGAGGCGCAGAACACCAGCGCCGAGCAGATGAAGATGTTCCTCACCCGGCTCGGCTTCGACTCGAAGATCGTCATCACGGGTGACATCACCCAGGTCGACCTGCCGAACGGCACGAAGAGCGGTCTTCGCCAGGTCCAGGACATCCTGGAGGGTGTCGAGGACGTCCACTTCTCCCGGCTGTCGTCCCAGGACGTCGTCCGGCACAAGCTCGTCGGCCGTATCGTCGACGCGTACGAGAAGTACGACAGCCAGCAGGGCCACAACGGGAAGTAGTCAGAGCGCACCATGTCGATCGACGTCAACAACGAGTCCGGAACCGAGGTCGACGAGCAGGCGATCCTCGACATCGCCCGCTACGCACTCACGCGGATGCGGATCCACCCGCTCTCCGAGCTGTCGGTGATCGTCGTGGACGCCGAGGCCATGGAGCAGCTGCACATCCAGTGGATGGACCTGCCGGGTCCGACCGACGTCATGTCCTTCCCGATGGACGAGCTGCGTCCGCCGATGAAGGACGACGAGGAGCCCCCCCAGGGGCTCCTCGGTGACATCGTGCTCTGCCCGGAGGTCGCCAAGCAGCAGGGCGAGGACGCGCCGACACGGCACTCCATGGACGAGGAGCTCCAGCTCCTGACCGTCCACGGAGTGCTGCACCTGCTGGGCTACGACCACGAGGAGCCGGACGAGAAGGCCGAGATGTTCGGTCTGCAGGCGGCCATCGTCGACGGCTGGCGGGCGGAGAAGGGCCACACCGGCCCCTCCCCGGCGCCGACCGTCTCATGACCGGGCAACTGCTCTTCGGCGCCGTCGCCCTGGTCGTGGTCGCCTGGCTGGCCGCCTGTGCGGAGGCCGGCATCGCCCGTACGTCCTCGTTCCGCGCGGATGAGGCCGTGCGGTCCGGGCGGCGCGGCGCGGCCAAGCTCGCCCAGGTGGCCGCCGACCCCACCCGTTACCTCAATGTGGCCCTCCTTGTCCGGGTCGCCTGCGAGATGGCGGCCGGGGTCCTGGTCACCTACGTCTGCCTGGAGGACTTCGGCGAGACCTGGACTGCGCTGCTCGTCGCCATCGCGGTGATGGTGCTCGTCTCCTATGTCGCCGTGGGCGTCTCGCCGCGCACCATCGGCCGCCAGCACCCGCTGAACACGGCGACGGCCGCCGCGTACGTACTGCTGCCGCTGGCCAGGATCATGGGCCCGGTGCCGCAGCTGCTCATCCTCCTCGGCAACGCCCTCACGCCCGGAAAGGGCTTCCGCAAGGGCCCGTTCGCCTCCGAGGCCGAGCTGCGGGCGATGGTCGACCTCGCCGAGCAGGAGTCGCTGATCGAGGACGACGAGCGCCGGATGGTGCACTCGGTCTTCGAGCTCGGCGACACGCTGGTGCGCGAGGTGATGGTGCCGCGTACCGACCTCGTCTGCATCGAGCGCTACAAGACCATCCGCCAGGCGCTCACCCTCGCGCTGCGCTCGGGCTTCTCCCGGATCCCGGTGACCGGTGAGAACGAGGACGACATCGTCGGGATCGTGTATCTGAAGGACCTGGTCCGCAAGACGCACATCAACCGCGACTCCGAGGCCGATCTGGTCTCCACCGCGATGCGCCCCGCCGCGTTCGTGCCCGACACCAAGAACGCGGGCGACCTGCTGCGCGAGATGCAGCAGGACCGCAGCCATGTCGCCGTCGTCATCGACGAGTACGGCGGCACGGCCGGCATCGTCACCATCGAGGACATCCTGGAGGAGATCGTCGGGGAGATCACCGACGAGTACGACCGGGAGCTGACGCCGGTCGAGGAGCTGGCGGACGGCTGCTTCCGGGTCACCGCGCGGCTCGACATCGGCGACCTGGGCGAGCTGTTCGGGTTCGACGAGTTCGACGACGAGGACGTGGAGACGGTCGGCGGACTGCTCGCCAAGGCGCTCGGGCGGGTGCCGATCGCGGGCGCCACGGCGGCCGTGGACCTGCCGGACGGGCGGGCGCTGCGCCTGACGGCCGAGTCCCCGGCGGGCCGCCGGAACAAGATCGTGACCGTGCTCGTGGAGCCGCAGCCGGTCAAGGAGGAGGAAGAGGCGTGACACCTGAGGAGCTCAGGGCCTTCTGCCTGGCGTTCAACGCCGCTACCGAGGAGTTCCCGTTCGACTCGGGGACCTCGGTCTTCAAGGTCCTCGGGAAGATGTTCGCGCTGAGCAACCTGGGCGGCGTCCCGCTCACCGCCAACCTCAAGTGCGACCCGGACGACGCGGTGCGGCTGCGCGCCGAGTACCCGGCGATCGTGCCGGGCTGGCACATGAACAAGCGCCACTGGAACACGGTGGACGTGGATCAGCTCCCGGACCGGCTGGTCCGGGAGCTGATCGAGGATTCGTACGACCTGGTCGTGGCCGGTCTCCCGAAGGCCGAGCGGCTCCGGCTCGACCGGCCCTGACCCGCTAGACCTTCCGGCGGCCAAGGCCGACCGCCACCAGCGCCGCCGCCGCGACCACGATCACCGCGTCGGTCAGCAGCACGGTCCGCACCCCTTGGAACAGGTCGTCCCCGGTGGTGGCGAGCACGCCGAGCAGCGGGATGCCGATGGTGATGCCGACCTGCTGGGTGGTGGTGACCAGACCCGTCGCCAGCCCCTGCTCCTCGTCGGGCACACCGCTGGTGACGGTCAGTCCGTACGAGATGATCGCGCCCAGGTGGCACATGCTGGCCAGTGAGACGGCGACGGTGGCGAGCAGCGCGCCCGACTCGCGGCCCAGGGCGAGCAGCAGGGCGATGAACAGTCCCTGGCCGAGCAGTGAGACGACCAGGGTGCGGCGGGCGCCGAAGCGGCCGATGACCTTGGCGGCGTAGCTGCCGGCGACCGCCGACATGGCGCCCTGGACGCCGAAGACCAGACCGGTCTTGAAGGACGACAGGCCCAGGACCTCCTGGAGGTAGAGGGTCAGCACGAAGATGACCGTCGACATCATCGAGAAGGTGACCAGGCCGCCCAGGTTGCCCCACGCCACCGTGCGGCGCTTCAGCATCGGCAGCGAGACCAGCGGGGCCGGCGCCTTCGACTCGACGACCACGAACGCCGCGAGCAGCAGCAGACCGGCGACCAGCGTGCCCCACACGTCCGCGCCGCCGAAGCCGCGCTGGGCCGCCGTCGACAGGGAGTAGATCAGGGCGAGCAGCCCGCCGGTGACGGTGATCGCGCCGGGGACGTCCAGCCGCGGGCGGTCCGGGGTGCGCGACTCGGGCAGCAGGCCGGGCGCCAGGGCGAGGACGGTCACCGCGGCGACCGCGAGCAGGCCCATGGTCGAGCGCCAGCCCAGCGTGTCCGTCATGACCCCGCCGAGCACCATGCCGACGGTGAAGCCGAGCGAGAGCAGGGTGCCGCTGATGCCGAGCGCCCTGTCGCGCTGCGGGCCCTCGGGGAACGTGGTGGTCAGCAGGGACATACCGGTCGGCACGATCACCGCGGCGCCCAGGCCCTGCAGGGCGCGGCCGGTCAGGAACGACGCCGGGTCCCAGGCGAGGGCGGCGAGCAGCGAGGCCGCGCCGAAGAGGGCGAGCCCGGTCAGGAACAGCTTCTTGCGGCCGTACAGATCGGCGATCCGGCCGAACAGGAGCAGGAAGCCGCCGGACGGCAGCGCGAACGCGGTGACCGCCCACTGGAGCGCGGACCGGCTCAGGCCCAGGTCGTCGCCGAGGACGGGCAGCGCCACGTTCAGTACGGAGAAGTCGAGCGCCACCATGAACTGGGCGGCGCAGAGCACGAACAGGACCAGCTTCGCCCGGCCGGAGAGCCGGCCGTCCTGCGGGGCCTGTGCGGCGGCCGGCGTGGCCGGTGCGGTGTGGGTGTCGATTGCCATGGCCACAGCCTGGCCGTCCGGGAATCGCCGTGGAGAGTGGGAACTTATCCTGTTGGCGGCACCACCAGGCAGCGGCCCAGGGCCTGTCCGGCGGATCTGGTCGGCCTCGGCCCTGGCCGCCCTTTCGATCCTGCGTGCCGACGAGATCCGCCGGACAGGCCTGGGCGCCGACCGGTAGCCGACGAGGGGGAGTACGTACGTGGCCACGCCGATCGACAAGTCGCTGCGGCGCACCGAACTGCGCGAGTTCCTGATGAACCGGCGGGGCCGGATCAGCCCCGCCGCCGCCGGGCTGCCCGACGGCGGCGCCCGCCGCCGCACCCCGGGGCTGCGCCGCGAGGAGGTCGCGGTGCTGGCCGGGGTGGGCGTCTCCTGGTACCAGTGGCTGGAGCAGGGCCGGGACATCACGGTGTCGCCGCAGGTCCTGGACTCGGTGGGCCGGGTCCTCAAGCTGACCAGCGCCGAGCGCCGGCATCTGTACGTGCTGGCCGGGCTCAACCCGCCCGCGCCCGAGGTCGACCCGGCCAACGCCGACATGTGCCAGGGCCTGCAGCGGCTGATCGACGCCTGGATGCCGTTCCCCGCGCACATCATGGACGTGTACTGGAACACGGTGATGTACAACGACGCGGCCGCCATGGTGCTCGGCATGCGCCCCGAGATCGTGCAGAACTGTCTGGTCGCCTTCTTCACCGACCCGGTCTACCGCTCCCGCGCCAAGGGCTGGGAGGAGATCGCCGGGAAGGTGGTCGCCCAGTACCGGGCGGCCTGCTCGGAGCGGCCCGGTGACGAGGGCTTCCAGGAGGTCGTCGAGGAGGCGTCCCGGCTCTCGGCGGAGTTCGCGGAGCTGTGGGGGCAGCGGGACATCCTGCCCGGCGGCCAGATCAAGAAGGAGTTCCAGCACCCGGTGGTGGGCGCGCTGTTCGTCGAGTCCACCCAGCTGCGGGTCCCGGCCCGCCCGGACCTCGCGATCGTGCTGCACAATCCGCTGCCGGAGACCGACACGGCCGCGAAGCTGGAGTGGCTGGCCTCGCCGGAGGGGCGGCGCGGGTCGATGTACCCGGTGGCGGGCTGAGCGCGGGGGGTTGCGCGCGGGCCGCTCCGGGCGCACTCCTTATGCTCGTGGCATGACTCAGAGCAGCGAACTCGACCCCGAGGACC
The DNA here is from genome assembly GCF_055570295.1 of Streptomyces sp. NPDC031265. Taxonomy (NCBI): domain Bacteria; kingdom Bacillati; phylum Actinomycetota; class Actinomycetes; order Kitasatosporales; family Streptomycetaceae; genus Streptomyces; species Streptomyces sp. NPDC031265. Next base: position 15,800 of record NZ_JBVIHM010000052.1, read on the forward strand.
GCAAGATCATCACCCTGGCGCGCAGCGCCCGGGCCCGCAACGGGGTGGCCGAGGGCGCGGCCGTACGGGACGAGACCGGGCGTACGTACGTCGCCGGGACCGTGGAGCTGGACTCGCTCAAGCTCTCGGCGCTGCGCACGGCGGTCGCCATGGCCGTGGCCAGCGGGGCGAAGTCGCTGGAGGCGGCGGCCGTGGTGACCGAGGCGGAGACGGCGTGCGCCGAGGACCGGGCGGCGGTGCGGGACCTGGGCGGCGCGACCACCCCGGTCCTGGTGGCGGGCCCGGACGGGGAACTCCGCGCGAGGGTCGCGGCGGGCTGAGGTGCCAGGTCTTCGTCTGCGGGCCGTCTGTGGCTGGTCGCGCAGTTCTCCGCGCCCCTGGAAGCGCCCCTGGAAGCGCCCCTCCGGGGCGACCCCGAGGATGCCGCGCAGCGGGGCATTCAAGGGGCGCGGAGAACTGCGCGAGCAAGCCAGCACGGTCCGCAGCTGATGCACCCCGTTCCAGCCGCCGGGGCCGTGGCCGGTTGCGGTCCGCCGGACCGACGGTTTCCGGCCGTCTGCGGCCCGCGCCGAAGAAACCCCCGGTCCCCCCTTGCGCCCCCGCGCCCCCCGCGCATCAATGAACAGCAGTTCATCCGACGGACCGTCAGATACGGCGGCCGGGCAGGGGGCGCGAGCCGCGGCCCCCGGCCGAGTCGACCGCCCTCCTCCCGTGTGGCGTGCGCACCCCGCCCGCGGACGGTTTCACGCGCATGCGCATGCGCTTCAGCGCGGCACTCGCCATCTCCCTGTACGGGAAGTACGGGAAGGGGAACCGATGTTACGCAAGAGGCCACTGGTGCTCGCGGCGCTCGCCGCGGGCGGACTGGCCACCGGTGCACTGGTGCTGGCCCCGACGGCCTCGGCCGTCTCCCCGGGGTCGGCCACCGAGGTCTACAACTGCGGTTTCTACGGCGGCGGTGAGGCGACGCTGACGGCCACCCAGAACGGCACGGCCGCCACCGTCACCCTCACCTCCTCCGAGATCACCACCCCGATCGGGGTGGGCGCGGACTCCATCACCACGACGCTGACCATGGCCAAGGCCGGTGGCGGCACCGTGGTCTTCAGTGGCAAGCGCAACCCCGCGATGTCGGCGGGCAGCGGGGTCACGGTCGGCCCGCTCGGCGGGACCGTCTCGCCCGGGCTCTCCGCCAACGCGCACCCCGGCTCGGTCAAGATGCTGGTCTTCGGGATCACGGTGACCTGCAACTCGACGGCGGCCCAGGCGCCCGGGCCGTTCGTGTTCAGCTGACCGTTCGGCCGACTCCAGGGAAGCATCAGCCCCCCACGCCTCACGGGACCGGCGCCGCCGCCAGCGGCGCCGGTTCCGCGCTGCCGTGAGCGGACCGCGATCCACCGGTTGACCTGCGAGAACGCGGATCTTGACAGAATCTGATGGCCCATCAGTCAGGGGATTTCGATTCCATTGACTTCTTTTCGCGCCCCCAGGTCAATGGCTCCCTGCCGGCGCAGCCGAGCCGCTGCTGCGCCACAACCGCAGAGGGGGGCAGTCATGCCTTCAGCACGAAGACGGCGCCACTGGGCCGCCGTACTGGGAGCCGCGGCGCTCATGGCCGGAACCGGAGCGCTCATCGCGCCCGGACAGGCCCTGGCCGCGACGCCCGTCGACTTCGCCACGCACTGCGTACCGCCGCCCATCGCGGGCATCCCGCCGATCGACGGCACCACGAGTGCCCAGATCACCGTCGACAACGCCACGCCCAAGGTGGGCGACACGGTGACCGTGACGTACACGGTCACCAAGCCCGCCGCCGGCAACCCGGTGGACCTGGCGCTGCCCGCCGACATCATGACCCCCACCGGAAAGGTCACCGTCGGCGGCGCGCAGTCCGGCGCCGTCACGGTCGCCGGACCCAAGAAGAACGACCCGGTGCCAGGGAAGGGCGCGTTCCCGCCGTTCTCCATGACCGGTACGTTCACCGTCACCGCACCCGGCGCGATCACCCTGTCGCCCGGCGACTACAACATCCACACCAGCTACATCATGGAGCTGGACACCCCCTGTACGGTCACCAACCCGCCCGCGCCCGTCTCCGAGACGGTCACCGCGACCGGCGGCGGCCAGACCAACCAGCGGGCCGTCCAGCTGGGCACCGCCTCCGGCAAGCCCGGCGCGAGCGTCACCGTCACCGGGTCGAAGTTCACCGCGGGCGCGACCGTGACGGTCGTCGGCCGGGCCGGGGCCGCCGAGACCGCCGACAAGGCGACCGTGACGGCGGACGCGCAGGGCGCGTTCTCCACCGCCCTGACGGTCAACGACAAGGCGACCAGCGGCATCGTCGCCTACGAGGGAGCGAGCTGGAGCGACGACAAGGGCGCGGGCCCGGCGGCGTACAGCGTCGTCGACGACACCCCGACGCCGCCGAACAGCCAGAAGCTCAACTCCTCGGTCAAGGCGGGCACACTCTCCATGGCCCAGGCCGGCGACGCCGTCGCCATGGACGCCGTCGACTTCGGCAAGGGCGGCTTCTCCCGGGGCTCGCTCCAGACGGTGACGGTCCAGGACTTCCGCGGCGGCCCCGCGGGCTGGTCCCTGACCGGCAAGGTCACCGACTTCACCGGCCCCGGCGGCGTGAAGATCGACGCCTCCAAGCTCGGCTGGACCCCGGCCTGCGCCACCAAGGCCGGTTCCCCGTCGACCTGCGCGGCGGGCTCGCCGGGCACCGTGGGCAGCGCGGGCGCGACCCTCGCGACCACGCCCAACGCGGCGCTCACCGGCGGTGAGTTCACCGTGGACGCCCGGGTCTCGCTGAACGTTCCGGCGTTCACCGCCCCCGGCGCGTACTCCGGCGTGCTGACGCTCACGCTGGCCTGATCCACCCGTGGGCCGGGCGCGCACCCGGCCGGCCCACCCGTCCCCGGGGGTTCCGCACCGTGCGCAAGCTGTACGTCCTCCTCCTCGCCGCGGCCGTCCTGCTCCTCGGCACGCCCGCGCGCGCCGCCGACAACGGCAACTGGGCCGTCTTCCCGTCCTCCCCGGGCGCGGACCGGCGCCCGTACTTCTACCTCTCCGCCGGCCCCGGCACCACCCTCACCGACAAGGTCACCGTCACCAACAAGACGGCCGCGCCCATGGCCTTCCGGCTGTACGGGGCCGACGCGTACAACACCGAACGCGACGGCGGGTTCGCCGTGCGCACCCAGCGTGAGCCGCAGCACGGCGTGGGCGCCTGGACCAGGCCCGACCGGACGGCGGTCACCGTCCCGGCGCACGCCTCGGTCACCGTGCCGTTCACCGTGACCGTCCCGGCCGACGCGGAGCCCGGCGACCACCCCGGGGCGCTGGTCGCCCTGGACGAGAAGGTCGCGGCCGGACAGGGGGAGCTGGCGATGGGGGTGCAGCAGGCGGTAGGGGCGCGGGTCTATCTGCGGATCACCGGCCCCACCGTGCCCGCGCTCGCGGTCGAGGACGTTTCCCTCACCCAGCACCACCCACTGGTCCCGGGCACGGGCAGCAGCAGGTCCGTCGTCTCCTACACGCTCCACAACCGGGGCAACGTCACGCTCGACCCGAAGGTCGAACTGAAGGCGACGGGCCTGTTCGGCCGTACCCTGCTGAGCCGCGCGCTGACGAACGTCCCGGCCGAGCTGCTGCCCGGCCAGAAGGTCCGCCTGACCGAGCCGTGGGCGGGCTCGCCGCAGCTGGACCGGGGCGACATACGTCTCACGGCGAGCGCGAAGGGCGTCACCGGGTCGGGCGGCGCGTCCTTCCTCGCCCTGCCCTGGATCGGGCTCGGAGTGCTGGTGGGGGCCCTGGCGGCGGGGTTCGCGGGGTGGCGGCTGCGGCGGGTCCGGGGGCGTCGGGGCTGAGCGCAGGGACCGCGCGTACAGCGGGACCGTTCCGATCGGGGAGAATGAGCGGCATGAGCGCTCGTACTGTTGAGAACAACGCCCCCCACCGGGCCGGCTTCGCCTGCTTCGTCGGCCGCCCCAACGCGGGCAAGTCCACCCTCACGAACGCTCTGGTCGGACAGAAGGTGGCGATCACCTCCAGCCGTCCGCAGACCACGCGGCACACCGTCCGCGGCATCGTGCACCGCCCCGACGGGCAGCTGATCCTGGTCGACACGCCGGGCCTCCACAAGCCGCGCACGCTGCTCGGCGAGCGGCTGAACGACGTGGTCCGTACGACCTGGGCCGAGGTCGACGTGATCGGCTTCTGCCTGCCCGCGGACCAGAAGCTCGGGCCCGGCGACAAGTTCATCGCCAAGGAGCTCGCGGGGATCAAGAAGACCCCGAAGATCGCGATCGTGACGAAGACCGACCTGGTCGACTCCAAGGCGCTGGCCGAGCAGCTGCTCGCCGTGCAGCGGCTCGGGGACGAGCTGGGCTTCGAGTGGGCGCAGATCGTGCCGGTCTCGGCGGTGGGCGACCTGCAGGTCCAGCTGGTCGCGGACCTCCTGGTCCCGCTCCTGCCCGAGGGCCCGCCCCTCTACCCCGAGGGCGACCTCACGGACGAGCCCGAGCAGGTCATGGTGGCCGAGCTGATCCGCGAGGCCGCGCTGGAAGGTGTACGGGACGAGCTTCCGCACTCCATCGCGGTGGTGGTGGAGGAGATGCTGCCGCGCGAGGACCGCCCGGCGGACCGGCCGCTGCTCGACATCCACGCGAACGTGTACATCGAGCGGCCGAGCCAGAAGGGGATCATCATCGGCCCCAAGGGCAAGCGGCTCAAGGAGGTCGGGACGAAGTCCCGCAAGCACATCGAGGCGCTGCTGGGGACGCCGGTGTTCCTGGACCTTCATGTGAAGGTGGCGAAGGACTGGCAGAGGGACCCGAAGCAGCTGCGAAAGCTGGGCTTCTGAGCCCCTCCCCGCCCGCTCCCGCTGTGACATTCGCGGCTCCGCCGCGTGGCCTCCGGGGCCGGGTGGGGGTGGGCCCCTGTTCGTCTGCGGGTCGGTGGGGGCTGCTCGCGCAGTTCCCCGCGCCCCTGAAGGCAGAACGGGGCGCGGCCGAATTCAGCCCCGGCGGCGGGAAATTCAGCCCCTGGGGGTCCCCTCTGGGCGAAGTCCTTGGGGGAGTTCGAGGAGCGGGGTCCGGGGCGGAGCCCCGAAGCGGGGGCGGGGGCGCAGACCCGGCGGGGGTATCGGGGGCGGAGCCCCCGTGAGCGGGGTGCAGGGGCCGCAGGCCCCGCAAAGGGGTCCGGGGGCGCAGCCCCCGGGAAACCACCTCGACCACCCACCCACCCCCGGAGGGTCAAGGGAACGGGCGGGGTGGGGAAAAAAATCACGCCTCCGCTATCAGCGCCGTCCCCACCCTCCCGAACCCCAGCCGCCCGTACATCCGCGCCACGTCCTCATCCCCCGCCGACAGGAACACCGTCGACGCCCCCCGGGCCCGCGCATCCGTGACCAGGGCCGACGTCACCGCCTCGCCCAGACCCCGCCGCCGCGCCGCCGGCACCGTGCCGACGCCCACGATCTCCGTCACCGGGCCCACCGGGTTGTGCATGCCGGAGCAGAGCGGGAGGCCGTTCTCGACGGCCGCCGCCACCGCCGTCGCGCCCGCGCGGATGCGCTCCGCGACCTGGGGCGCGCGGCCGTCGCCCGCCCGGGCGGTGATCTCGGCGGCCAGTTCGGCGGGGCCCGCCGGGCCCACGGCCGTACCGGGCGCAGCGAACGCCAGGTGGGGGACGACCAGGGCCGCGTGGAGGAGCGGGTCGTCCGCGCCCAGGACGTGGACCAGCGGGTGCGGCCGGGGCGCGGGCGCGTCCGGGGCCAGCACCATCAGCGGGTGGGCGTGGACCGTGAGGCCGGACGACTCGACGGCCGCCCGCAGGCCGGGCGACACCTCGTCCACCCACTCGAACGCCTCCGGTACTCCCAGCTCCCGCTGGCGTTCCCGCACCTTGTCCACGTCCGCCGCCGACACCGGGCCCGCGTGCCCGAGCGTGGGCCGGGCGTAGAACTGCCAGCCCGCACCCTCCCGTACGAACAGCGTCAGCGGACCGAAGTCCTCCGCGCGGGCCGAGGTGCGCGGCGCCGCGTCGTAATAGCTTTCCAGCAGGGTGAGTTCGGATGCGTCGGGTGCGGAGGGCGTCACGCGAGATGTCGTCATGCCTCGCATGAAAGCAAGACCTCCCCCTGCTACGCACCTTCTTTCAGCACCCGTGACACCAGCGCCCGCTGGGCCGGGGACAGCCGCGGGTCCGCGCAGTGGACCGTGCGGCCGTCGACCGTGATCTCGTAGTGGAAGCCGTCGGGTACGCCGGGGGAGGGCTCGGCCCGGCCGTCGGCGAGGGCCGCCTCGGCCAGGGCCTGCCACTCCGCCGCGTCGGTCCGGCCCGAGGTGTCGACCTCGGCCCGGCGCTCGATGCCGGCGAATCCTCCTGTACGGGTCACCTGGATGCGCATGCTCCCTGTCTAGCAGTGCACCGCCCCCGCGTCAGCCGGTCCCGGCCCTGCCGGTCGCGCTCAGCCGGCCGGGACGCCGACCCTGGGACCAGGCCTTCAGGACCGCGTGGAGTTCCCCGCCCTCCCCGTGCCGGGCGCGCGCCGCCGCCACCGTCAGCCGGGCGAAGTCCGCGAACAGGGCAATGTGGCACTGCGTCATGAGGCTGTCACTGCTCGCCACCATGGTCGGTTCCAAGCCCTCGGGGCCGGTACCGATCAGGACTTTGGTCCCTGGCCCCTCCTGCCACGTCCCGCATACTGAAACGGGACCGGCGCTTTCGGCGCCCCTCGGCTAGGCTGCGGCACATCATGCGTTTCGGGCTGCTTCTCCTTAGCTGCCGCGGCGAGGGCCTGTAGTCGTAGGCCGACCCCCTCCCCGCGGGATCTGGTGCTGCTTTCGACCAGTCGGCCTCCCCCAAGCTCTTGAGGAGCGGGGGGACCCCCAAGTCCGCAGGACCCGAGGAGCCCACGCAAATGTCTGAGAACTCTGTCTCTGTCGGTCGCCCGACGCCCGTCACCAACGCGACCCACACCCAGAAGACCTCCGGGATGCCGATCCACAAGTACGGCAGGTACGACGCCGTGGACATCCCCGACCGCACCTGGCCCGAGCAGCGGATCACCAAGGCGCCGCGCTGGCTGTCCACCGATCTGCGCGACGGCAACCAGGCGCTGATCGACCCGATGTCGCCCGCCCGCAAGCGCGAGATGTTCGACCTGCTGGTACGCATGGGCTACAAGGAGATCGAGGTCGGCTTCCCCTCCTCCGGCGACACCGACTTCAACTTCGTACGCTCGATCATCGAAGAGGGCGCGATCCCCGAGGACGTGACGATCTCCGTCCTGACCCAGGCCCGCGAGGATCTGATCGAGCGGACCGTGGAGTCCCTGCGCGGCGCCCACCGCGCCACCGTGCACCTGTACAACGCCACCGCCCCGACCTTCCGCCGGGTCGTCTTCCGCGGCTCCAAGGACGACATCAAGCAGATCGCCGTCGACGGCACCCGGCTGGTGATGGAGTACGCGGAGAAGATCCTGGGCCCGGAGACGACCTTCGGCTACCAGTACAGCCCGGAGATCTTCACCGACACCGAGCTGGACTTCGCCCTGGAGGTCTGCGAGGCGGTCTGCGACGTCTGGCAGCCCGAGGAGGGCCGCGAGATCATCCTCAACCTGCCCGCCACGGTGGAGCGTTCGACGCCGTCCACGCACGCCGACCGGTTCGAGTGGATGAGCCGCAACCTGACCCGCCGCGAGTTCGTCTGCCTGTCCGTGCACCCGCACAACGACCGCGGTACGGCGGTGGCGGCGGCCGAGCTGGCGATCATGGCCGGGGCCGACCGTATCGAGGGCTGTCTGTTCGGCCAGGGCGAGCGCACCGGCAACGTCGACCTGGTCACCCTGGGCATGAACCTGTTCAGCCAGGGTGTCGACCCGCAGATCGACTTCTCGCAGATCGACGAGATCCGCCGCACCAGCGAGTACTGCAACCAGATGGAGGTCCACCCGCGCCACCCCTACGCGGGCGACCTGGTCTACACCGCCTTCTCCGGCTCCCACCAGGACGCCATCAAGAAGGGCTTCGACGCCATGGAGGCCGACGCGGCCGCGAAGGGCGTCACCGTCGACGACATCGAGTGGGCCGTCCCGTACCTGCCGATCGACCCGAAGGACGTCGGCCGCTCCTACGAGGCCGTCATCCGGGTCAACTCGCAGTCCGGCAAGGGCGGTATCGCGTACGTCCTGAAGAACGACCACAAGCTGGACCTGCCGCGCCGGATGCAGATCGAGTTCTCCCGGATCATCCAGGCGAAGACCGACGCCGAGGGCGGCGAGGTCACGCCGGGCCAGATCTGGTCGGTCTTCCAGGACGAGTACCTGCCGAATCCGGCCAACCAGTGGGGCCGCGTCCAGCTGCGATCCGGCCAGACGACGACCGACACGGACGGCCGGGACACGCTGACCGTCGAGGCGGTCGTGGACGGCGTCGACACGGTCCTGACCGGCACCGGCAACGGTCCGATCTCGGCCTTCTTCGAGGCGCTGGCCGCCATCGGCGTGGACGCCCGCCTGCTGGACTACCAGGAGCACACGATGAGCGAGGGCGCGTCCGCGCAGGCCGCCTCGTACATCGAGTGCGCCATCGACGGGCAGGTCCTGTGGGGGATCGGCATCGACGCCAACACCACGCGCGCGTCGCTGAAGGCCGTCATCTCCGCCGTCAACCGCTCGGCCCGCCAGTAGCCCCAGCCGTGCACCGCGCCCCACCGGCCCCAAAAGGCCGGTGGGGCGCCGTCTTTGCGCCACTCCTTCCAACGGGGTGCTGACGTCACATCATCGATGTGGCTAACATCACGTCAACGCGGCAATGTTGCCGGTCCGTTACGGAGGTGCGCGGTGGTGCAAGGCCGAGGACAGAACGGGACGAAGCCTCGTGCCGTGGGCGTCCCCGAACGAATCTGGACGATCCGTACGTCCTGGACCACTGTCGGCGACGGCGAGTTCTTCTGCCCGGAGTGCGGGGGCGACCGCAACTTCCGCCGCCGCACCGGCCGTCGGCGCCTGGCCGTCCTGGGCGTCCCGCTGCTGCCGCGCGGGGCCGCCGGGCCCGTCGTGGAGTGCGCGGCCTGCGAGACCCACTTCGGGACGGACGCCCTCGACCACCCCACCACCACCCGCTTCTCCGCGATGCTGCGCGACGCCGTCCACACCGTCGCCCTCGCCGTCCTCGCCGCGGGCGGCACCTCCTCCCGTACGGTCACCTCGACCGCGGCCGCCACGGTCCGCGCCGCCGGGTACGACGACTGCACCGAGGAGCAGCTGATCACCCTGATCGAGGCGCTCGCGGCCGACACCGGGCGGTTCCTCACCCACACCGAGGCCGACCCGTGCGGCGCGGCCCTCGCCATCGAGCTCCACGAGTCCCTGGAGCCGCTGGCCCCGCACCTCGCCCCGGCCGGCCGGGAGTCGATCCTGCTTCAGGGCGCCCGTATCGCCCTGGCCGACGGCCCGTACAGCCCGGCCGAGCGCGAGGTCCTCACCACGGTGGGCGGCGCGCTCCAGCTGTGCACGGACGACGTGGCCCGGCTCCTGGCGGCTGCCCGGACCCCGTCCTGACGGAGTCCATCCCCCACGGTGCCGCATTCCCCGGGGGGTGACCTCCGGACCCCCAGCCGGACAAGCGGGCCGCCGGAGGCACCCGGCGGGGGTGAAACAATGGGGCCATGAGTCTGTTCCGGGACGACGGCATCGTGCTGCGGACCCAGAAGCTCGGTGAGGCCGACCGGATCATCACGCTTCTGACCCGCGGGCACGGGCGGGTGCGCGCCGTCGCCCGCGGGGTGCGCCGCACCAAGTCCAAGTTCGGGGCCCGTCTGGAGCCGTTCTCGCACGTGGACGTGCAGTTCTTCGCGCGCGGCAGCGAACTGGTCGGGCGCGGCCTGCCGTTGTGCACCCAGAGTGAGACGATCGCTCCGTACGGTGGCGCGATCGTCACGGACTACGCCCGGTACACCGCCGGCACCGCGATGCTGGAGACGGCGGAACGGTTCACCGACCACGAGGGCGAGCCCGCCGTGCAGCAGTACCTGCTGCTGGTGGGCGCGCTGCGCACGCTCGCGCGCGGCGAGCACGCCCCCAATCTGATCCTCGACGCCTTCCTGCTGCGCTCGCTCGCCGTCAACGGCTACGCGCCCAGCTTCGAGGACTGCGCGAAGTGCGGCATCCACGGGCCGAACCGGTTCTTCTCGATCGCCGGCGGCGGTGTGGTCTGCGCCGACTGCCGGGTCCCCGGCAGCGTCGTACCCTCTGCGGAGGCGGTCGGACTGCTGAGCGCGCTGCTCACCGGGGACTGGGCGACGGCGGACGCGAGCGAGCCGAGGCATGTGCGCGAGGGCAGCGGTCTCGTGTCGGCCTATCTGCACTGGCATCTGGAGCGCGGCCTGCGCTCACTGCGGTACGTAGAGAAGAACTGAGGGAGAAGAACGCCACATGGCACGACGCGGAATCCTGGGCGGCCGGTCCCGGCGCGAGTACACGACCCCCGAGCCGCACCCCTCGGGTGCGCGCCCGCCGAAGATCCCCGGCGAGCTGGTCCCCAAGCACGTGGCGGTCGTCATGGACGGCAACGGGCGCTGGGCGAAGGAGCGCGGGCTGCCGCGCACCGAGGGCCACAAGGTCGGCGCCGAGCGCGTCCTCGACGTGCTCCAGGGCGCGATCGAGATGGGCGTCGGCTCCATCTCGCTGTACGCGTTCTCCACCGAGAACTGGAAGCGCTCGCCCGACGAGGTGCGCTTCCTGATGAACTTCAACCGCGACTTCATCCGCAAGACCCGCGACCAGCTCGACGAACTGGGCATCCGGGTGCGCTGGGTGGGCCGTATGCCCAAGCTGTGGCGCTCGGTGGCCAAGGAGCTCCAGGTCGCCCAGGAGCAGACGAAGGACAACGACCGGCTCACGCTGTACTTCTGCATGAACTACGGCGGCCGGGCCGAGATCGCCGACGCGGCGAAGGCGCTGGCCGAGGACGTGAAGGCGGGCCGGCTCGACCCGTCGAAGGTCAGCGAGAAGACCTTCGCCAAGTACCTCTACTACCCCGACATGCCGGACGTGGACCTGTTCCTGCGCCCCAGCGGCGAGCAGCGCACCTCCAACTACCTTCTCTGGCAGAGCGCTTACGCCGAGATGGTCTTCCAGGACGTGCTGTGGCCGGACTTCGACCGCCGCGACCTGTGGCGCGCCTGCCTGGAGTACGCCCAGCGCGACCGCCGCTTCGGCGGGGCGCTCCCCAACCTCGACATCCCCCGGCAGGACGGCACCGGAACGGGCGAGTAACTCCCGTGCCGGGGCGGGGCGGCCGGGTCGTCAGACCGCGGCCGCCGCGCACTCGGCGAAGGGCGCCGTCTCCAGCTCGGCGGTGAGCCGGGCGCCGCGGTCCTCGGAGAAGTCCAGGGCGGCGAGCACCGACGGCACGGCGATGCTGGACATCACATGGCGCTGGAGGACCGAGTGGCGGTGCGAGAGGTCCTGGTAGTCGCTGAGCGTCTGGGACATCATCTGGAGCCCGGCGAAGGCTCCCACGTACAGCTCGGCCGTGTCGGAGATGACCACGTTGGGCATCAGCTCGCCGCGCTGCTGCGCCAGGGTCAGCACCTCGACGTTCACCTCGCTCCAGTGCCGGAACGGGCCGCTGCGGTCGAGTCCGGTCGCCTGCTGGTCGAGGGTCAGCCGGATACTGGCGCGAACCAGGTGGTCGGTACGGAGCCGGTGCGCGAGCACCGAGCCGGAGTCGATCAGCTCCTGGAGTTTGACGGGCTGCGGCGGCAGCGAGGGGCCCGAGCCCTGCTCGTTCAGAACCCCGTGCGCGAGCGCTTCCTTCGACTGGAAGTGGAAGTAGAGCGCGCCCTTGGTGACCCCGGCCATCTTGAGGATGTCCGTGATCGTGGCGGCCTGGAACCCCTGCTTCTCGAAGACGATGGCCGCGGCCTCCAGGATCGCCCTCCTGGTGCGGATCGCACGGTCCTGCTTCGCCACGCTGCCTCCTCGTGTTGCGCCGCGGTATCGACGCCGTGAACTTCGGGGCCGCCCGCTCCCCGCCACTTGAAAAAAACCGTCTAGTTTGTATCTTAACAGTGCGACTCAGGACTATGTTCTTTCGTACATGCCTCGGGGGGAGCCATGTCCAAAACACAAGCAGTATTGACCAGCGCCATACCCATAACCGGTGCCGGGCCCACCAATATGACGCAATCGCACCCTGTCTCACCTGAACTGGTCCACCGGGCCAGGCCGACCGACGCCTTTCCGCACGGCTGGCGCCAGCGCGACGAGCACACGTTCTCGGTCACCGCGCACTGGCCGCACAACCATGTGTTCTTCGAGCCCGTCGCGGGCGATCTGCACGACCCGCTGCTCGTCGTCGAGACGATGCGGCAGTCCGCGATGCTGATAGTGCACGCGGGCTACGGGGTGCCGCTCGACTGGCACTTCATGCTCACCGACCTCGAATACACCGCGAACCCGAGCCAGTTGGACGTCGGCGGACAGCCCGCGCTCATCGATGTGGAGCTGGAGTTCTCCCGGCTCGAATGGCGCGGCGGCAAGCTCTCGCGGCTCAAGGTCCAGTGGGTGCTGCGCCGGCTGGGACGGCTCGTCGCCACCGGCTCCGGCCAGGCCCGCGTCCTGAGCCCGGGAGTCTACCGGCGGCTGCGCGGCGACCGGACGACCCCCGGCAGCACCGTCGGACACCTCCCGCTGCCCGTCCCGGCCGACCTGGCGGGCCGCACCCGCGCCGCCGACGTGGTGCTCGCGGCCTGCCCGCAGGAGCGCGTCTGGCGGCTGCGGGTGGACACCACGCACCCCACGCTCTTCCAGCGCCCCAACGACCATGTGCCCGGCATGCTCCTTCTGGAGGCGGCCCGGCAGGCGGCGAGCGCGGCCCTGGGGCCCGCGCCGTTCGTCCCGGTCGGGGGTGACATAGCGTTCCACCGGTACGCGGAGTTCGACAGCCCGTGCTGGATACAGGTCACCGACGCGGCGCCCCGGCGCCCCGGCATGACCAGTGTGCAGGTCACCGGCCACCAGGACGAGAGCCTGGTCTTCCTCGCCACGCTGTCGGCGCCGCGCGCCGACTGACCGGCGCGGCGAGCGAGAAGAGGACGACGATGATTCTGGTGACCGGGGCGACCGGAACCGTGGGGGGCGAGGTCGCCCGGCTGCTCGCGGCCGCCCACCCGCTGCGCATCCTGGCCAGACGGCCGGAGCGGGTGACGGCCACCGGCCCGGCCGTCGAGGTGGCCGGCGGCGAGTACGCCGACCGCGACAGCCTCGACCGCGCGCTCAAGGGCGTACGGGCGGCCTTCCTGGTCACCGGCAGCATCGGCGAACCCGACGACGTCCGGTTCGTGGAGGCGGCCCGCGCGGCCGGGGTGCGCCATCTGGTCAAGCTCTCCGCGCTGGCCGTCACCGACCCGGCCGCCGACGACCTCATCACCCGCCGCCAGCGCGAGAACGAGGCGGCCGTACGGGAGTCCGGGCTCGCCTGGACCCTGCTGCGGCCCCGCGCCTTCATGACCAACACCCTGTCCTGGGCACGCTCGGTGCGCGAGGAGGGCGTGGTGCGCGCGCTCCACGGGGACGCGCCCAACGCGACCGTGGACCCGCGCGACATCGCCGAGGTGGCGGCGAGGGTACTCACCGAGCCGGGCGCCCACGAGGGCCGCGCGTACGCGCTCTCCGGTCCGGCCGCCATCACGGCCGCCGAGCAGACCGCGCTCCTCGGCGACGCCCTGGGCAGGCCGCTCCGGTTCGAGGAGCTGGGTCCCGAACGCGCGCGTGCCGCGCTCCTGGCGCGCTATCCGCAGCCGGTGGCCGAGGCACTGCTCCACAGCGCCGAGCGCCAGCGCGCCGGGGCGAAGGCCGGGGTGGCACAGACCGTCCAGGAGCTGACGGGCCGCCCGGCGCGCTCGTACGCCGAGTGGGCCCGCGACCACGCGGAGGCCTTCGCCTGAGGTGCGGGTGCGGGTGCGTCACCTACGTACTACGTACGTAAGGGGCCTTGCCGGAAGTGTCCGGCAAGGCCCCTGTTCTGTCTGGTTCTGTCTGGCGGGTCAGCCGTTCAGCAGGAGCGGCAGTTCGCGGTGGCCGTTGGAGATGAACGACGGGAGCTGAGCGGGCTGTTCACCCGGGGTCGCGAGGGCCAGGTCCGGGAAGCGCTCGAAGAGGGCCGACAGCGCGACCGTCGCCTCCAGGCGGGCCAGCGGGGCGCCCAGGCAGAAGTGGACGCCGTGCCCGAAGGCCAGGTGCTCGCGGCGCAGCGGGCGCGACGGGTCGAAGCGGTCGGCGTCCTCGCCGTGCACCTCGGGGTCCCGGCCGGGCCCGGCGAGCGCGACCAGGATCGGCTCGCCCTTGGGGATCACCACGCCGCCGATCTCGATGTCCTCCACGGCGTACCGCAGCGGCACATGGGCGGCCGGCGGCTCCCAGCGCAGGGTCTCCTCGACCACGTCCTCCCAGGCGACCTCGCCGCGCCGGACGCGGGCCAGCTCCTCGGGGTGGGTGAGCAGCGCGTACGCGGCCTGGTCGATCAGGTTGACCACGGTCTCGAACCCGGCCGAGATCATCAGCAGCAGGGTGTCCACGAGCTCGACCTCGGTCAGGCCGCTGCCGTTCTCGGTGGGGGTACCTCCCATGCCTTCAGGGCTATGGGGGAGGGTGGCGATCAGACCGCTGGTCATGTCGTCGCCGGGGTTGGCGCGCTTGAAGGCGATGAACTCGTTGAGCGCCAGGTAGAGTTCGCGCGCGGTCGCCTCGGCCTCCTCGGCGGTCACCTCGGTGAGGAAGGTGATGTCGATGAGGCGGCAGAGCCGGTCGCGGGCGCTCTCCGGGACGCCGAAGAGCTCGCAGATCACCTGGACGGGCAGCGGGCTCGCGAACGCCTTGCGCAGATCGACCGGTTGGCCCTGCGGGGTGTCCGCGAGCTTGTCGAGGAGGTCGGAGACGATCCGCTCGATCGTCGGGCGCAGCGCCGCCGTCTGGCGTGCGGTGAACGCCCTGGACGTCAGCTTGCGCAGCCGGCTGTGCTCGTCGCCGTACGCGGTGATCATGCTGCGGACCGATATCCAGATGGCGAGCGGCCAGGTCCGGGGAATCTCGCCGTTGATCCAGGCGGGCCAGTGCCGCTCGGCGTCCTTGGAGACGCGCGGGTCGGTCATCAGGCTCTTGGCCGCCTCGGTGCTGGTGACCGACCAGGCAGCCACGCCGCCCGGCAGCTCGATCCGGGTGACCGGGCCGTGCGCGCGGATGCGGGCGATCTCGCCGTGGATGTCGGTGCCGGAGGCGTCGATGACGAACGGGCAGTGCTGCTGGGGCATGGAGGTGCTCCGTAAGGACGGGAGAGGACGTGTGCCTGTGCCGACTACTGTCGGCACAGGGGGAGATGTACGTCGATGCGGTTGCCGTTCCCTGGCGAGCTCACGACGGTGAGGCACCCGCCGAGGCCGTTGTTTCCGGTCGGCCATCGAGCGCGTCCCCGGCCGGACAGCGGTGGCCGGGGAGGAGAAGCCGGGTGTCCACGGCGGAGGGAGCCACGGCGTGGCTGAACACACGCCCCACGAGACCGTCACCCACGACGGAGCGCTGTCGCGCGCCCATATGTCCTCCCCCCGGATGCTCGGACGAGAGGGACAATAACAAAACCGGATCCCCGGTTTATCACCGGGGATCCTGAGGTGTTACTGAGGCGTCAGGCCTGGACTAGCCCGTGACGGTCCAGGTGTCGTTGCCGGTGAGGAGGGTGGTGAGGTCGCCCTTGCCGCGCTGTTCGATGGCCTGGTCGAGTTGGTCGGCCATCTGGGT
>NZ_JBVIHM010000053.1:0-29516 GCF_055570295.1 Streptomyces sp. NPDC031265
CCCCCCCCCCCCCCCCCCCCCCCCCCCCCCCCCCCCCCCCCCCCCCCCCCCCCCCCCCCCCCCCCCCCCCCCCCCCCCCCCCCCCCCCCACCCCCTCCGCCCCCCGGCCGTCCGCCAGAGGACTTTCGGGAAGGGGCGGGGCGGGGGACAAACCCCGCCCCGCCACCGTGTCACCCCACCAGCACATCCTCCCGAGCCGCCCCGGTGTCCGCGTCCCCCACGCCCTCCGCACCGGAGGAACCCGAACCCGACACCCGCGGCAGACACACCGCACTGACCGCCGCCAGCCCCACGACTCCCGCCCCGACCCACAGCGCCGGCTGCAGCCCGTCCACGAACGCGGTGGCCGACCCGTACCCGCCCTGCGCGGAGAACACCGCCGCCAGGACGGCGACACCCAGTGCCCCGCCGACCTCCCGCAGCGCGTTGTTCGCCCCGGACGCGATCCCCTGCTCGGACGGCCGCACGCTCGACATCACCAGGTTCGCGGCCGGCGCGAAGTACAGCGCCATCCCGACCCCGCTGACCACCAGCGCCGGCAGCTGCGCCCCGTACGACACGTCCGGCGACATGATCAGGGCGAACCACCCGAGCCCGATCGCCTGGAGCGCCAGCCCCACCGCCACCACCGGCCGTCCCCCGATCCGGTCGGACAGGATGCCCGCGACCGGCGCAACCAGCAGCGGCATGGCGGTCCACGGCAGCATCCGCAGCCCCGCCTCGGTCGGCGAGTAGCCGAGCACGCCCTGCAGGAACTGGCTGAGCAGGAAGATCGAGCCGAACATCCCCACGTACATCAGCAGGCTGGACAGGTTGATCGCCGCGAACGCCCGGCTCCGGAACAGCCGCATCGGCAGCAGCGGCGCCTCGCTGACGGTTCCGTGCCAGACGAAGGCGCCGAGCAGCGCCGTACCGGCCACGAGCCCCGTCAGCACCGTCGGGCTGCTCCAGCCGTCGACGTTGCCCCGGATCAGGCTGTACACGATCCCGAAGAGCCCCCCGCTGGCGAGCACCGTGCCGCGGATGTCCAGCCGGGCCCCGCTCCCGTACGACTCCGCGAGCCGCAGCCGCGCCAGCGGAAGCACGAGCACCCCGAGCGGAACGTTCAGCCAGAAGATCCACTGCCAGGAGAAGTGCTCGGTCAGCGCGCCACCGATCAGCGGCCCGCTCGCGACGGCGAGGCCGTTGACCCCGCCCCATATCCCGTACGCCAGGCCCCGCTTCGCGGCCGGCACCGCCGCCGTGAGCAGCGTGAGCGTCAGCGGCATCATGATCGCCGCGCCGACGCCCTGGACCGCCCGCGCCGCGACCAGCCCGTCGATCCCGGGCGCCAGCGCCGCCGCGGCGGACGCGCCGGTGAAGATCGTCAGCCCGGTGAGGAAGAGCTTGCGGCGCCCGAACCGGTCCCCCAGCGCCGCGCCGAACATCAGCAGCACGGCGAACGTGAGGGTGTACGCGCTCACCGTCCACTCCAGATCGTCCAGCGCCCCGCCCAGGTCCTCGCGGATCGACGGCAGGGCGGTGGTGACGACGAGGTTGTCGAGCGCCGCCATGAACCCGGCGATGCTGGTGATCACCAGCGCCCACACGGCGCCCCCACGCCGGGCCGTTCCCTGCTCGGCCCCCTGGTCAGGCCCTTGCTCGCGCTGCTTCTGCTTCTGCTGCTCGGACATCGCTTCCCCGCTTCCCCAGTCTGGTTAGTTATCAGTTACTAACTTTCGAGCCCATGCGTGTGCCCCTGCGCGCACTCCCCGGGCAGCCGCGCGGCTACTTCTCCAGCCGCCCCTTCGCCCGTGCGGAGGGATAGATCTCCTCCCACACCCGGTGTTCGGGAGGGAACCCGATCGCCACCAGCGTGTTGATCAGCATCCCGTACGCCAGGAACGTCGTGGTGTCCTTGTAGCCCTCCAGCGGGATGCTCACCGCGTCCCACAGCTCCATCCACTCCCGCCGGACGGCCTCGCCGAAGGTCCGGTCGCCCGCCGCCTCGGCCGCGGCGACCGCCACGTACACCTGCATCTGCATGAGCAGCCGCTCCGGCTCCTCCGCGATGACCTTGGTGTACGTGTTCGCCATCGCGTGCACCGCCTCCTCGCCGTGGAGTCCCTCGGACGCCTCGGCGAACATCCGGACGGTGTCCTCCATGCAGCGGTGCATCGCCGCGAGGAAGATCGCGGGCTTGTTCGGGAAGAGCCTGAACAGGTACGGCTGCGAGACACCCACCCGCTTGGCGATCGCCGCGGTGGACGTCCCGTAGTAGCCGCGGTGAGCGAACTCACTCATCGCCGCCCGCACGACGCTCTCGCGCCGCTCCTCCGCACTCATCCTGACCATGGATCTAAAGTTAGTGGCTAATAACTAACTTTGCAACCCCGAAGAACGGCCGCCGAGGTTCTCCACCCCCGGCGGCCGTTGCACGGGCTCACGCCAGCGCGACCACCGCGCGCGACATGCCCAGGACCTTCTGGCCCGCGCTCATCGCCGTCAGGTCGACCCGGACCGTCTTCGCCTCGTCGTCCAGCTTGGCCGCGACCTTGGCGCTGACCTCGACGAGCGCGCCCGCCTCGTCGTTCGGCACGACGACCGGCTTGGTGAAGCGCACCCCGTACTCGACGACCGCCGCCGGGTCGCCCACCCAGTCGGTGACCACCCGGATCGCCGAGGCCATGGTGAACATGCCGTGCGCGATGACGTCGGGCAGCCCGACCTCCTTCGCGAACTTCTCGTTCCAGTGGATCGGGTTGAAGTCGCCCGAGGCGCCCGCGTACTGCACGAGTGTGGCGCGACTCACGGGGAAGGACTGCGCCGGCAGCTCGGTGCCGGTCTCCACGTCTTCGTAACGGATCTTGGCGCTCATCGTCACTCCCCCTCGGCCGCGCGGGACACGAGCTTGGTGAAGGCGGTCACGACGTGCTCGCCCGCCTCGTCGTGGACCTCACCGCGGATGTCCAGGATGTCGTTGCCCGCGAGGGACTTGATCGCCTCGATGGTGGAGGTCACTGTGAGCCGGTCCCCCGCGCGCACCGGGCGCTTGTACGCGAACTTCTGGTCGCCGTGCACGACCCGGCTGTAGTCCAGGCCCAGCTGCGGGTCCTGGATCACATCGCCGGCCGCCTTGAACGTGATGGCGAACACGAAGGTCGGCGGCGCGATCACATCGGGGTGCCCGAGCGCCCTCGCGGCCTCCGGGTCGGTGTACGCGGGGTTGGCGTCCCCCACGGCCTCGGCGAATTCGCGGATCTTCTCCCGGCCGACCTCGTACGGCGCGGTGGGCGGATAGGTCCGCCCCACGAAGGACTGGTCGAGCGCCATGGGCTCGCAACCTCCTGCTTGGTGATCTACGGAACGTGATACGACGAGAGGCCGCTCCCCGGAACAGGGAACGGCCTCTCGTACGAGCCTGAGTGCTAAACCCGTGATTAGCGGGTCTCGCGGTGCGCGGTGTGCGACTTGCAGCGCGGGCAGTGCTTCTTCATCTCAAGTCGGTCCGGGTTGTTACGCCGGTTCTTCTTGGTGATGTAGTTCCGCTCCTTGCACTCCACGCAGGCCAGCGTGATCTTCGGGCGGACGTCGGTGGCAGCCACGTGAGTGCTCCTTGACGGACAGGTAGACGGGTGAACGCATAAAAGAGTAGCCGATCGGGAGACCGACCCCACAATCGGCTACTGGTGCTACTTGGAGTAGCGGTGACCGGACTTGAACCGGTGACACAGCGATTATGAGCCGCTTGCTCTACCGACTGAGCTACACCGCTTTGATGATCCGGTCCCCGCTTGTGGGCGGGGACCCTCTCACCAGAGCCCCAATACGGAATCGAACCGTAGACCTTCTCCTTACCATGGAGACGCTCTACCGACTGAGCTATTGGGGCGAGCGATGAAGACATTACACGGTCGGCTGCCGATCGCCCAAATCCGTTTCGCCGGGCCGTCGTGGAGCCGTCGGACGGCCGTCACGGGGCGGCTCCCGCAGGGGGCCCATGGAGGTCCGGGGGCGGGTGGGATGTGATCGCGAACCGCTTCCGCACGGCCCGCCCCAACTGTCACGTACGCCACTCGTGGCCACACCGGTACGACTATTGCGCTCCTCCTCGATGCGCGCGGGGCGCGCCCCTAGGGTCTGTCCGGTGGGTCTGGTGGTATCGGCCCGGAGTGCGGTCTCGGTGCTGGTGAGCGGCTGTCTGGTGCTTCCCCAAGCTCTCGACTTCGTTCGAGCAGGGGAGCCCCAATGCTGCAAGGCGGAGGAGGGCGACATGGCGGAGCCATGGCAACCGACACGACGCCGCTGGGGGTCCCCCCTGGCCCTCAAGGCCTTGGGGGAGGGCGTGTCAGGGCCTCGCGTGCCGACCAGATCCACCGGACAGGCCCTAGGCTCGGCTCACGCTGCGTGATCTTGCCCTGAAGGCCCCGCGGGGCCCCGAGGACCACCTGGAGCGCGATGTCCGACAGCCAGTCGCATCCGGCCCACTCGCCCGGCACCGGGGACGGCCCCGCCGAGGCCGCCACCACGCTCCTGCTGTCCGGCGCCCGGCTCGCCGACGGCCGGACCGTGGACGTCCGGCTCGGCGGCGGCCGCATCGAGGCCGTCGGGACCGCGGGCAGCCTCGCCGCGCACTTCTCCAAGGTCGACCTGAACGGCTTCCTGCTGCTCCCGGCCCCCGTCGAGCCGCACGCGCACAGCGACACGGCGCTGACCGCGTTCGGCCCCGAGGGCCCGGTCTCGTACGCGGCGGAGGACGTCCAGCGCCGCGCCACCGAGGCCGCCCTGCTCCAGCTCGGCCACGGCGCGACGGCGCTGCGCTCGCACGTGCGGATCGACGACGTACGGGGCCTGGAGCCGCTGGTGGCCGCCCTGCAGACCCGCCGCTCGCTGCGCGGGCTCGCCGAGCTGAACGTGGTGGCGGTGCCCCGGCTGCTGACCGGCGCGGCGGGCGCGGACGGGCTCGCGATGCTGCGGGACGCGGTGAAGATGGGCGCGTCGGTGGTCGGCGGCTGCCCGGACCTCGATCCGGACCCGGCCGGGTACACGGAGGCGGTCCTGGAGGTCGCCGCCGAGCACGGCTGCGCGGTCGACCTGCACACGGACGGCGACGATCCGGCGCGGCTGGCCCGGCTCGCGGCGATGACCGCCGGGCTGCGCCCGGGCGTGGCGATCGGCCCCTGCGCGGGCCTGTCCCGGCTGCCGCGCGAGGCGGCGGCGCGGGCGGCGGACCAGCTCGCTTCGGCGGGCGTCGCGGTGGTCTGCCTGCCGCAGGGCGGTTGCGGCATGACGGAACGTCAGGGAACGGCCCGTCAGGGCATGCCGCCCGTACGGATGCTGAAGGCGGCGGGCGTGCGCGTGGCGGCGGGCAGCGGCGCGCTGCGCGACCTCGCCAACCCGGTGGGCCGGGGCGACCCGTTGGAGGCCGCGTACCTCCTCGCCTCCCAGGCGGGCCTGCGCCCCGAGGACGCGTACGGCGCGGTGAGCACAGCCGCCCGGGAGGCGATGGGCCTGCCCGAGGTCCGCGTGGAGGCGGGCTTCCCTGCGGAGCTCCTGGCGGTACGCGGCGAACGCATCGCGGGCGTGCTGTCCCTCGCGTACAGCCGCATCGTGATCCACCGCGGCCGGGTGGTGGCCCGGACGAGCGCGGTACGGGAGTACTGCGACTCGGCGGCGGCGGTGGCGCTGGACCTGCCGCGGCAGGGGCGGCCGGACTCCGGCGGGTGAGGCGCCCCCGGGGGCCCGGAGGGGCGGGCGGGGCGGGCACGCGGGCCGGACGGCGCCGGCCGGGCGGGGCTTGGGCGCCCGAAGGGGCTCGCCGGGGGCGCGCCGGGCGGCCCACCGGCGTACGGTCGTGAGCATGCGCATTGTCATCGCAGGAGGCCATGGTCAGATCGCGCTGCGGCTCGAACGGCTGCTGTCGGCGCGCGGGGACGAGGTCGCGGGCGTCATCCGCAAGCCGGAACAGGCGGACGACCTGCGAAAGGCGGGCGCCGAGCCCGTCGTACTCGACCTGGAGTCGGCGTCCGTGGACGAGGTCGCGGCCACCCTGGAGGGCGCGGACGCGGCGGTGTTCGCGGCGGGCGCGGGCCCGGGAAGCGACGCCTCGCGCAAGGAAACGGTGGACCGGGCGGCCGCGGTCCTCTTCGCCGACGCGGCGGAGCGGGCGGGCGTACGCCGGTACGTGGTCGTCTCCTCGATGGGCGCGGACCCGCGCCACGAGGGCGACGAGGTCTTCGACGCGTATCTGCGCGCCAAGGGCTCGGCCGACGAGGCGGTACGGGCCCGCCCCGGCCTGGACTGGACGATCCTGCGCCCCGGAATGCTGACGAACGACGCCGGCACGGGCCTGATCACGCTGGCCGCGTCGACGGGCCGCGGCCCCATCCCCCGCGACGACGTCGCCGCCCTCCTGGCCGAACTCATCGACACCCCCGCCACGGCGGGCCTGACGCTGGAAGCGATCAGCGGGTCGGTGCCGGTGACGGTGGCGGTCAAGGACGTGGCGGGGAACTGAGGGCGAAGGATTCGAAAAGACCCCCGCCGGGCTGCGTTTCCGCAATTCGACGGGGGTCGCGGGGGCCTGGGGGTCTTGCATCGCGTGGCGGCACCAGGATTCGAACGTCGAACCGGGTCGACTAAGCCGACGGATGTCCGTCCTGGCCACCGCCCACGCCAGACCCCTCACCCGGTGCTTTGCGCCATGGCTCGATCGTTTCTGCTCCCATGGCCCGCAGCCGCCCCGGATCTCGCTTCGCCGGTCTCTCCCCACCCAGCGCCCGACCCTCCCTCAAGCCCGAACACCGGCACCGCGCTCGTCCGCTAGCGACGGATCCTGGTCTGCTGCTGATACTCGCCACGGACCCTGACGATTTCCTGGAACAGATCCGGACGATCCGAAAGATCGATGTTCCTGGGGTTGGTGGCATAGCTGATCAATCCAAGCAGCTGGTGCAGGATGTTGGCCTCCTGCTGCTGGCGCTCCCAGGCAGGGTCGGCCGCCGACTCCTCGCTCTCCTGTGGAGTAG
The DNA here is from genome assembly GCF_055570295.1 of Streptomyces sp. NPDC031265. Taxonomy (NCBI): domain Bacteria; kingdom Bacillati; phylum Actinomycetota; class Actinomycetes; order Kitasatosporales; family Streptomycetaceae; genus Streptomyces; species Streptomyces sp. NPDC031265. The sequence continues at coordinate 7,008 of NZ_JBVIHM010000053.1, forward strand.
TGCGAAACCTTTCGTCTTCGATGAGCCAGTCCGACAGCGCCTGCGGCCACACAAGCCGCATGGCCGTTCTGTGTTCCTGTGGCCCCCCTTCCCGGGAGTCCTCCAGGGCGGTGAGTATCCGGGCTTCGTGTGATCGGTCGACGCGCGCCTGAAGACCTTCGACAGAAGCGAGCCGAACGGCCAGGTCCCGGATCAGCTCTCCGTGGCGCAGCGCCCAATCCCGCTCCGCGCGCCGGCTGCGATGCTCGCGGACGGACTCCACCCGCTCGCTCTGCGTACGAGGCAGAGTGCCGTCGGCGCGCCTGTGCGCGCGGGTCAATTGGAGATGGCGGCGCTCTGCCGACTGGCGACCGCTCAGTTCCAGAGCGTCGGCGATGCGCTCCCAGGTGATCCGCTTGGTCCGCGCCAGGGAGATCAGCTGAAGCTCATCGCTTTCCAACTTGTCCCGGAGCATACGGATAACCAGGAGCGTCGCCAGAATGTCCGTCTCTTCGACGTCGGGCTGGATTATCCCGCGAGCCCGCTGGCAGATGCGGTCGTAAGCGCGGGCCACCTCCAGCAGCGTCGGCGTGGACTCCGAACTCCCCGGCTGGGAATGCCGCCGGACCCCGCCCGGAGACTCCAGCAACCGCCCCCATGCCCGGTCCCGGTTGTACTCCGCCTCGGGATACTGCGCACGCCGTGCGGCACGTGTCGTCTTCATGACGACTCCCCCTGTCGTCTTTTGGACGACGCATTCGGCAGAGAGTCGCGTTCAGTCGCGCACAGTCGCGAAGCAGCCGGTAGCCCTTCGAGCGGCCCTTCGGAAGACGAGCCTCCCGCGTGCCGGACCATTCGTGGCCTTCGACGCCACACGGATCGCAGCACCCCGACAACCACAGCGGAGATCGCGAACATCACCTCGGCTATGTAGTGGGCGCCGGCATCCTGGATGACAGAACTCATCATGAATGAATCAGCGCACGTCACAGACGTGCACCCTCCTCCTCACGTTGCTGGTGGTGCAGTAACGCGCCCCGCCGAGTTGGCGTATGTAAAGACATATCCCTTCACAACGCACCGCCTGGCGGCACGGAACGTCAGGCCGCGATTACAGCCCGACGCCAGGAGAAAGTCTGCCGCCCCCGAAACACACGGACGGCCCGCACCGGACCCGCCTCTCCAATCGCCACCCTTCGCCATGGCCACATAACGCGCATTTCACCAATACGAGACGCTTCTTACCCCACAGAAATGTCGTCCGAGGGAGGCAGGCTGCGTTCCGCGCCCGCCTTGTCTGCTTTAAGGGCGGGGTACCTATGGAGAAGTCGATGGGCCGAAAAGCAGAGGCAGAGGAGAGGCAGAGGCAGACCGAGGAAGACTGAGGAAGGCCGAGGAAGGCCGAGGAAGAGAATCGGATTCAGCAATTCCGCATGCTGTGCCGACCGCTTGCGTACAACGTCGGCGTGCGGAAGCGGTCGAGGAGACCGGGTACCGGATCACCGGGACGCTGGAGCGCGTCCGTCACGTACCAGCCGGTTGAGCGGGACGGTCGACAGCAGCCCGCACCACACCGCCCCACCCGCCCTGTCAGGCCCCGGATCCGAGGGCCGCGGAGTGAGAGACTTCACCCACTTGCGTTCCCGCCGAGAGATCGCGGGCGGACAACGAGAAAACCCCCTCGCATCTGCGCTTCCGCAGATGCGAGGGGGTCTCACCCAGTGTGGCGGCGCCAGGATTCGAACCTGGGTAGGCTAAGCCGACGGATTTACAGTCCGTTCCCATTGGCCACTCGGGCACACCGCCATGGGATGTCGCCGGTGGAGGTCCCGCTTTCGCGGTGCTCCCTGGCAACGACGTAAACGATACCTGATACCCGGGGGTGCTTCGCCACCCGGTTGATCAGCGCTTCGCGCGGGCCCGGGTGGCTAGGCTTTGGGGCAGTGGTTCGGCAGCCAGGCCGTACCCCCACGCACCCGATCCAAGGAGCCACAGGACATGGCCGACTCCAGTTTCGACATCGTCTCGAAGGTCGAGCGGCAGGAGGTCGACAACGCCCTCAACCAGGCGGCGAAGGAGATCTCGCAGCGCTACGACTTCAAGAACGTGGGCGCGTCGATCTCTTGGTCCGGCGAGAAGATCCTGATGGAGGCCAACTCCGAGGACCGCGTCAACGCGATCCTCGACGTCTTCCAGACCAAGCTGGTCAAGCGCGGGATCTCGCTCAAGGCGCTGGACGCCGGCGAGCCGCAGCTCTCCGGCAAGGAGTACAAGATCTTCGCCTCCATCGAGGAGGGCATCTCGCAGGAGAACGCCAAGAAGGTCGCCAAGGTCATCCGCGACGAGGGCCCCAAGGGCGTCAAGGCGCAGGTGCAGGGCGAAGAGCTGCGGGTCTCCTCCAAGAGCCGCGACGACCTCCAGGCCGTTCAGACCCTGCTCAAGGGCAAGGACTTCGACTTCGCGCTGCAGTTCGTGAACTACCGCTGACCCCTCGGACGTGCTGTCCGATTTCCGCCAGCGCGGGCCGGACGGGGGTCGCAGACTCGGTCTCGTACGTGAGGACTCGTACACGAGGACTCATGCGTGAGAACGCGTACGTGAGGACTCGTCGCAAGGAAAGGAACGTGCGATGACGGTCTACGCGACCCTCGACAGCCCGCTGGGCGAACTGCTCCTGGTCGGTGCGGAGTCAGCCACCGCGAAGGGCGGGACCGCGCTGGCCTCGCTCTCCATGCCCGGCCAGAAGGGCGCGGCCGTCGTCCGGGACGGCTGGCGGCGGGCGCCGGAGGCCTTCGAGGAGATCGCCCGCCAGCTGCGGGCGTACTTCGGCGGCGAGCTGACCCGTTTCGACATCGAGTACGCGCCCGGCACTGGCACCGAGTTCCAGCGCCAGGTATGGGCGGAGCTGGACTCCATTCCGTACGGCGCCACCACCTCGTACGGGGAGATCGCCCGCCGGATCGGTGCCTCCTCGGTGAAGGTGCGCGCGGTCGGCACCGCCATCGGCCGCAACCCCGCGCTCGTCGTACGCCCCTGCCACCGTGTCATCGGCTCCGACGGCACCCTGAAGGGGTACGCGGGCGGCCTGGAGCGCAAGGAGCGCCTGCTGGGGCTCGAAGGGGCCCTGATGGCGACACCCGGCAGCCCCAGTAGCCCCAGTAGCCTCGCCGGCCCGGGCAGATGAGCGACGCCCTCTTCCCCCGGCCGCGCACCGTCGTCGCACCCGGCGCCGTGCACGTGCCGGGGTGGCTCCCGCCCGAACGGCAGCGGGAGCTCGTGGCGGCCTGCCGGGAGTGGGCGCGGGGGCCCGTCCCCATCCGGCACACCGTGCTGCCGGGCGGCGGTGTCATGTCCGTGCAGACCGTCTGCGTCGGCTGGCACTGGCAGCCCTACCGGTACACCCGCACCGCCGACGACGTGAACGGCCGCCCCGTCGCCCCCTTCCCCGACTGGCTCGCCGCACTGGGCCGCGCCGCGGTGGCCGCCGCGTACGACGACCCCGCCGCCGGGGACGGCTACTCCCCCGACACCGCCCTGATCAACTTCTACGACGGCGACGCGCGCATGGGGATGCACCAGGACAAGGACGAGCGGTCCGGCGCTCCCGTGGTCTCCCTGAGCGTCGGCGACAGCTGCCTCTTCCGCTTCGGCAACACCGAGGACCGGGGCCGTCCTTACTCCGATGTCGAGCTGGCCTCGGGCGACCTCTTCGTCTTCGGCGGCCCCTCGCGCTTCGCCTACCACGGCGTACCAAAGGTCCTCCCGGGCACGGGCGATCCGGCGATGACCGGCCTGCCCGGCGGCCGCCTCAACCTGACCCTCCGCGAGACCGGGCTGAAGGCGTGAGCAGCCGACCGGTTGACCGGGTGACGGTCCGGCCGCACCCTGGGTCGGCGCCTCAGCGGCGGTCGCGCGAGTTGCCGAAGACTATGCGGTAGGCGATCAGCAGCACGAGTGAGCCGCCGACCGCCGCCGCCCAAGTGGCGCCGTCGTAGAAGTGGTTGGCGACCGGGCGGTCCAGCCAGCGGGCCGAGATCCAGCCGCCGACGAACGCACCCGCTATCCCTGTGACCGTCGTGCCGATCAGACCGCCCGGGTCCCGCCCGGGGAGCAGGATCTTGGCGATTGCTCCGGCGAGCAGGCCGAGGATGATCCAGCTGACGATGCCCATGTCCTGAACCTGCCTTTCGTACGGTGTCGTCCTATGCCATGGCGTACGGGAAGACGTACTCCCTCCGGAGCGCGGTTGCACCGGTGGCTAGGGTGCGGCGCATGACACAGGAACTGCGCCGCACCCTCGGCGTCTTCGACGCCGTGGTCATCGGGCTCGGCTCGATGGTCGGGGCCGGGGTCTTCGCCGCGCTCGCCCCCGCGGCGAAGGTGGCCGGGACCGGGCTGCTGGCCGCGCTGGCGCTGGCCGCGGCCGTCGCGTACTGCAATGCCATGGCCTCGGCACGGCTCGCCGCCCGCTATCCCGCGTCCGGTGGCACCTATGTGTACGGGCGGGAGCGGCTCGGGCCGTTCTGGGGCTATCTGGCGGGCTGGGCGTTCGTCGTCGGCAAGACCTCCTCGTGTGCGGCGATGGCTCTGACCGTGGGCGCCTACGTCTGGCCGGCGCAGGCCCACTTGGTGGCGGTCATGGCGGTGGTGGCGCTGACCGTCGTGAACTACGGGGGTGTGCAGAAGTCGGCGTGGCTGACGCGGGCGATCGTGGCGCTGGTGCTCGCGGTCCTCGCGGCGGTGGTGGCGACCTGCCTGGGGTCGTCCGCCGCCGGGCACCTGGACGTCGGGCTGTCCGGGGGCGGGGCGGGGCTGCTCCAGGCGGCGGGGCTGCTCTTCTTCGCGTTCGCCGGGTACGCCCGGATCGCCACGCTCGGTGAGGAGGTGCGCGATCCGGCCCGGACGATCCCGCGCGCCGTTCCCCTGGCGCTGGGCATCGCGCTGGCCGTCTATGTCTGTGTCGCGGTCGCTGTCCTTTCCGTACTGGGTGCGGACGGGCTGGGGCGGGCGATGGCGCCGCTCGCCGACGCCGTGCGGGCGGCGGGCGCGCCGGCGCTGGTGCCGGTGGTGCGGGCCGGGGCGGCGGTTGCCGCGCTCGGGTCCCTGCTCGCGCTGGTGCTCGGGGTCTCGCGCACGGTCCTCGCGATGGCCAGGGACGGCCATCTGCCGGGCACACTGGCCGCCGTGCACCCCCGGTTCCGGGTGCCGCACCGGGCGGAGGTCGCGGTGGGCGCCGTGGTGGCGGTGCTGGCGGCGACGGCCGATCTGCGCGGGGCGATCGGCTTCTCGTCGTTCGGCGTGCTCGTCTATTACGCGATCGCCAACGCGTCGGCCTGGACGCTCGGTCCGGGCCGCGGCGGGCGGCTGCTCGCGGCCTGCGGTCTGGCCGGGTGCCTGCTGCTTGCCTTCGCGCTGCCGCCGTCGTCGGTGGTGGCGGGTAGCGCGGTGCTGGCCGTGGGGGCGGTCGCGTACGCCGTGCGGCGGCGCTGAGGCCGCACGGGCCGCGGCGACAGGCCACGGCGCGCTACGGCTGCCGCGGCCTCATATTCGGCCGCTGAACCCCGCGGGGAAAGTCCGGGACGCCATCTCGTTCTCGGTCATGGCTCCATGGTGGACCACGCCACTGACAATCGGTCCGGAGCTCGCCCCGGACGACTCTGACCTGCGTGTTCTCGGTCGGCTGCCTGTGGAAAACCTGGTCCGGCTACCGGTAGAACGGCTGGTCCGTCGGCACGATCTGCTTGCCCAGCGGGAGCAGCGAGACCGGGATCAGCTTGAAGTTCGCGATGCCCAGCGGGATTCCGATGATCGTGATGCAGAGCAGGAACCCCGTGACGATGTGGCCGAGCGCCAGCCACCAGCCCGCCAGGATCAGCCAGAGCACATTGCCGATGCACGACGCGGCGCCCGCGTCCTGCCGCTCCACGACCGTGTACCCGAACGGCCAGAGCGCGTACAGGCCGATACGGAAGGCGGCCAGGCCGAAGGGGATGCCGATGACCGTGATGCAGAGCAGGACGCCCGCGAGCAGATAGCCCAGGAACATCCAGAAGCCGCACAGGACCAGCCAAATGACGTTCAGGATTGTCTTCATGGGCGGCGACCTGCCATCTGTTCGAGTCGGGCGATACGCTCCGCCATCGGCGGATGTGTCGAGAACATCTTGGAGACGCCCTGCCCCGGGCGGAAGGGGTTGGCGATCATCATGTGGCTCGCGGTCTCGATCCGCGGCTCGGGCGGCAGCGGCAGCTGCTTGGTGCCCGCGTCGAGCTTGCGCAGGGCGCTGGCCAGGGCCAGCGGGTCGCCGGTCAGCTGGGCGCCGGACGCGTCCGCCTCGTACTCGCGCGAGCGGCTGATCGCCAGCTGGATGACGGAGGCCGCGAGCGGCCCCAGGATCATGATCAGCACCATGCCGACGATGCCCGGTCCTTCGTCGTCGTTGGACCGGCCCACCGGGATCAACCAGGCGAAATTGACCAGGAACATGATCACGGAAGCGAGCGCTCCGGCGACTGAGGAGATCAGGATGTCCCGATTGTAGACATGGCTGAGCTCATGGCCGATCACGCCGCGCAGCTCGCGCTCGTCGAGGATCTGAAGGATCCCTTCCGTGCAGCACACCGCCGCGTTGCGCGGGTTGCGGCCGGTCGCGAAGGCGTTCGGTGCCTGGGTCGGCGAGATGTACAGGCGTGGCATGGGCTGGCGCGCGGCCGTCGACAGCTCGCGGACCATCCGGTACAGCGCCGGAGCCTCGAATTCGCTGACCGGGCGGGCACGCATGGCCCGCAGGGCCAGCTTGTCGCTGTTCCAGTACGCGTAGGCATTGGTGCCCAGCGCCACGAACAGCGCGACGATCAGCCCCGTACGCCCGAAGAAGCTGCCGATGACGATGATGAGCGCGGACAGTCCTCCGAGAAGGACGACAGTCCTCAACCCGTTGTGCCGGCGGTGCACGGTACGCCCTCCAAGTGGTACGGCAGGGGAACCCTTTGCCTGATGGTCCTTCCACTTTCCAGTGGACGCTCCCGTACTGGTCAACGCCAGACGAGGACCGCTGGTTCCCCTGCACGCGCTGGAGGGCGCCCTACGCCGTACGGGTGGGTCAGCGCGGCGCGGGCAGTCCCGCGAGCTCCAGGGCCTTCGGGTCGGGCTCCAGCTCGCTGGTGCAGTGCCCGCAGCGGGTGGCGATGCCCGGGATCTGGGTGTAGCAGCGGGGGCAGTCGCGCAGGGCGGCCTTGATGTCGACCGGCTTGTCGCGGTCGAGCCGCGCCTGCACCTTCATCATCGGGATGACGACGAGGAAGTAGAGCACCGCGGCGGTGATCAGGAAGGCGATGGCCGCGCTGATGAATTTCCCGTAGGGAAATTCGACGCCCTCGACCTTGAACGTCGCCGTGGTGAAGTCGCCCGTCGACCGGGTGGCGAGGCCGATGAGCGGTGTGATGAAGGCGGTGCTGAAGCCGGTGACCACGGCGGTGAACGCCGATCCGACGGCCAGACCGACGGCCATCGTCACGATGTTCCCGCGAAGGATGAAGTCCTTGAACCCGCTCAGCACTGCTCGCTCCTAGTCGTCTCCGGCTGCCCGGCCGATCGCCGTCCGGGCACGCGTGCGCACACGTACGCGCGTACGACACTGCCCTGTCCGGGCACCCGAGTTCAAACCCGCTGCGCGAGCCGGTGGCCCGGATGGACCAGCCGGGCCTGGGCAGACCGGGTCAGAAAAGGCTGATGGACGCGAAGTGCAGGGCCACCTGGGGCATGCCCGACAGGGCGACGGCGGCGAGCGCGGTGAGCGCGATGGCGACGGTGAGCGGGGCCGGGACGCGGGGGCGCGCGGCGGGCACGCCCGCGGCTCCGGCACCCACAGCGCCACCGGAACCGGCACCGACGGGCCCACCCGGTCCGGCGCCTGCCGAGGCCGTCCCGGCTCCCGCCACCACGGCCTCCGCCCCCTCCACGGGCGCCTCGGCCTCCTCCGGCGCGCGGAACAGTACCGCGGTCCACCGCAGGTAGTAGTACAGGGCGATCACGACGTTGAGCGCCATGACGACCGCCAGCCAGCCCAGGCCCGCGTCGACCGCCGCCGAGAAGACCGTCACCTTGGCGAACAGACCGATGATGCCCGGCGGCAGACCCGCCAGGCAGAGCAGGAAGAAGCCGAGCGCGAGCGCCGCGAACGGCCTCTCGGCGTACAGGCCGCGGTAGTCGGCGATACGGTTCAGCGGCCGCGTACGGGCGACCAGCGCGGCCACCGCGAAGGCGCCGAGGTTCACCACGGCGTACATCAGGGCGTACGCGACGGTCGCGCCGACCTGGGCGTCGCTGGAGTAGCCCGCGGCCGCGATCGGCACCAGGAGGTAGCCGGCCTGGCCGACGGAGGACCAGGCGAGCAGGCGGACCGCGCTGTACGCGCGCGTGGCCGACTGGCGCAGCGCGCCCACATTGCCGACGGTCATCGTGAGCGCGGCGACGACCGCGAGCGCCGGGCCCCACACGTCCGCGTACGCCGGGAAGGCGATGACGGCCACCAGGATGAGGCCGGAGAAGCCGACGGCCTTGCCGACGACCGACAGATAGGCGGCGACCGGCAGCGGCGCGCCCACGTAGGTGTCGGGGACCCAGAAGTGGAAGGGGACCGCGGCCGTCTTGAAGGCGAAGCCCACCAGGGTCAGCGCGACTCCGGTCTGGGCGACGGTGTCCAGCTGGTAGGGCACGTCGGCAAGCCGGTTGGCGATCTCGGTGAGGTGCAGGGTGCCGGTCGCCGCGTACACGAAGCTGACGCCGAGCAGCATCACCGCGGTCGCGGTCACCGAGGAGAGGAAGAACTTGAGGGCCGCCTCGGAGGACAGCCGGTCGCCCCGCTTGAGGCCGACGAGTGCGAAGGCCGGCAGCGAGGCGACCTCCAGGGCGACGACCAGGGTGGCCAGGTCGCGGGAGGCGGGCAGCAGGGCGGCGCCGGCGGCCGAGGAGAGCAGCAGGAACCAGAACTCGCCCGCGGGCAGCTTCTCCTTGCTTTCGGTGAGCTCCGTCATCGACAGCAGCGCGGTGAGCAGGGCGCCGCCGAGCACCACGAACTGGAGCACCAGGGTGAAGCGGTCGACGGTGTAGCTGCACGCCTCGGGGTTGGTGGTGAGGCAGAAGGTCGAGCGCGTCGACTTGTGGAGCGGGATCAGGAGGAGCAGCGCGGCGCCGAGCCCGGCGATGGCGATCCCGCCGAGCAGCGGCTTGCGCTTCTGCGGCAGGAAGAGGTCGGCGACCAGCACGATCAGCGCGACGGACGCGGTGATCACCGGCGGGGCGATCGCGAGCCAGTCGACGGACTGGACGACGCTTGCGGCGCCGGTGGCGGCTGGGGCGCTTGCGGCGGCCACGGTCACGACTTGCCTCCTGCGAGGAGCTTGTGGACGGCCGGATCGGTGAGGCCGAGGAGGACCGCGGGCCAGAGGCCGGCGAGGACGGTGAGGGCCACGAGCGGGCTCCAGGCGGCGACTTCGTACCCCTGGACGTCCACGAGCCGGGGCTCGTGCGGCTGGGTGCCCGGCGTGCCCATGCAGACGCGGCGGACGACGACGAGCAGATACGCGGCGGTGAGCAGCGTACCGACGCCCGCGATGGCCACGAAGGTGAGGAAGGCGGAGCGGCTGAGGCCATCGGCCGGGTCGAACGCGCCGAACATGGCCAGCATTTCGCCCCAGAACCCGGCGAGGCCCGGCAGCCCGAGCGAGGCGACCGCCGCGAAGGCCAGGAGGCCGCCCAGGCGCGGGGCCCGGCCGTAGAGGGCTGCGCCGGTCGCGCCGGAGAGGGTGTCCAGGTCGGCCGTGCCGTACCGGTCCTTGAGGGCGCCGACCAGGAAGAAGAGCAGGCCGGTGATGAGGCCGTGGGCGATGTTCGCGAAGAGCGCGCCGTTGACGCCGGTGGGGGTCATGCTCGCGATGCCGAGGAGCACGAAGCCCATGTGGCCGACCGAGGAGTACGCGATGAGGCGCTTCAGATCGCCCTTGTTGCCGCGCCTCGCCAGGGCCAGGCAGGCCAGCGATCCGTAGATGATCCCGGCGACGGCGAAGGCCGCCAGATACGGGGCGAACCGGTGCATTCCATCGGGGGCGATGGGCAGCACGATCCGGACGAATCCGTACGTACCCATCTTCAGCAGCACGCCGGCGAGCAGCACCGAACCGACGGTGGGCGCGGCGGTGTGGGCGTCCGGCAGCCAGCTGTGCAGCGGCCACATCGGGGTCTTCACCGCGAGCCCGATCCCGATCGCCAAAACGGCGATGACCTGCACCGATGTGGTCATCCCCCGGCCGTTGTCAGTGGCGAGTGCCACCATGTCGAAGGTGCCGGTCTTCAGCCCGATCAGCAGCAGGCCGAGCAGCATCACGACGGAGCCGAGCAGGGTGTAGAGGATGAACTTCCAGGCGGCGGCCTGCCGTTGGTCGCCGCCCCAGCGGGCGATCAGGAAGTACATCGGGATGAGGACCATCTCGAACGCGAGGAAGAACAGCAGCAGATCGAGGACGGCGAAGGTGGCGAGGGTGCCGGACTCCAGGACGAGCAGAAGAGCGACGAAGGCCTTCGGGGACGGGCCCGCGGGCATCTTGAAGTAGCTGTACAGCGCGCAGAGGAAGGTCAGCAGCGCGGTCAGGACGAGAAGGGGGAGTGAGATGCCGTCGATGCCGAGGTGGATGCGCACGTTCAGCGTGGGGATCCACTTGATGTCCGTCGTGGCCTGCATCTTCGACGGGTGGTCGCGGTCGAAGCCGAGCGCCAGGACGATCGCCGCGAGCAGGATCGCGCCGGTGACCGTCACGCCGTGGCGGAGCACGGCCTGGCCGGGCGACTTCCCCTTCAGTCCGGGCGGGGCGGGCAGCAGCGCCGCCACCGCGCCGACGAGCGGGCCGACCACGATGAACGCGAGAAGGAACTGCATCACGGACGCGCTGATATCAATCACGGCTCACGATCCGGCGTTGGCGTTGGCAAGGACGACGGCGACGAGCGCCAGGACGGCGGAGCCCGCGAGCAGCGCGCTGAGATAGGTCTGCACATTGCCGGTCTGGGCCTTGCGCACAGCCGCGCCCAGCCAGCGGGGAAGGGCGCCCGCGCCTTGTACGTACGTCTCGACGACCTCGCGGTCCAGGAAGCGGACCAGTGAGGCGGCGGCGAGCACGGGACGGACGAACAGCGTCCGGTAGACCGCGTCCAGGTGGAAGCCGGTGGCCGCGTGGCGGTGCAGCGGGCCGAGCAGCAGTCGGCCCGGGTCGGCCGGGTCGTACGCCGAGGCGATATCGCCATAAGCCAGGGTGTGGCTGGCGATGGCCTCTTCCTCGACCAGGCTTCCGTCCGCCTCCGGGTGGGCGGCGACCGCGCCGATCGGGGTGCGCGCGGCGAGGGCGCTGGTGTGCCGCCAGGTGGCGTACGTGACGAGTCCGCCGACCAGGGCGACGCCGGTCGAGAGCACCGAGGTGGTCAGGGCCGGGGTGAGCGCGTGGCCGTCGAACCAGTCGTCGAGGTAGCCGGTGGTCAGGCCGAAGCCGATGGACGGGATCGCGAGCACCCAGAGCACGGCGTTCATCGCTACGGGCTGGCGGCCGTGGGCGGGGGCCGGGGCGCCCTTGCCGCGGAAGGCCATCAGCCACAGGCGGGTGGCGTACGCGGCGGTCAGCAGGGCGGTGAGCAGACCGGCGATCAGCACGATCCAGCCGGTGCCCTGCGGGGCGACCGTGCTGTCGCCGAGGGCGGTGTGCTCGGCGGCCGACAGGACGGCTTCCTTGGAGAAGAAGCCGGCGAAGGGAGGAATGGCGGCGAGCGCGAGCAGGGCGACGGTCATCGTCCAGTACGCGTCGGGGATGCGCTTGGCGAGGCCGTCCATGCGGGACATCGCGGACAGCGAGTTGGTGCCGGCGGCGTGGATGATCACGCCGGCCGCGAGGAAGAGCAGCGCCTTGAAGGCGCCGTGCGAGAGGAGGTGGAAGACGGCGGCGCCGCGGTCACCGACGGCCAGGGCGCCGGACATGTAGCCGAGCTGACCGATCGTCGAGTAGGCGAGGACGCGCTTGATGTCGTCCTGCGCGAGGGCGGCCAGCGCCGAGCCGACCATCGTGACGGCGGCCATCACGGCGAGCACGGTCAGGGCGGCCGCCGAGGCCGCGAAGACGGGGAGGAGACGGGCCACGAAGTAGATGCCGGCCGCGACCATCGTCGCGGCGTGGATCAGCGCGGAGACGGGGGTCGGGCCCGCCATCGCGTCGGGCAGCCAGGTGTGCAGCGGGAACTGCGCGGACTTGCCCGCCACACCGGCCAGGAGCAGCAGGGCGATCAGCGTGGGGTGGTCGATCCCGCCGGTGAGGGCGGCCTGGACGACCCCGGTGATCCGGAACGTACCGGCGTCGGTGGCCAGTGCGAACAGACCGATCAGGAAGGGGACGTCACCGAGCTTGGTGACCAGGAAGGCCTTGAGGGAGGCGGCTCGCGCCTCGGGGGTCTCCCAGTAGTGGCCGACCAGGAAGTACGAGCAGATGCCCATGATCTCCCAGCCGACCAGCAGCACCATCAGGTCGCCGGAGTAGACGACGAGCAGCATCGCGGAGGTGAAGAGGGAGACGAGAGCGGCGTACGAGGGGTAGCGCGGGTCGTCGCGCAGGTACCCGGTCGAATACAGCTGCACACAGGTCGCCACCAGCCCGACAAGCACGGCGACGAGGACGGCGAAGCCGTCGAGGTGCAGGGCGAGGTCGACCGGGACGGACCCGGTCGGGGTGAGCCGCCTCGACGCGTCGATCGACTTGCCGCCGCCCTGGTCCACGGCGACGACGACGGCGAGGACCAACGCGGCCAGGGTCGGCAGTACGGCCAGGGGGCGTACGTAACCGGGGGCGGTGCGGCCGAGCAGGAGTCCGGCGGCCGCACCCAGGAACGGAAGGAGGGGGACGAGGACGGCGAGGGTCGTGGTGGTCACGCGGCGGCCTCAGCCTTCTGTGCCGGGGCGGCGGGGTCGTCGGGGCCGGAGCCCTCGGCGGTGTCGCGGAGCTTGTCGATGTCCGCGGTGCCCCGGTTGCGGTACACCGCCAGGACGATCGCCAGGCCGATGCCGATCTCGGCGGCGGCGATGGCGATGGTGAACAGGGTGAGCGCCTGTCCGGCGTGGAGGGTGTCGCGCAGCCAGACGTCGAAGGCGACGAGGTTGAGGTTGACGGCGTTGAGCATCAGCTCGACGGACATCAGGACCAGGATCGCGTTGCGGCGCGCGAGCACTCCGTACACACCGGTGCAGAAGAGGAGGACGGCGAGGACGGCCGGATAGATCAGGTGCATCAGCGCTGCTCCTTGTCTCTGGGGGCGTCGCCGGGGGCACCGTCCGTATCGCCGCTCTTGCGGGACATGACGATCGCGCCGACGAGGGCGGCGAGAAGGAGGACGGAGAGCGCTTCGAACGGCAGCACCCAGTGGCGGAACAGGATCGAGCCGGAGACCTTCGTCGAGCCCTGGCCGGGCCCGGCGAGGTTGATCCAGGTCGTACGGAAGGCGTCCACGACGACCCACAGGAGGGAGCCGGCGGCGGCCAGGGCGACGACGAGGGCGGCCCATCGATTGCCCGAGTCGGCGTCCGGGGAGCGGCCGATCGGCGCCCTGGTCAGCATCAGTCCGAACAGGAGGAGGACGACGACGGAACCGACGTAGATCAGTACCTGCACCCAGGCGATGAACTCGGCGGTGAGCAGGAGGTACTCGACGGCGAGGCCGCCGAGCGCCACGACCAGCCAGAGGGCGGCGTGCACCAGCTGCTTGGTCGTGACCGTGAGGACGGCGGCGCCGAAGGTCACCGCGGCGACGAGCAGGAACGCGATCTCGACCCCGGTCGGGGAGAGGAAGCCGTGGTGCACCGGGTGGTGACCGCTGGCGAGGAGCATCATGCCTGGCCCTCCTCGGTCTGGGGGGCGGCCTCGGGAGCCGCCTCTGCTGCCGGGGCTGCCTCGGGGGCCGCCTCTGCGGCGGCGAGCTTCTCGGCCGTCTTGCGGGCCGCGGCGATCTCCTTGGGCTCCTCGGCCGCCGGGTCGAGGGCGGGCGGGGCCGGGACCGTCCACATCCAGTCGCGGAGCTTGTCGCGCTCGTGGGTGAGTTCGTGGATATCGGTCTCCGCGTACTCGAACTCGGGCGACCAGAACAGCGCGTCGAAAGGACACACCTCGATGCAGATACCGCAGTACATGCAGAGGGAGAAGTCGATGGCGAAGCGGTCGAGTACGTTGCGGCTGCGCTCGCGGCCGCCGGGGGCGGCGGCCGGGATCGTCTCCTTGTGGGAGTCGATGTAGATGCACCAGTCGGGGCACTCGCGGGCGCAGAGCATGCAGACCGTGCAGTTCTCCTCGAACAGGCCGATCACGCCACGGGTGCGGGGCGGAAGCTCGGGCTGGACGTCCGGGTACTGCGCGGTGACCGTCTTCTTGGTCATCGTGCGCAGCGTCACGGCGAGGCCCTTGGCCAAGCCGGAACCTGGGATCGGGGGCATCAGTTGATCGCCACCTTCACGATGCCGGTGAGCGCGATCTGCGCGAGAGCGAGCGGGATGAGCGTGGTCCAGGCCAGCTTCTGCAGCTGGTCCTCGCGGAGCCGGGGGTAGCTGACGCGGAGCCAGATGACGACGAAGGCGAGGATCGCGGTCTTGAGGAGCGTCCACACCCAGCCGAGCCCGTCGGCGCCGAAGGGGCCGTGCCAGCCGCCCAGGAACAGGACGGTGGTGAGGCCGCACAGGACGACGATCCCGGCGTACTCGGCGAGGAGGAAGAGGGCGAAGCGCAGACCCGTGTACTCGGTGTACGCGCCGAAGATGATCTCGGAGTCGGCGACGGGCATGTCGAAGGGCGGGCGCTGGAGTTCGGCGAGCCCGGCGATGAAGAAGACCAGGGCGCCGACGATCTGCCAGGGCAGCCACCACCACTCGAAGGCGTTGAGGATGCCGGGGAGGGAGACCGTGCCGGCCGCCATCGCCACGGAGGCGGCGGCGAGCACCATCGGCAGCTCGTACGCGAGGAGCTGGGCGGCGGTGCGCAGTCCGCCGAGGAGGGAGAACTTGTTGGCCGAGGCCCAGCCCGCCATGAGCGAGCCGAGTACGCCGACGCCCATGACGGCGAGTACGAAGAAGATGCCCGCGTCGACGACTTGGCCGACGGCGCCCTCGCTCGGGCCGACGGGGATCGCGACCAGGACGAGGAGGTACGGGAGCAGGGCGACGGCGGGGGCGAGCTGGAAGACGCGGCGGTCGGCGTCGGCCGGGACCACGTCCTCCTTCTGCGCGAACTTCACGCCGTCGGCGACGAGCTGGGCCCAGCCGTGGAAGCCGCCGGCGTACATCGGGCCGAGGCGGCCCTGCATATGGGCCATGACCTTGTGCTCGGTCTGCCCGATGACGAGGGGCAGGACGAGGAACACGGCGAAGACGACGAGCAGCCGGAGGGCGACGTCGGGTGCGTCGTTCACGCGGGTTCGCCTCCGGCGGGGGTGTCGGTTTCGGGGTCGGGGTCGGTGCTGTTGGTGCCGGGGCCGCGGCCGCGGCCGTCGGATTCGGCGGGCCGCGCCTCGGTGGCTTCCGCACCTTCGGTGGCTTCGGTGGCTTCCGCAGCTTCCGTTGCTTCGGTGGCTTCCGTTGCTTCGGTGGCTTTTGTAGCTTCGGTGGGCTCGTCAGCCGCCGAGATCTCCGGGGTCTCCGGGGTCTCCGGGGTCTCCGGGGTCTCCGGGGTCTCCGGGGTCTCCTCGAACGCCGGACGCGGGTTGTTCCAGGGGGCGTCCGTGCTGCGGGTGCGCGGCGGGGCCGGTGCGGCCTCAGGTGCCGCCGGGGCCTGAGGGGCATCCGGGGTCTGCGGTGCCTCCGGGACCTGGGAGGCTGAGCCGTCGGTGGCGCTTCGGGTGCGGCGCGGGCGCGGGGCGGGTGCCTCCGGGACCGGGGCTCCGGTCGCCGGGGCGTCCGGGGCGGACGGGTCCGTCGACGGGGTCGCCTGGGACGCCGAGCCCTGCGACGCGCTGCGGGCGCGGCGCGGGGTCGCGGCGGCGCCCTCGGTTGTCGCCGCCGACGGGGCCTGGGACGCGGAGCCCTCCGTGACCGTACGGGTCCGGCGGACCGGGCGGTCGCCGGCGGCGCGCGGGGTGCGGGCCGGGGCGGGCGGGAGCTGGCCCTTCAGGGGGCCCCACTCGTTCGGGTCCGGGACGCCGGGCGGGAGCATCTGGCGGCGCTTGGGACCGCCGTGCTCCGACTCCCCCGGCTCCTTCGCGCCCGGCCAGGCCTTGGCGACCCGCGCCGCGAGGACGAAGTCCTTGCGCAGGGGGTGGCCCTCGAAGCCGTCGGGGAGGAGGAGGGGGATCAGGTTCGGGTGGCCCTCGAACGTGACGCCGAACATCTCGTGCGTCTCGCGCTCGTGCCAGCCCGCGCCCGCGTACACGTCGACGGCCGAGGCCAGGACGGGGGCGGTGTGGGGCACGGTCGTACGGACGAGGAGGCGGCGGACGCGGCGGCCTTCGAGGGAGACGACGTGTGCGCAGACGCGGAAGCCGGTGCCGGGCTCGTCGACCGCGCTGAGCCAGTCGAAGTACGTGCAGCCCAGTTCGTCGCGGGCGATCTCCAGCGAGGGGATCCAGGAGCCGGCGGGGACGTCGACGGTGAGGAGGCCGTACGCCTCCTCGGCGGTGGCCTCCTCGCCGAAGATCTCGGTGACGGCGTCGGGCAGACGGTCGTACGCGGTCACTGCGCAGCCCCCGGCGTCGGCGTGTCGCTCTCGGAGGCCCCTGCGGCCCCGGAAGCCCCCTCAGTCCCACCGGCCCCACCGGTGGAAGCCGCCCCCGGCGCGCCCGAAGCACTCGGCGCCGCCGGAGCCGCCGGAGCCGTGACCAGCCCGCTGGTGAGCTGCGCCGGTGACGCCTGCGTGGCGTAGCGCTCGGCAAGGGACTCGCGGGCGATCTTCTCCTGGAGCTTGAGGATGCCCTGGAGGAGCGCCTCGGGGCGGGGCGGGCACCCGGGGACGTACACGTCGACCGGGATGATCTGGTCGACGCCCTTGGTCACCGAGTACGAGTCCCAGTACGGGCCGCCGCAGTTGGAGCAGGCGCCGAAGGAGATGACGTACTTCGGCTCGGGCATCTGCTCGTACAGCCGCTTCACCGCCGGGGCCATCTTGTCCGTCACCGTGCCGGAGACGATCATGAGGTCGGCCTGGCGCGGGCCGGGCGCGAAGGGGATCACGCCGAGCCGGATGAAGTCGTGGCGGGCCATCGAGGCCGCGATGAACTCGATGGCGCAGCAGGCGAGTCCGAAGTTGAACACCCAGAGGCTGTAACGGCGGCCCCAGTTGAGGACCACCTTCATCGGCTCGGGCGCCAGGCGCGAGAGCACGCCCAGGCGCTGGCCCTGCACGGCCGAGGCCCCGGCGGGCGCCGGAGCGCCGTTTTCGGCCACTTTCGGCGTGGGCAGGAACTGGGGATCCGGAGACGTCACGTCCATTCGAGGACGCCCTTCTTCCATGCGTAGAGCAGTCCCACGGCCAGGAAGCCGAGGAAGATGAACATCTCGACCAGCGTGGCCGCGCCGAATCCGGGGGCGGCGAAGACCGTCGCCCACGGGAAGAGGAAGATCGAGTCGACGGCGAAGATCACGTACAGGAAGGCATAGACGTAGTAGCGCACTTGGGTGTGCGCCCAGCCCTCGCCGACGGGGTCCACTCCACATTCGTACGTGAGCAGCTTCTCCGGCGTCGGGACCACCGGCCGCAGCAGGCGCCCGGCCCCGAAGGCCACCGCGACGAAGAGCACGCCGATGACGGCGAGCAGTCCGACGACCGAATAGCTGTGGAAGTAGTCCGCCGACAGCTGGCGTACGGTCGGTTCCGGCACGTCCGCCCCTCGCTCCCTGACCTCGTTGCTTCGTTGCAGTCTGTTCGACGATCTGTACGCACGGGAGTCTAGGCCCTGCTAAGGACGGCGTAAGCAGGTGTCTCACGCAGGTTGCACACCTGACGCCCGGGCGGCGGCGTCCCGGCGCGCACCGCCCCCGTGTCCGGAAGAGGACCCGGGGCGTGACCCGATCGCGTTGGCGCGCGTGGCTCCGGAACGCCGTGGGCGGCACCGGGGGTGGGGTTTTCCCCAGGCGGAACCCGCCTAGCTACCCCATGGCGCCGGGCCGCGCGGCCCGGCAGGCTTGCCTTCATGACCAGCACCTTCCGCGACGAGCAGCGGCCGAGCCGCAGAGCCGGCCGACGGCCCGGGCGGCGTTCCGACCGGCCGCAGAGCAGGCCGCACGACCAGCCGCCCGGCCTGCCGCACGACCAGCCGTCCGACCAGCCGTCCGACGACGAGAGGCTGCCGCCCGCGCGGTTCGCCTACGACCGGCAGACCTGGAAGGAGATCGCGCATCTCCTCGCCAATCTGCCGATGGCGCTCATCGGCTTCGTCTACGTGGCCGTGCTGGTCTTCACCGGCGCCGGCCTCTCGGTCACCGTGATCGGCCTGCCGCTGCTCGCGGTCGGTCTGGTCGGCGCCCGTCAGCTGGGCAAGCTGGAGCGTGCGCGGGCGCGCGCGCTGCTCGGCGTACGGATCGACGAGCCCACGCCGATCCCGGCCCGGGCGCTGCGGAAGGGCGCGCGCGGCGGGGCCCTGCGCTGGCTGTGGACGAGCCTGAAGGACCCGGTGGGCTGGCGGAATGTGCTCTACGAGTTCATCCGGCTGCCCTGGGGCGTGCTGACCTTCGGCGTCACGATGGTCAGCCTGTTCGTGGCGTGGCCGGTGCTCGGGTTCATCGCCCGGGTGCTCACCAACGCCGACCGGGTGATGGTCCGGGCGCTGCTCTCGCCCTCGGACGACCTGGAGCGGCGGATCGCCGAACTGGAGTCGGACCGTGGGGTGGTCGTGGACACGGCGGCGGCCGATCTGCGCCGGATCGAACGCGATCTGCACGACGGCGCGCAAGCCCGGCTCGTCGCCCTCGCCATGGGACTCGGCCTCGCCAAGGAGAAGCTCCTGGAGGACCCGGACGCGGCGGCGGCGATGGTCGACGAGGCGCACGGCGAGGTCAAGCTCGCCCTCCAGGAGCTGCGCGACCTGGCCCGGGGCATCCACCCGGCGGTCCTCACCGACCGGGGCCTGGACGCCGCCATGTCGTCGGTCGCCTCGCGCTGCACGGTGCCGGTGAAGGTGACGGTGGACGTACGGGAAAGGCCCGCGGCGGCGATCGAGGGCATCGCGTACTTCACCGTCTCCGAGCTGCTCCAGAACGTCAGCAAGCACAGCGGCGCGCGGGCGGCCTCGGTGGAGGTGTGGCGGGCGGGCGACCGGCTGCTCATCCAGGTCGAGGACGACGGGCGCGGGGGCGCGCGGCTCGACGGCGGTACGGGCATGGCGGGTCTCGCCGAACGCCTCGGCGCGGTGGACGGGCTGTTCGTGCTCGACTCCCCGCCGGGCGGTCCGACGATCGTCACGGCGGAGCTGCCGTGGCGGGCCCGGGGGCCGAAGGAGTAGGGCCGGCCCCGGAGCCGGGGTAGGGAAAACCCCCCGCCCAAGACGGTGACCGGCTCCATGGTCCGGGGCGGCCGCGACCAGCAGTCTTGTACGTACGAGAACGCGGCCACGCGTACAGCAGCTGCATCGGCTGCATCAGCGGAAACGGAACGGACGGACCGATGATCATGGAGACGGAGTACGGGCAGCGGCCTGCACGGCGGCACTTCCTTCCGCCGGCGCTGCGCGCGCCGCTGGAGGCCCGGACGTTCCGTGAGTTCGGCTATCTGCTGCTGAGCCTGCCGATCAGCATCGTCATGTTCACCTGGGCCGTCGTCATGGTGTCGCTGAGCGCCGGGCTGCTGATCACGTTCCTCGGGATCCCGGTGCTCGCGGCCGGACTCGTCGGGTGCCGGGCCTTCGGCACGCTGGAGCGCAAGCGGGCGCGCGCACTGCTCGGCGTGAACGTGGCCGCGCCGCAGCCCGTGCGGGGCAAGCGCGGGATGGCCTGGATCGGAGCCGTGCTGAAGAGCGGGGTCTCGTGGCGCCACCTGCTGTACTCGGTGCTGCACTTCCCGTGGGCGCTCTTCTCGTTCGTGGTCTCGCTGTCGCTGTGGGTGTACGGATGGGGCCTGCTGACGTACCCGCTGTGGCAGTGGGTGTTCCCCACGTACGCCGGGCAGGACGGGCTCCAGCTGTACGGGGACGGGACGCACGACTTCTATCTGGACTCGCCGTTCGAGATCACCCTGACCGTGCTGGTCGGACTGGTCGTCACGCTCGCCGTGCCGTGGGTCATCCGGGGGTTCGCGTACGCCGACCGGGGTCTTCTCTTCGGGCTGCTCGGGCCGTCGCGGCTTGAGGAGCGGGTGGTGGAGCTGGAGTCGGACCGGGGCGTGGTCGTGGACACGTCCGCGGCGGACCTGCGGCGCATCGAGCGGGATCTGCACGACGGCGCGCAGGCCCGGCTGGTCGCCCTCGCGATGGATCTGGGCCTTGCGAAGGAGAAGCTCACCGAGGATCCGCAGGCGGCGGCGCGGATGGTGGACTCGGCGCACGGCGAGGTGAAGGTGGCGCTCCAGGAGCTGCGGGATCTGGCCCGGGGCATCCATCCCGCCGTCCTGACCGACCGCGGCCTGGACGCCGCGCTGTCGTCCGTCGCCTCGCGGTGCACGGTGCCGGTGCAGGTGGAGGTGGATCTGCCGGGCCGCCCCGTGCCGGCCATCGA
The DNA here is from genome assembly GCF_055570295.1 of Streptomyces sp. NPDC031265. Classification (NCBI taxonomy): domain Bacteria; kingdom Bacillati; phylum Actinomycetota; class Actinomycetes; order Kitasatosporales; family Streptomycetaceae; genus Streptomyces; species Streptomyces sp. NPDC031265. Next base: position 27,694 of record NZ_JBVIHM010000053.1, read on the forward strand.
GGGGATCGCGTACTTCACCGTCTCCGAGCTGCTCCAGAACGTGAGCAAGCACAGCGGGGCGAGCCGGGCCGGGGTGGATGTGTGGCGGGCTCAGGACCGGCTGATGCTGCAGGTCACGGACAACGGGCGGGGCGGGGCGTCGGTGGACGGCGGGTCCGGGCTCGCGGGGCTCGCGGAACGGCTGGACGCGGTGGACGGGATTCTGGTCGTGGATTCGCCCCGGGGCGGGCCTACGACGGTCACGGCGGAGCTGCCGTGGCGGGCGTAGTGGGCCCCACCTCGCCCCTTCCCGCTGTGACATTCGCGGCTCCGCCGCGCGGCCTCCGGGGGTGGGGGTGGGCTTCCCCGGGACTGCGCCCCCGGACCTCGTTGCGGGGCCGCGCCCCGAACTCCGTTCGGCTGCGGGCCGTCTGTGGCTGGTCGCGCCCACGCGGCGGAGCCGCTCGTGTCACAGCCCCGCGCCCCTGAAGGGCCGGGCCTGCGGCCCCTGCCCCGCTCCAACGCCAGAGGGGCTGAAATGTGGCCGGGCCCCGTTCCGGCTTGGGGGGCGCGGGGAAGTGCGCGACCAGCCCCCACCGAACCCTCAGACGAAACCCCCGCCGCCCTCTTCGCCCTCTGGATTTCGCGCAGCGCGGTCCGGATGCTGGGATGCTGGGTGGGCACAGCCGTCGGGTGTGCACAGCCGAGCAACACCGAGCCGGGGGGCTGCAGATCGTGGAGGACAGGGTGCGGATCGTCATCGCCGAGGATTCAGTGCTGCTTCGGGAGGGACTGACCCGCCTGCTGACCGACCGGGGGCACGACGTCGTCGCCGGGGTCGGCGACGGAGACGCGCTGGTCAAGACCGTCGGCGAGCTCGCCGACCAGAACGCGCTGCCGGACGTGGTGGTCGCGGATGTACGGATGCCGCCGACCCACACCGACGAGGGCGTACGGGCCGCGGTGCTGCTGCGGAAGCTGTACCCCGGTGTGGGCGTACTCGTGCTGTCGCAGTACGTGGAGGAGCAGTACGCCACCGAACTGCTGGCTGGTTCAAGCCGCGGAGTGGGCTATCTGCTCAAGGACCGCGTCGCCGAGGTCAGGGAGTTCGTGGACGCCGTCGTAAGGGTCGCCCAGGGCGGTACCGCCCTGGACCCCGAGGTGGTGGCCCAGCTGCTCGGCCGCAGCCGTAAGCAGGACGTACTGGCCGGCCTCACGCCGCGCGAGCGCGAGGTCCTCGGCCTGATGGCCGAGGGGCGCACGAACAACGCGGTCGCGAAACAGCTGGTCGTGAGCGACGGCGCCGTCGAGAAGCACGTGAGCAACATCTTCCTGAAGCTCGGCCTCTCCCCAAGTGACGGCGACCACCGCCGGGTACTCGCGGTGCTGACCTATCTCAATTCCTGAACACCTGACACCCTGTCAGATGAGTCGGGCAGGGTAGCGGCCTACAACCGAAGACCGAGCGAGGGGCGTCTTACCAGACGGAGCCGGGGGGCGACTGAAATATGGCAAACCGGGGCATTGGACCATCTCAAAAAAGGGCGTCCAGGATGCGATCCATCCAAGGAAGGCGACCCTTACCGACGTAGGGTGGGCTTTGGAGCGACCGGTTCTCCGGACGCGCCCGAGCAGCCCGTCCCAGGGAGGTCCAGTTCAGTGACCAGCCAGGTCAGTACGCCAGCCGAGGCAGACGGGGCCGATGAGGCCCTCGTCGGTGAGCAGCGCAAACCCGTGGGCACGAAAGAGGTCAAGCGCCTTGATCGGGTGATCATTCGCTTCGCGGGTGATTCGGGTGACGGGATGCAGCTCACGGGTGACCGGTTCACCTCGGAGACCGCCTC
>NZ_JBVIHM010000054.1:0-28655 GCF_055570295.1 Streptomyces sp. NPDC031265
ACAGGCGCGAGTGCGGAGGCAGGAACGGCCCCCGCTCCCCCCGCCAACTCACCCGACAACCACTGCGCAACCGCCACCGGCGTCGGGTAATCGAAAACCAGCGTGCTCGGCAGACGCAGCCCCGTGACCTCACCCAGCCGATCCCGCAACTCCACTCCGGCAAGCGAGTCGAAGCCCAACTCCTTGAATGTCAAGGCGGGGTCGATTGCCTCCGGCGAGGCATGGCCCAGGACCAGTGACGCCTGGTCACGCACTAGGTCGAGAGCAGAACGTCCCAGCTCCTCGCTTTGTGAGGAAGAGAGCTGCTCGCCTCGATCCTTCACCCCAGTGAGGGCCTCGGCTCCTTCGGACCGGTCGCGCCCGGGATTGTCATGCACAACACTGTCCTGGCCGTCCAGCCAATAGCGCTCCCGCTGGAAGGCATAGGTGGGAAGGCTTACTCGTCCCCTGTTAGAGGCCTTCGCGGTCCGACCCCATTCGATCGAGAACCCCTGTACGTGTAGACGGGCCAGGACACGTTGGAGCCCCTGAATTTCCATGCCGTCTCGACGCACCACGGGAACCACTAGTGGATGCGATGTTGAGCTGAGACACTCCTCCACTGCCGAGAGGAGGGCCGCTTCCGGACCTATCTCGATGAAAGTGTTGACATTCAGGTCACATAGGGAACTAATCCCGCCGTGGAAGTTGACCGTCTCCCGGACATGGCGAACCCAGTACTCTGGGGAGCAAAATATCGACTGGTCCCCGATCTCGCCCGTCAGGTTCGAGATGAGAGGGATCTCCGGACGTGAGTACTCAAGCCGATTCGCAACTTCCGAAAATGCAGTGAGTACCTTGTCCATGTGAGGCGAATGGAATGCATGACTCACCTGCAGCTGACGCGTCTTGCGACCGCGCTCCGCAAAGAGCCTCGCCACGCCCATCACTTCGGATTCATCACCGGAGACGACAACGGAAGAAGCGCCGTTGATCGCAGCAAGGGCGCTGCAGTTGAATCCTTCGGCAAGTACCTCCGACACCTCTGAGGCAGTTGCCTGGATTGCCACCATTGCGCCTTGCTCAGCCACCTGCTGCATCAGACTGCCGCGGACGGCTACAAGCTCGCAAGCGTCTGCCAGCGACAGCACTCCAGCCACATGAGCGGCTGCCAGTTCGCCGATGGAATGACCGACGACATAATCCGCAGACAATCCGAGATCAACCAGGAGTCGATAAAGGGCGACCTCAAAAGTGAAGATGGCCGGCTGCGTGTATCGCGTCTCACTAAGAAGCGCCGACTCAGCAGTGCCTGAATCGGCGAACATCACATCCTGGAGAGGTACGTCGAGATGCCTGTCGAAGTACTCACACGCCTCGTCGACGGCCATCGCGAAGATGGGGTACGTGCTGTAGAACTCAAACCCCATCCCAGGGCGCTGCGAGCCCTGACCGGAAAAGATAAAAGCTGTACCAGTCTGCTTGGCTACATGACCTCGGATGACGTCCGACATCAGCGTTCCATCGGCCAGGGACCGAAGTTGCCTCAGGAATCCTCTCCGGCTCTCGGCCGTAATGGCTGCTCGGTGTTCAAAATGCTTGCGAGTCGTGGCGAGCGATAGCCCGATGTCGTGCAGGCTCGCATCCGGACTCTCCTCGACATAAGCACGCAGCAGTCCGGCCTGTGCGCGCAGCGCCTGATCGCTCCGTCCGGAGAGAATCCAAGGCAGCATCGGTCCGTCATCGGCACCCCTGGCAGGAATGGCATCCGCTGCGACATCAGTCAAAATGAGATGGCAATTGGTTCCGCCCATGCCAAATGAGCTGACACCCGCCACCAGAGACTGCTCCGGACGCGGCCAAGGCATCAAGTCCTGTGCCACCAGGAGGTTGAGCTCGTCGAACGGGATGTTCGGATTCGGCACAGCGAAGTTGAGACTCGCCGGGATCATCCGGTTCTTTATGGACAACGCAGCCTTCATCAGGCCGGTAATGCCGGCGGCGCCTTCCAGATGGCCGATATTGGTCTTCACGGAGCCGACGATCAAGGGGAACTCTGAGTCGCGTTCACGGCCGATCGCAGACCCCAGCGCGGCAGCTTCAATCGGATCTCCGACGGCAGTTCCGGTGCCGTGCAATTCAACGTACTGCACGGCACCAGAGCTGATCTTCGCCCTGTCACAGGCCGCCCTGACGACAGCTTCCTGAGCCGCTCGGCTGGGAATGGTCAGTCCCGCAGAGGCACCGTCATTGTTTACGGCGGTCCCACGAATAACGCAATAGATGGTATCGCCGGCGGCACGTGCGTCGGGCAGGGTCTTGAGCACGACCAGTCCGCCGCCCTCGCCTCGTACATATCCATTCGCGCGTGCGTCGAAGGTGAAACACCGATCGTCCGGCGAGAGGCCGCCGAACTTGGCTGCGCTCAGCGTGCTGTCAAGGGTGACGTTGAGATTAACACCGCCTGCGAGTGCCACGTCACAGCCACCGGTGCGCAAGCTCTCGCATGCCATGTGGACGGATACCAGTGATGACGACTGCGCCGAATCGATCGCGAAACTCGGACCGCTCAGCCCCAGAAAATAGGAGATGCGGTTGGCGATCATGCTGCGGTTGGTGCCCGTCAGGGAATACCGGCTTATGGCATCAGGCCCCAGGTGGCGCATCAGACCGGCATAATCGTCCGCCATGGCTCCGACGAAGACACCTGTTCGGCTGCCTCTGAGGTCGTCGGGAACAATCCTGCTGTCCTCCAGGGCCTCCCAGCTCAGCTCCAGCATCAAGCGCTGCTGCGGATCCATACTGCGAGCTTCCTTCGGAGATATACCGAAGAAGCCGGGATCAAAACGGTCTATGTTCTCGATGAAGCCACCACGGCGCGCATGGACATCGCCTGGCTCATCGCTGTCGACTGCCTCGTCGCCGAGCCAGCGACTGGACGGTGTGTCGGTGACCGCATCCACACCGTTGCGAAGGAGATCCCAGAAGGCACGGGGGTTAGACGCCTGGGGAAGACGGCAGGCCATGCCTACAACCGCAATTGCGTCGTCCAACTCGCCACACACCTCAGCGGAAGGGCCTTCAACCATTACTGCTCCTCGCAACATGTCCATGAACTCAAACGCATGCATCAACTTGGCTCATCGGCACCTTCTCCTGTGGAGCCACCATTCCCCTACGGTGGCTCCACACCGAGCTGATGTGCACAGGGCTTTGAATCACCACTCCACAGGAAACTCCCGGACGCCATAGAGCACCATTTCATGGCGGAAAGGCAGTTCTTCCATAGGCTTGCTCAGCCGCAGTGTCGGAAGTCTCTTGAATAGACCCCCAAACACCGTCTGCAGTTCTACTCGCGCAAGCGTCAGCCCGATGCACTTATGGAAGCCGTATCCGAAGGCGACGTGCCCACCAGCCTCCCGGTGGATGTTCAACGTGTCCGGGTCCTCAAACACCGCATCGTCACGATTGGCGGCATTGAGCATCACGAGGACGCCTTCATTGGCCCGAATCAACTGGCCGCCGACGGTGACATCCTCCAGGGCCGCGCGTGGCAGTCCAGCGTGGTTAACCGTCAGGTAGCGCAGTAGTTCCTCCACCGCGCCGGGGAGGAGGAACTCATCGGCTTTCACCTCGTCCAGCTGTTCCGGATGCTCGAGAAGCGCAAGAGTTCCGAGACCTATCATCTGGGCCATGGTGTCGTAACCGCTGACGAGCATGAGAGCGGCCAGGCCGACCAGCTCCTCATGCGTCAGGTCGTTTTCTTCTGCCGAGGCAACAAGCCGGCTGACCATGTCGTCCGACGGCTCCTGCTTCTTGGCAGTCACCAGCTGGTCGAAGTACTGAACCAACTTTCCGGAGGCAGCCATGACCTCTTCCGGAGTACTGCTTCGATCCAGCGCGGTGTCCGTGTTCGTCCGAACAAATTGACTGTCCTTGTAAGGGACTCCAAGAAGTTCGAAGATGACGGTCGAGGCCATGGGGTAAGCCAGGTCTCGGACCAGGTCCGCCGACGTTCCCGCGCGGAGCATGTCGTCGATCAGACCATCGAGGATTTCCTGCATCCGAGGACGCAACGCCTCCATGCGGCTGATCAGGAACTCACGGGTGACGGTACGCCTCAGTCGACCGTGATCTGGTTCGTCCTGCTGCAGAAAGAAGCCAGGGGCAGGCGGGAGGTCTCCCGTGAGATAGGTCGGAAATCCGGGGGTGCGCGGATCAGAACTGAACCTTCGATCCGTCAGCACAGCCCGAACATCCTCGTGCCGAGTCACCAGCCATGCGATATCACCACGCGGTGTACGGATCTTCACAACTGGCTGATCTGCGGTGATCTCTCGATACTGCGGTGGCGGGTTGAACGGGCATTCCCGAGGCATCGGGAAATCCGGAATCTTTACGCTAGCATCCATGATGCTCCTCTTCTCACTAGAGTCATTCCTAGGCAGTGATCCCGGCGGGAGGCGCGAGATAACCTATTTCGATGAACCAGTTCAGGTACCGGCCGATCAGCTCTTGGTCAGGGGGCAGGCACTCGATACCCGATCCGGACAGCGCTGCTCGAAGATTGGTCGTGTCAAACACAGGCTTACTGCCTTCCAGGCCAACGTCGGCGGACGGTCCCTCCTCGCCGAATAGGGGAAGGAAGCGCGCTAGTTCGTTTTCCTCACCCCGTTCCACCGCAGCAACGAGCCTGCGATACCACTCCGGATAGGGGACGCTTGCGACGGGGTATCCGAATTCAGCGATCCGCTCGATGAGGTCATTCGAGGTCAGGCTGTGCTTCCCTGGCAGGTTAAACACCGTGCCGTGCCTCATTCCGCTGAGTGCGGTGTGTGAGATAGCCGCTGCGTAGAAGTCGACCGGCACCATCTCTGCGGTGCTGTTCAAGTTTGCCGCGGCGCGCAGCTGAATACATGCCTTGATCGAGGCATTGATGAAGGTGTCGGTAGCACAGACGCCGCTTTCCTGGGCTCCAGTGATAAGGCCGGCCCGATAGACGTTTACAGGTAGGCCAAGCCGTCCAGCCTGCGTGACCAGGCTGTCGCTCACCCACTTGGTCTGCCGGTACCCGCCCGATACTCCCTCCGGATCGACCGTCTCAGTCTCGGCCCACACAGAGTCGCCGGGACCAACCGGGTAGACAGCCAGTGAGGAAACGTGGTGAACGGGCTTCAGCCGGTGCCGAGTGGCAAGCCGCAGCACCTCAAGGGTGCCAAGTACGTTGACCGGCTTCAGTGCCCGATAAGACGCGGCGAAATTGGACTGGGCCCCGTTATGGATGATCATCTCGACCTCTTCGGCCAGCATCCGGTACGACGTCTTGTCCAGACCGAGATACGGCCGGGCGAGGTTGCCGACCACAGCCGTGATCCGCGAGGCGTCGCCATCCTTCGAGAGCCCGTGGTGACGCATGTTTTCCAGCACGCGCTCGGCTGCTCGAACCGGATTCTCTGCACGCACGAGCACGTAGATCCGTGCCTGAGAACGATCCAGCAATTCGCGCAACAAAAACGCACCGGTGTATCCGGTACCGCCAGTGAGCAAAACAACCTGATATGGGGCTGTTACAGCCGATTTAACATCTGACTCGATCGCCACGTCGCCCGGAAGTACTGCTTCCGAAAGCATTTCCTGGGTACTGACGCCCCGCGGGTTGCCGGCGCCAGTGGCCCGGGGGTCCGCCTCGGAACTCACCATCCGGGCCAGCTGCTCGATCGTGGGGTTTTCGAAGAGCCGACGCAAGTTGAGCTTGACCTGGTAGGCCTCGCGCACACGTTCGGACATCTGGACCACGGTCATCGAGTCGCCGCCCAGGTCGAAGAAGCTGCTCTGGACACTGATCTCCGATACTCCGAGAAGATCTCGCCAGATCCTTGCCAGCTGGATCTCTACTGCCGTACGCGGGGCGACATAAGCGGTGTCGCTTGTTTCCCCGGAAAAATCATTCGGCAGGGCTGACCGGTTGACCTTGCCATTAGGCAGTTTCGGGAGCTCGGAGAGCACGACGAAACGGGAAGGCATCATGGCGTCGGGCAAGTGCGTGCGGGAAAAGGCGCGCAACGATGAGCGAAATTCTGATACCCAGGAGGAAGCCAATGGGTCGTTGGCGAGCAAACGGTCTATACTCATATGTCACCCTCGGACTTTTCGAAGAAGGCGTCGAAGTGGTCCAGGCGTCCGTTCTGAAGTACCAGCAGACGGACATTCCACCCCAGCCTGGTGGCCACTTCCGCAACCTCTTCCGGGTGGATGCTGGTTGTCTCATCCAGTTCCCAAAGGAGCCGTTCAAGGTCCCAGAGGGTTGTCTCTTCGTCCGCTTCTCTGAGCAACCCGGACGCCGTTAGCGCGTGATCCAGTCGCTTGTTCGGTATCCCCGTCACGGTAATCGCCCGCGAATCCTGCTGAAGTCGCTTTTTCAGCCCGATCAGGCCTTCGGGTATCGAGCTCCAGTCTGCCTGCTCGGAAACTCGGGCGCTGGCGGATGATTCACCAGTCAGCAGAGTGACGTCGTAGCGGAATGTTGAGAGCTCGTTATCGGCATGACCACGCTTCAGTTCGATGCGCACTTCACCTAGTTCCGGCAACTCGTCCACAAGCCGACGGAAGAAGTTCGGAGAGAGGCAAAGTTCACGCTCGTTCTGACTGTCCCTGATGACAGCAGCGTTGATATCGCCAGCAGTCTGGAGTTCCGGCGCATGGCTGAGCTGGAGCAACGTGTGAAATTCGGGAAGCATCTCCAGGGATCGAACATCTCCCACGAATATGGCACCGCCGGGGCGCACCACTCGTATCGCCTGCTCGATGACGTTCCTCAGGTAGGAAACTCCCGGAAAGTACTGCGCGACCGAGTTCAGCACCACAAGGTCGAGGCCGTGCGGCGGCAACTCAGCCAAGTATTCGGGGCCCGACTGCCTGAGCACGACGTGCGGCGGGAGGGTACGTTCCCCGCCCAGGCACGTGGCTGCTGACTCCAACGCGGCTGCGGAGATGTCCAGGCCCACGTAGTGGTCAACCTGATCGACAAGCTCCCGCAGTATCAACCCGACGCCCACGCCGATATCTGCCACGGCCGATGCGCGCAGTGCCCGGATGCGCCGCACGGTGTGCTCCTGCCATTCCTTCATCTCCGCCTCGGGAATGGGTTTGCCTGAGTAACTGCTGTTCCAGCCGACGAATGCGGTTCCGGGGGTTTGCTCACCGCTCGGGGCGTAGGTTTCCTGCCAGATTTCGCTCCATCGGTTGACGTGCGCGTCCTGGATGGAGCCGTCTGCCAACGCATCCGTTGGCTCCACGTAGGCAACCAATTCGGTGCCCGCCTCGCCGGGCACGGCTACGACGGCTACGGCGTCGACCTCGGGATGGCGCGACAGGACGCTCTCCACCTCGTCCGGCTCGACTCGATGGCCCAGGATCTTCACCTGCCGGTCCACTCGGCCCAGGAACTCAAGGCTTCCGTCGCCGCGCCAACGCACACGATCGCCAGTCCGGTAGAACGGTTCCATGGCCGCACCTGCCTGGACGAAGCGGTTCTCGGTGAGCTCGGGACGTCCGACGTAGCCAGCGGCGACCCCTGCCCCACCGATCCAGAGCTCGCCCTCGACCCCTATGGGGACCAGCGCGCCGTCGTTGCCGACGACATGGACCTCGGTGTTGGCGATCGGTCGGCCGATGGGAATGCTGCTGCCTGCCGTGTCCTCGGCGGTGAGTTCGTACGAGGTGGACCAGATCGTTGTCTCCGTCGGCCCGTACATGTTGAGAACGCGTGTGTTCGGGAGGGCAGGCACCAGTCGCCCGGCCAGCCCGGAAGGGAAGGCCTCGCCGCCGACGAGCAGGGCACGCGTGCCGCGCAGTGCGTCAACACAGGCCGGCTCGGTGACGACCGCCGACAGGAGAGAGGGCGTGCCCTGGAAAAGAGTTACCGAATGGCGCTCGCAGAGCTCTGCCAAGCTGTGCCTGGCCTCGCCCACCTCTTCTTGATGTGCCTCTCGGAGCCGGTTTATCCAGGTCAGGCTCGACAGGACGTCTTCGGTGTCGAGCCCGAAGTCGACCAGACAAGCCACTTCGTCGACACCGGCATCGGACAGTGTCCGGATCAAGTCCGCACAGCTATCCGGTGATCCAAACAGCCCGGATGTCTCGAAATAGCGGTCCACCGCCATGTCCAGCACCGGGTCCAGATATTCTTCCGCTCCGTTCTCCGGCATTTCCTGCCCGGTCGTCGCGAAGAGCGTCCGCCACAGCTCCGTCGAGCTGCGCAGGTACTCCCGGAACGGGCCCCGGGCACGCTGCTTGGCCTCATCCGCGTCACCGGACATGAACGTGTGAACCATGACCGTGACCTGGCCCCGGCCGGGGTGGCCATGCTCTTCCCGAGCCCGCCGATAAGCAGATATCTTGTCTGCAAGGTCTGTCGGGCTCTGCCCCAGGAGATGTGTGAGGACGTTGACGCCGGCAGCCCCGGCCCGTTCGAAGGTCTCGATCGTGCCTACGGAGGTCAGCCAGATGGGCGGGTCCTCCTGAATTGGGGCAGGGAAGATCCGCACGTCAACCAGTTCACCACTTCCGCCCACCCGCTGAACCGACTCGCCGTGCCACAGCCGGCGGAACTCGGCCAGCTGTTCGGCCATGCGCGCCTTACGCACCGGGTAGTGGTCAGGGAAGAAGACGAAGTCATTGGAATTCCAGCCGGGCGCGAAGGCCAGCCCAATTCGACCGTTGGATAGATTGTCCACCAGCGACCACTCCTCGGCGATACGCACCGAGTCATGCAGGGGGGCAACCACACTTCCACACCTGATGGCAACACGTTCGGTGATCGTGGCCAGCGCCGCCGACATCACCGCTGGATTCGGATAGAGACCGCCAAATTCATGGAAGTGCCGTTCGGGTGTCCACACGGCTTCGAATCCGTGGCTGTCCGCGTATTTAGCCGCATCGAGGACCAGACGATAGCCATCGCGATTCGAGCCGCCGGCCGAAGCCGCGAAGAAGAACAGGCTGAAATTGACCGCCCGATCGATCTCGCGTGCGGGCGGCGTCAGATTCTTGACGATCCCTTCCCCGGCTATCACGGTCTTCGCGCCACAAGTGAGCGGCCACAACAATTCCAGCACGGAGATGTCGAAGGACATACTCGTCACCGCCAGCATGACATCGTCTGACTCGCAGCCGACCGTCTGGTCCATGCCAGTGAAGAAGTTCACGACGTTGCGGTGTCGGACCGCGGTGCCCTTGGGCTGGCCTGTTGAGCCTGACGTATAGATGACGTAGGCCAGGTCATCGCCGTTGACCGGCACATCCACCCGAGTTGTCGCAGATGCGGCTATGGCTGCGGCATCGCCCACCATGTCCACGGTCTTCGGCGCCCTGACGTCCTCAGACGCACCAGGGCCCGTGATGAGATACACGAGGCCGGCATCGGCTGCGATGTTCTTGAGGCGACTGGCCGGGAAAGCGGGATCCAGCGGAACGTAGGCGGCACCAGCCTTGAGCACTCCGAGCAGGGCGATCACCATGTCCGTACCGCGCCGCAGTGATACGCCGACCAAGTCGCCGCGCCTTACGCCGAGCTCCCTCAAATAATGAGCCAGCTGGTTGGCCCTCTCATCCATGGCTTCATAGCTCAGTTCGGCCCAGCGGTGCGCCAACGCCACCGCCTCGGGCGAGCGAAGCACCTGCCTTTCGATCAGCCCGTGCACCGTGGCCGCAGCCTCATAAGGCTGCGCGGTGGCATTCCAGCTCTGAAGGAGCCTCAGTTCTCCCTCACCGCGCAGCTCGACGGCGTCGGGCTGCGCCTCGGGCTGCGCGGAGAGCTCGACGAGTGCGCGTCCGTAGTACTCGGCCAGCCGTTCGCAGAAGTCGGGCTGCAGACGTGTGGTGTCGCAGTCCAGCCAGAGCTCGAAGCCTCCGCGCTGCCGACTGGTCATGAAGTTGACCGAAAGCGGAAACTCGGTCTCCGCTATGCCGAACCCGTCCAGCGGTGCGGAGCCTGCCTTCTGCTCCTGATGAAAGTCCATAAAGTTGACATAGGAGTCCAGATGGAGATCGCCACGATCATTCTTGATCCGGCCGTAGGGATAGCCGCGATGCGGGAAGGTCCGCTCGGTGTGAGCCTGCACCTTGCCGGCGAGTTCCAGCCATGTGACACCACGGGCATCCATGCGCAGCGGAAGTGTGTTGAGGAAGACACCTATCACCGCGTCCCCTCCGTCCTCGTCCAGACGTGCGTGGGATATGACCCCGGTGAGAACCTCCTCCCCCGGGCACACCCGCTGCAGCACGGCCACATGAACGGCTGTGAGCAGAGACTTCAGCGGCAGTTGGGCCCTGCGTGCGATCTGCGCGATGCGTGCGCCGACGACGGCGTCCACCGTGACGTCGTAGCGCCGGTGTTCGCTTCTGTCGCCACGGCCCGACGCCTTGCCCGGCAGCGGTGTGGACTGGGCGCCGTCGAGCTCCTCGGCCCAGAATGCCCTGTGCTCCGCAGACTCCACCGCTTCGCGCTCTGCCGCTATGAACTGACGGAACGTCGACGGCACATCGGGCAGCCACAGGTCCTGGCCGGCCAGCGCAGCCCGGTACTGGGCGATGATCTCCTGGAACATGAGCCCATCGCTCCAACCGTCGAGCACCACGTGGTGTTCAACTACGCCGAGTTGGAACGCATCCGCCCCCAGCAGGTGCACGGAGAAGGACAACAGCGGTGCCGCGGACAGGTCAAACTCGTGGAACTTCGCTCCCTCTGCCCACTGGCGCAGTCTCGCTCCCTGGGCGGAGTCTTCCAGGGCGCTGAGCTCAGCGTGCACGTTCAAGGGGATGTCGACGTCCCGGTGCACGAGTTGCAACGGCTCACTGAACCCGCTGGGATGGAAAGACGTACGCAGGGCGGGGTGGCGACGGAATACCCCTGCGAGAGCACGACGCAGGGCATCCTCATCGAAAGGCAGTTCAACTCGGACGCTGGTCACTACCCGATAGACGGACGTCTCCCCCTCGTATCCGGCATGGAAGACGATGCCGGACTGAAGATTGCTCAGCGGGTAGGCGTCTTCCACATCCGAAGGGAGTAGCTCTCGGTCGGAGGGAGACACCAGGGAAAACGGAGCGTTGTTGCGGGTGGTGGACGCCGTGTCCAGCGAGCGCAGCTGCGAGGCGAGTTCCCTCACCGAGGGTGCGTGATACAGCTCAGCAAGCGGGAAGGTCATCCCACGTCGTTCCAGCGCCGCACGCATACGGATGCTGAGAATCGAGTCTCCGCCCAGAGCGAAGAACGACGTACCGACATCCACGGATCCGCGGCCCAAGACGTCACACCATACGTCGTGAAGTAGGTGCTCTGCCGGGGTCGCAGGGGGTTCACTGCCTCGTCCGTCGCCTATCTGTACCGTCGTATTGAGCTTGCGCAAGGCGTTGCGGTCGGCCTTGCCGCTCGGCAGAAGCGGCATTGCGTCCAGGATATGGAGGTGCGCCGGGACCATGTACGGCGGCAGCTGACCGCGCAGCATGGCAAGCAGCTCAGCGGTGTCGACCGGTTTGTCAGCGGGAACCACATAGGCGACCAGTCCCGGCAGCTGCTTCTCCCCCTGGTGCGGCGTGACCACCGCCGCTTGCGCCACGGCAGGATGGGACAGCAGGAGAGATTCGATCTCGCCCAGCTCGACGCGGAATCCACGAATCTTGACCTGTTGGTCGAGACGCCCCAGATACTCGGCGGTTCCGTCCCTCCGCAGAACCGCCAAGTCTCCCGTGCGGTACATCCTGCCCGCGGCGAAGCGGTTGTTGACAAAGCTCTCGGCTGTCATCCGTGGCTGGTTCAGGTAGCCGCTGGCCAGCTGAACGCCTCCGATATGCAACTCACCGGGAGTGTCGAAGGGAACCGGTTCACCACCAGGGTCAAGCACGTAGATGGATGTGTTTGCTATCGGCCGGCCGATGGGTACCGGATTGTGTGAATTTACCGGCTGGCACTTCCAGTGGGTGACGTCGACGGAAGCTTCTGTCGGTCCGTAGAGGTTGTGCAGTTCCGGGCTTGCCTCACTGTCCCCGTACACGGTGAAGAACTGTGAGACGCTCTCGGGGTGCAGTGCCTCGCCGCTGGCCATCACGAGGCGCAGCGAGGAGAGTTCTGCCGCAGCGGGCTCCGCCAAGAACAGATCAAGCATAGTCGGCACGAAGTGCACGGTGGTGATCCGCTGCTCGCGGATCGTTTCACAAAGCGCCCTCGGGTCGCGGTGTTCTCCCGGCTTGGCCAGATGCAGCCGCGCGCCGGCGAGAAGGGGCCAGAAGAACTCCCACACCGACACATCGAACGTGAACGGGGTCTTCTGCAGAACGCGGTCCTCCGCGCCGAGCTGGAATTGTTCCTGCATCCACAGCAGACGGTTGACGATCCCGCGGTGCGGAACGGCCACACCCTTGGGGCGGCCCGTCGAACCGGAGGTGTAAATGACGTAGGCATGGTCGCCAGGATCCACGGCCACAGGCTCCCAGGCAGAACCCTGGAGATCCGCCCGCGTCGTGTCTACCGAGATGATGTCAGCTGCCGTGCCCGCGAGTTGGGCGGCCAGGTCGGAGCGGCTCAGCACGATGCGCACCCCGGCGTCCGCGATCTGGTACGCCAGCCGGTCACGGGGAAGCTCCGGGTCCAGCGGGAGATATGCGGCGCCGCTCATCAAAACAGCGAGCAACTCAACTACGAGGTCTAGTGACCGTTCACTATGGATGCCGACCACGCATCCCGCTGCGACGCCTCGGGAGCGTAGTTCGGCCGCGAGCCGACGGGCCCTGCTGACGAGTTGGCGGTACGTCAATGTCGCGTCGTCGGTCTGGACCGCGACGGCATCGGGAGTGATGTCGGCCTGCCGCTCGACTCGCTCGTGGAGACAGAGATCCAGATCGTATGCACATACAGGGCCACGGCCGGCTCGCAATACAGCATCGCGCTCCTCGGGCAGCATGCTGCGCAACCGTGCTACGTCCTCATCAGGTGCGCGCAGGGCGTCACGCAACAGGACCAGAAGCCTCTGCTCATGCGATGTCAGAGCATCAGGGCTGTACAGGTCCGGATCGGCGGCGATGACGATCCCCACGCTTGAAGCGTCCGGATCGACGAGGAAGTTGAAGGAAATGTCACGGACCGGGCCTGCAGACAGCAGGTGCGAGCTCGTGGGGACTCCCGCGAACGTCATGGTGCCGGCGGAGGTCAGCACGTTGACTGTGGCTCCCGCGAGCTGGTCCCTGCTTCCGGACAAGCCAAGGTCCCGGTACAGGTCCTCGCCCCGATAGCGCTGGTGTCGCAGCGCGTCCGTCAGGTCACTGGTGACCCGCCCGACCAGCGTGGCGAACGAGGAGGACTCCCGGTCGACTTCGACGCGCAGGGGAAGCTGGTTAGCAAGCATCGCCGGGGTGGCCCGGGAGCCCTTGGTGCGTCGAGCGGGCACGGGCAGGTTGAGCAGGACGTCCCGCTGGGCGGTGGCCCGGCCCACATATGCCGCGACTGCACTCACCAGCACAGCGGGGGCAGTCGTCCCCAGCTGCTCTGCTACGCGGTACAACAGCGCCGTGTCCGTTTCACCGAGAACTGCCGTGCGGCGCAGAACACTTCTGGCCGTTCTCGGTGCACGGCCGGAGAGGCTTACGACCGAGGGGCGATCTGCCAGCCTCCGCAGCCAGTACTCGCGGTCTCGCCGCTTCGAAGCAGAGTCTGCGTAAGCGCGGTCCTCAGCGAGCAGCTCGCGCAGGGGCACATAAGGCGCGGGGGACGGCTTTTCACCGGCGACGAGTGCCGTGTAGATCTCGGAGATCCGGCGTAGGTGGAGAGTTTGTCCGAAACCGTCCAACACAATGTGATGGTGGCGAAGGTAGAGAAGTCGACTCTGCTCTTCCTCCTTGATCAGAGCGTGCCGGATCAAGAGACCGGTGCTGAGATCAACCGGCCGTGCCAGATCAGCTCGCATCCACTCCTCTGCTGCTGCCACCGGGTCGTCCTCACCCGATAGATCCACCAGTTCCAGCGCCTCATCGGATACCGGAGTGATCGTCTGGCCACCGTCATCGAAGCGGGCCCTCAATGCTTCGGCATCGCCCAGGGCGGTATTCACCGCACGCCGCAGCAGCTCTTCATCGATGGACCCATGGATTCGAAGGTACGCAGCACAGTTGTAGCGGGGACTCCCGGAATCGAGCTGCTGGGCTGCCCATACCCCCAATTGAGCCGGGGAAAGCGGAAGATACTCGTCCTCAAAATCAGCCAACATCCCGTTCCCGATCCCCATTCCCTTAATGAAATCCGACGAAGCGTGGAGGCTCGGCGCTGTCGCCCCAGCCGCAGCTCATCACCTAGGGTTGAATTCGTTCAACAATCACTTCTGCCGCACAGGTGGTCAAAATTTCACAACTGTGAAAGGGGGCGAAGAAGCCCTGATGGACGCATCATTTCGGTCCGGACTAGGGGCTCCGAGGAGACGCCGCGCGACAGTGCGATCCATGAACTGGTGCATTATTCTCTTAGGGCGAATACATCGACATGAGGGCCCGCCGGAACCGCTCGCCGCAAAGACCCCCGCCTTTCAGCCATCAGCCTGCCAACCGAGGGGCGCGACTGGCAACAAGATCAACTGGCAGCAAGCGTCCTGGCAACAAGTGACCTATGCATGTTGCAACGATCCGTGTACGCAGCGTAATGCGGCACGAGTTCGTGACGGGCCCCGACCAAACAGCCACAGGCGGGCACAGTAAGCGCCACTTGATCTGCGAGGGTCGGGGCCTCCCGCCGTCCAGGCATCGCCACAGCTCAGTCCGGAGCCGAATCCCGGCTACTGCATCGTCCACCGGCCTTGGCCCCGACCCTGCCGCCGCCGACGGCACGCTCGCCCTGGCCCTAACCGAGGGTGCGCTGCCGGCCGTCGCCGTTGACTCTTTGGCCTGCTGCTATCGATTCACCTCGGCCGTGAAGTGGCCGGAGAGCATGTCGATAATGGCTGCCGCCTGCTTGATCAGGAAGAAATGTCCCCCGGGAAACACCTTCAGGTCCATGCTTTCACTGGTGTGCCGCTGCCAAGCATGTGCCTCATCGATTGATGTTCTCGGATCTGCATCGCCGACAAGAGCGGTCACCTTGCAGGAAACCCGCACATCAGGCTCACATCGATATTTCTCAACAGCCATGTAATCACTACGTATAACCGGCAGTACCAGACGGATCAGTTCCTCGTCTGCCAGGACTCTCGCATCGGTTCCGCCGAGTGACAGTACCTCAGAAACAATCTCGTCGTCGCTGCTCAGATGAACACTCTCGTTCCGTTGCCATGACGGAGCCCGACGCCCGGAGACGAATAGGTGCACTGGGTTCGCTATGCCCGCTTGGTCAAAACGACGAGCCACCTCAAAGGCCACGATGGCCCCCATACTGTGCCCGAAGAAGGTGAGCGGTCGATCCGCCCATCGTGTAATCACATCGAACGCTGCGTCGGCCAGGACGCCAATATCCTCAATGCATGGCTCAGCACGCCGGTCTTGGCGCCCCGGGTACTGGATGGCGAGAACATCGACTGCTGGTGAAAGAGCGGCAGATACCGGGTGGAAGAAGCTCGCAGAACCACCCGCATGGGGGAAACAGATCATGCGACTGGGCGCGTCATCTGCTGGATGGAACCGTCGGCACCATAGGTCGTCTTTAGTGGAGAGAGTTTTCATCGCGACTCGCTTCATTTCGGCAGATCCCGTCATGGATTACTGCCCTGTATCCGGATGATTGAAATGCTGCAACCATTCACGCTCGCCTGCCAGCACGGCCAGCTGAAAGCGCGTCTTCACATTCGTGCGCACCATTATTTCAGACATGACCCGACGTACTGTTCTGAGTGATATCCCCAGCTTGTGAGCAGCGCCCTGATCGGTGAGACCACTATTCAAAAGCGACAACAACTCGCGTTCCTGCGGGCTCAGTCCGTTTTCGTCGCGCCGCGGTAGGGTTCCCCAAGGCGCAGCCGTCGCCCACAACTGCTCGAAGAGCTCCGATATCGCCAAGACGAGTCCCGGAGAACTCGCGATGACCATGCCCTCAGCAGGAGTGTCCGGATTTAGCGGAACTGCGCCGGCCGACCGATCGGCGATAACCATGTGCTGAGGCAATACAGCGGCGGTACGAAGCTCGCCACCAAATTCATTGAGCTTCCGGCACTGGGCGCTGCTGGCTGCGTGGTTTCCTATGCTGTCGAGGCACAGGACGCGTATCCGCACTCCCCTGGCAAGGGTCGAAGCAGCAAGCGCCTGGAAGCCCTCCGACATAATCTCAGACAGTGTCCCGCCTGGAGATAAAACCGCGATCTCGCTCTCCACGTGACGCAGCTGCTGTTCGAACCACAGCCTGATGCTCACTCTCCCGTCCAGTCTTCTAACCATGCCACTGGATGACTCGGAAGGCCGTGGTGAGCTTTGAGCGAGGAAAGCGGCCACAACGCTCCGACTCTCGTGCACCTGCTGCTGACGGCGGGCGAGATCGGCCTCCTGCCTCGCCATGAGCGCGTTTAGCCCGAGTTCGGGGTCCACTGCACACCATGGCGAGAAAGTTCCGTCCCGTCTGTGCACCAGGGAGAGGTCTGCCAGCCGACTCAGAGCATGAAGAGTCTGTTCCTCGGATTGCGCGAGACACTCCGCCAGCTCGGATACTCTCCATTCCGACCGCTCCAGCACTGCGCGATAGACGGTCTCGGTCTTCTCGTCCAGACCAAGGGACTCCACCACCGTGCTCCTCTACGTCCGTTCTCGGCCAAAAAAGAGACTGCTCTCTCGGAGAGCCTATGGTCCGCCATGAGGCAATCCAAAAGGAAAAAATGCCTTGAACCCGGCAAACAGGCCGCCGGCCGTGTGACGTTGGACACGGCTGCGACATCGAAAGCATAGAAGAAGCAAAAAACGGAAGAATGAATTCCGTTTTTCGCGCGTCAGCCGAGCAAAATTACGCCATCAGCACAGATCTGACGCTGAGCCATTTTCATCTCGTCTCGGCGGGGTGATGCGCACGTCACGCCGCTTATAGGTCTTAGATTCAACTGGTGAGTGCAACAGTTCTGGTTGAGGACGGTATGCGTGGCGAGAATGGTTCGGCCGGGGATGTCGGACGAGATGAAGGCCGAATTGTGGCGGCGTTGGCGGGCCGGGGAGTCGATCAGCGTCATATCCCGGCAGATCGGCAAGCCGCCCGGTTCGGTGTTCACCGTCCTCAGAGCTCGTAACAGGGAGCCTTTTCCAACCTCATGTTGAGGCGTGGTGGAGGACGAGTACGGCCTTCACGGTGTCGGTGATCCGGTTGGTGCTGCAGCGAAGCTTCCGCAGGAGACGCCAGCCCTTCAGTACGGCAATGGCCTGCTCGCCGGCGCAGCGGATTGTGGCGTGGCTGCTGTTGTGCCGTTGCTTCCAGCGCTTGAGTCGGCGGCCCCGGAACCTGGGCCCGGCTGGGGCCGGAGGAGTGCTCGCTGGGCACCAGCCCGAGGTAGGCGCCGATGCTCGAGCCGGTGAACCGCTGCCAGTCGCCGAACTCGACGGCCAGGCCGAGCGCGGACAGCGTGTCGATGCCGCGCAGGCAGGCCAACCGCCGCACCACCGGGGCCCATTCGGGACGGGCAGCCGCGGCGGTGATGCGCTCATCGAAGCGGTCCCGCATCGCCTCCAGGGCCAGGACCTCCTCCAGCCCGTTGTCGAAGGCGAACTGCGTATCCGCATCCGTGAACCGCTGCTTGGACAGCCACTCGTGGTGGATGCACGTCCAGCCCGAGCCGCCGCGCCAGACCCGGCCCTGCCGCAGCAGCAGTTTGGAGATCCGGTTGCGGGCCCGGGCCAGGTCCCGGCGCATATCGTCCCGGCCCCGGACGAGATCACGGGCGGCCTCCTCGGCCGGCGTCGGCACCCGCACCGCGGGCAGCTCGTCCATCCGCAGCAGTTTCGACAGCCGCTGGGCGTCCCGCTTGTCCGTCTTGATCCGGTCGCCTGCGGGGCGTTCCATCTTCGAGGGGGCCGCCACCACGCAGCGCACCCCCAGCTCGGAGAACGCGCGGGCGAGGAAGAACCCGGTCGGCCCAGCCTCATAGGCGACCGCGACGGGCTGCGGCAGCCCGGCCACCCACGTCATCACGTTGTGCGTCTCGGCATCGAGACGCTGACTGAAGATCTGACCCGTTTCGCAGTCCAGGGCCCACGCCATCGTGGTGCGGGCATGGACATCCAGGCCGACCGACGTACGCTCGGAGAACATCCGGTGCCTCCCGGTAATTGCGGCACTACCCGCACCGTGCCCACCGGCGGGCAACCCGCGTCAACTTCCCTGCGGGGCATCGGACTTCGCAGCGGCAGCCGCCCTCACTCACCAGCACAGAACGGCCGCTTCATACGGTCTACACTGCCGCAAGGCATCCGGCAGACGGTCGAGCAGTCGCCTACGCGCGGGCCGTCGCCGCCCAGGCCGCCCCAGCTCCATCAGCCTCCGGCGGAGCTGGCCTCGCTGCTCCTCAAAGAGGAGCGAGGTGGGCAACAGGACAAAGAAGCCGTCCCGGTACGGGAGGAACCCGATCCGCTCCCACCCCCTGGCGATCTTGGCCGTGATGCGGTCCCACTCGGCTTCCTCGCGCAGCCGGTCCGCGCTCAGGTCGGAGACCCCCGGAGAACGGGCGACGCCTCGGCATCCGGGCAGGAGCCGGTGGATGGCTTCGGCGGCGAGAATTGCGGCCAGGCCGCGC
Source organism: Streptomyces sp. NPDC031265 (assembly GCF_055570295.1). Classification (NCBI taxonomy): domain Bacteria; kingdom Bacillati; phylum Actinomycetota; class Actinomycetes; order Kitasatosporales; family Streptomycetaceae; genus Streptomyces; species Streptomyces sp. NPDC031265. The sequence goes on from NZ_JBVIHM010000054.1 coordinate 18,714, forward strand.
CCCCTCCATGGCCTGGCCCAGGGTCACGCGGTCCATGATGAGGAGCGCGAGGCCGCCCGCGTAGGCCAGAGACTCGTCCACCTCGTCCGTGAAGTTCCCAGTGTCCTTGTCGAGCAGCACCTGGGCGAACTCGTAGAGGTCCTCCCCCTCCTCCTCCAACGCCCAGTAGGCATTCATGCCGCGGTCGAGGTGGACACGGAAGAAGGCCATCTGCCCGACTTCGACCCCGTCTTTGGCCAGTGCTGGGCAGCCGCCGTCGAAGCACTGCCCAGCGGTGCCCGCGTCGCCGGCACCTGGACATCGACCATCGTCGTGCACGTCCCGTCCGTGGCGGACCGCGACATCAAAGCGCTCTACCGTTTCGGCCTGAGGCGTATCCCGCAGATCGTCGTTGTACGCGATGCGCAGGTGCAGCTCGGAGGGATCGCCTGGAAGCTGAGGCCGCTTGCTCACCAGGTAAACCTAGTCGTTCAGGTCCTGCACGATTGCCTCAAGGACCGAACCCGACCCCTCGATCGACGTGGGCATCACGACGCCGACCACCGTCCGGTGCGCGGTACCCCGCGACAGCAGCGACGGCTCGGGTTTCTCGGTCACGATCCGCAGGATCCCGTGTCCAGGAGCCCCCTCGATCCGGTAGCCGGGCTGGAGGCGAGACAGCCACCCGTGGTCCACCGCCACCGCGGCGCCTCGTAGAGCGCCGATACGCAGACCGCGTGTCACCCCAGTTCAGGGAACGACGAAGGGCCCGCACCTTGCAGGAGGCGCGGGCCCTCGGCGCGTCGGGAGCTACCTAGTGGAAGCTGACGACGACACACCCCGCGTGTCCGGCTTGGCCGTGCTTGCCGGCCTGGCCAGAGCCGCCTGCGGAGCCCCCGTTGCCGGCGGCTCCAGCGGCGCCGCAGGAGGTGGGAACCGGGCCTGCGGAGCTGCCGCCGGCGCCACCCGAGCCGCCCCCGACGCCGGCGCCATTGGTGCCGTTAGCACCCGTATCGCCTCGCTTGAACCCGCCGCAGGGGCCCTCGCTGGGGCTTGAGCCGCCGGCGCCGGCCCTGTTGCCTCCGAAACTGGCGTAGGAGAGCCCGCCGCCGCCGCCGAAGCCGCCGGGCATGGTGTCAGTACGGCCGCCGCTGCGGGTGAGGGAGGTGGCGCCGCCGGCGCCGCCCTTGCGGCCGTCAACCGGGCCGCCTCGGGCTTCGCTGATGCCGCCGGCGCCGCCGTTTCCGCCACCGCCCACAGTGATGCGCAGGTAGTCGCCGCTCGTGGTGAAGAAGTCGCACACCATGCGCGCGCCGCCGCCACCACCACCTCCGCCGCCACTCCCAGTGCCGAAGCCACCGCCACCGCCGCCGCCGCCGGCACCGATGAGGGTCACGGTGACCGTGAGGGCGCGGCTCGGCAGCTCGCAGGACGCGGCTCCCGCGGTCTTGAACGTGACGCCACTCATGCAGGTGTCCACGGCGGCTGCCGGAGAGGCCAGTGTCACGGGCCCCACCACGCCTCCGACGGTCAGTGCAACTACCGCGGCCAAGAGCTTGCGTACCCGGTGCCGGGGATTGTTCATCGTCATGTCCGAGGACGTTACGGAGGCACGTGGGCCGTCGCTTCACATCTGGCGGTCTATCACTCAATCGTGGGGCTGCCCAACGCAGTTGACGGTTGGAGGAGATACGCCCGAAGGGCGCCCCCGCGGCGTGGGCGCGGGCTGTGCAGCGACCGGCGGTACGCCTAGGGGGTGTCCTGCTGATCGTGGCTGGGGAGGGCGGTCACCAGTGTTTTTCGGTCCTTGTTGGGCTGTTCAAAGCCGGTGGGCCCTCTCGTGCTGTGCGGCTGCGTAGTCTCCTGATTTTACTCCGGGCGCCTTGGGCCGGAGCAGTGAGAAGGGGTGGGATGCATGGCCAGTGGGGATACGACGCCGGAACAGCGTCTGGAGATGTTGCAGGGCCTGTTGACGGGGACGCGCAGGGACACGCGTGCGGCCCGGTCATTGGCGCGTTACGAGAAGGGCAACGTGCTGATCGGGGCGGCGTTGCACGCCGCGGACCGGTTACGGCAGGGGAAGCCGGCCACGGATCTGGAGCAGCAGTTGCTGACGGTACTGCGGGCCGCGCTGTCGGATCAGGAGATCAAGGAGTGGGGGCGGGTCTACCGGGAGTCGGTGGCCAAGCTCGGAACCCTGGACGTGGTCCCGTCCGTCATCACCAGCCGTCCGGTGACCTCCGGTTACACGATGGCCGACCTTGCGGCGGGGTTCGGGGCGGTGGCGCAGGAGGCCGCGTCGATGCCGAACACGGCAGTCGTCGACCGGGAGGTACTGGCCGCCGGTGGAAGCGTTGACACGCCCGAATTCATCGCGGGTATGCGGGAGTTCGGGTTCGGTGTCACCGCGTTCGCCCGGCCCCGCAAGGAACTCGCCGGGCAGGCAGCAGAAACCGAGGAGGCGGGGGCCGGGGAGCGGGCAGCGGCCCCGACGTTCAAGGCCAAGCTGGAGCTGGAGAGCTTCTACGTCGAGCGGGCGGTGGGCGACCAGGGCGGAGGCAAGGACGAGATCTACTGGTGTTCCTCGTCCGCCAGCGACAAGGCTTCGGGGCCCGCCTACAAGTCGCAGGAGTTCGGGGCGGTCAAGAAGGGCCAGACCCGCGCCTTCGACGCGAACAACCGGGTCGTCTTCGACGGCCAGGCCAGTGCCGGTGTGGCGTTGAGCGTCTACTGCTGGGAGGCCGACCAGAGCTCCAGCGAGTGGTACGACGCCCTGCACGATGCCCTCAAGGCCCTTTCGAAGACCATCTTCGAGACGTGGTGGTGGGAGCTGGCCACCGGCGTGCTGCCCGGGACGGAGGCCGTGGGCTGGCTCGGTGAGCTGGTGAAGCTGGGCGTCATGCTGATGGAAGCCCTGCGCAACGAGGACGATCTGTCCTGCGCGCGGGGGATCTACCTGGACCAGCAGGACCTGGCCGTGATGTCCTACCGCGGAACGGGTGACTGGCACTTCAACGGCGACGGTCACCACGTGCTGAAGGTCAAGTACACCGGTGACAAGGTGCCGTTCCCGACCGGGACACTGGAGTACGCCGTCCGCACCGGCGAGACCTGGGGCGCGCCGATCGCGCTGCCCTGGGAGAGCATGACGCCCCCGGCGCTGGCCTCGTACAACGGCAAGCTCTACGCCCTGTTCGTCCGGCCCAGCGACCAAGTGGTGATGTGGACGCGCCTGGAAGGCCAGACATGGCGCACTCCCGAGCCGATCGGCGGCGACGCCACCCACTTCGCCCCGGCCGTGACCGCGGGTCCCGGCGGGAAGCTGTACTACGTCCATACCGGCAGGGACAAGAAGGTCTACTGGCGGACCTTCACCGAAGCCTCGGGCTGGAGCGGGGTGGCGGATTTCGGTGACTACCGGGCGGAGTACGGCCCCGCTCTGGCCTTCTACTCGAACCGGGTGTGGATGCTCCACGTCGACCCCCGGGAGCAGATCTACCTCACCACCCACGACGGCAGCCGATGGAGCGGGTGGTACACCGACAATCTCGACTGGCGCCTGAACAAGACCCTCGCGATGGCCCCCTACGGCGGGCAGCTGTGGAGGGGCGCCACCGGGAAGGACAACCAGCTCTACACCGCCACCTCTTCGGGAAACCAGATCTGGACCGGCCGGGGCACCCTCGGTGGCTGGCGCTCAAACCATGCTCCGGCCCTCGCCGCCCACGGCGAAAAGATGTGGATCTTCATGCGTGGCACGGACGGTGTCCTGTACGCGGCCTCCTACAACGGCGCCTGGAGCGCCAGCCACCACGTCAGCGGAACCAGAGCGATCAAACCGATGGACGCACCGACCGCAGCCGCCCACCACAGGAATAACGCCAACAAGCTCTACGTGATGTACCGCCGCTGAGCTGCTGGCTCAAGGGCTGTCCGGTGGGCCGCGGGTAACTTACCGGACACCCCCTAGCTTGACTCTGAAGCTTCTATAGATCGTCAAGCTAGGAGCATGTCCCGGTAACGAGCAATCGACTGGTGGCCGTGGCGGTGAGATTGGTGGTTGCTTGCTGCGTGCCTGCCAGGGCGCGTGGCCTGGTCGTGTCGGCTTGGGGATCGGCCCGGAAGGGGCCGTTGGCCGGGTGGGTCAGCCGATCGTCGCGGCGAGCCCTGCGGTTCCGGCATGTCGGAAGATCTTGCGGAGGTTGTGGCAGGCGGCCAGCAGTCGCCACTCGCCGCGGGCTCCGTCCTCGCCGCGCAGGAGGAGTTGGCGGCCGTTCTGGCAGGTCATGATCTGGCCGAAGACAGGTTCGACGATGGCTTTGCGGCGGCTGTAGGCGGCCTTACCGGGCTTGGTCCGCAGTTTGCGGGCCATGCGCTCCTTGAGGGTGGCGTCCTTGGAGATGCGTCCCCGGGGTGCGGGCGGGACCTGTTCATCGTGGGAAAGTCGGCCGGTGGCCATGAACGTGGCGGTGCCGCATGCGAGTTGGCGCTCTTGGGCGGCTTCCAGGTTGGTCTCGGAGCAGTATCCGGCGTCGGCGAGGGCCTGCTTGGGGTGAGCGCCAGTGTTGGTCTCGGACTGGTCGAGCATCGAGGTGTAGTTCAGCGCGTCCGAGGCGTTGGTGGTGATGTCGGCAGCCGTGATGACCTGGTGTTTTTCATTGACGACGGCCTGGGCGTTGTAGGCCTGGATGTAGGCGCCGTCGCTGTTTTTCATGATCCGCGAGTCAGGGCCGGTGAAGTTGGCCTGCGCCTTCGGCTCGGGCCGGGCCTTCACGGCGGCCTGCTCGTCGCCCGCACCGACGCGCTCCTGACGGCGTCGTTCCTTGTCCTCCGCGTGCTTGCGCGCCTTCTCCGCGGCCTCGGCCTCGATCTGTGCGCGGGCTGCCTGCAGCCTGGCCAGGCGCTTTTCGCGGCGGTCCAGTTCGGCGGGCAGGTCGGCCTCCTTGCCGTCCACGCCGAACCGGGCGTCTTCGGCGGCGTCGACTGCTTCGGCGTCGTCCAGCAGGGACCGGGCCGTGGTCTCCAGGGCAGCGATCTCGGCTTCGATCTGCTCTTCCTTGCAGATCAGGCGGCCGTAGCTCATCGCCTTGTGCTTGGAGGCGCTGGCCTCCAGCTTGGTGCCGTCCAGCGCGACGCGGCCCATCTTGACCATGCCCGGTTTCTGCGCCAGGTGCAGCGACTGCAGGAACAGGCCGGCGAGCGCGTCCAGGTGGCGGCGGCGGAACCGGGAGATCGAGCGGAAGTCAGGAGCCTGGTCGGCGGCCAGATAGCGGAAGGCCACATCATCGGTGCACTTGCGCTCGATCGCCCGCGACGAGCGCACTCCGGTGGTGTACCCGTAGATCAGCAGCCGGACCATCAACCGCGGGTCATACGGCGGGAACCCGCGCTTCTCGGTGTAGGACGCCAGGATCGGGCCCAGGTCGAGCACCTCGTCGACCAGTTCGGCCACGAATCGGGCCAGATGCCCCTCGGGCAGCCACTCATCCAGTGACGGCGGCAGCATCAGCATCTGATCGGGGGACGAATGCCCGGAAGGTCTTCTTCACCGCCACCGTCGGCGCGGTCTCCGGCTTCACCACCGCCGCCGGATCCACCTCGAACAGGCCATCCCCACCAGACATACCAGGATTCTCCCCTATGGAAGATCACGAACGGGAGGCGGCGTCGAGCTCAATCGCCTGATCGACCGCCAAGATCCGCGGACAGCGCCGCGTAGATGTACTCGCTGCCCCAGCGATCCCCGTCGAGGTCGTTCTCGACCAGGTGCGCCTCCCGGCGCATCCCGAGGCGCTCACAGACCCGCACAGACCCGGTGTTCTCCACATCCAGCCGTGCGTAGAGCCGGTGCACGCCCAGCGTGTCGAAGGCAAACCCGGCCAGCGCCGCGGCCGCCTCGGTTGCGTAGCCGTGCCCCTGGTGACCTGGGTCGAGAGTCCAGCCGATCTCGGCCTGGGCGGCGCGGGCATCGGCCAGGCTGAGGCTCACCTCGCCAAGGACGCCGGGCTCATCGCGTCGGCAGACAGCGAGCGCCAGCTTGTCCCCGTCGGCGCGCCAGGCCGTCTGCGCCGCGCGCTCGGCGGCAACCTGCTCGCTGCGCTCACGCGTGTGCGCCGACCGATACAAGTAGCGCGCCACGCTCGGCAGGCTCTGGTAGGCGTACAGGTCGTCGGCGTCGCCGGGAGTGAACAGACGCAGCGACAACCGGGCCGTGGTCAACGGCAGCAGCGAGGCGACGTCCATGCGGACCTCCGGGACGCGGATGCGGATCAAGTTGCGGACTGATTTTCGCATCACGACTGCCCGGCAGCCACGCCTTTTCAAGAGCAGCGCTCGGCAGCCGCACTTCATCACGAGGCGCGGCATTCCAGGAGTTGTTTACTGACCCACGCTCCTAGCCCAGCGCTTCCGGCTGGTGCACACGGCCTAACGAGCTCCAACAATCATCGGAACCACTGAGAACGATCATCCTCATCGCGTCTCAGTGAAACTGATCAGCCCAGCTCATCACAGTTCGACCGACCATCGAGCAAGTCAGAACGGACAATGACGCTTGAGCCGGTTGATGGCCCGTTCGACGGTGTTGCGTTTCTTGTACCGCTCTTCGTCGAAGCCCGGTGGCCGTCCGCCGCGTGAGCCCTTGCGGAGCCGGGCGGCCTGGCTGTCGGTCTTCTCCGGGATGGTGTGCCGGATGCCCCGGCGCCGCAGGTACTCGCGGCAGGGTCGGTTGCTGTAGGCCTAATAGGCATCGAGGTTGGCTGTCGCCGGCCTGGCAGCGGCCGGCCGGCACTGGGCATTCACCGCCCTGACCGCCTCACCCGCGGCCCACGCCCACTACAACCGCCGACGCGAGACCGACGACCGCTACTACGCAGCCCTCCGTCACCTGTTCAACCGCATGATCGGCCAACTCCACCACGGCCTGACCACCCGCCAGAAATTCGACGAAACCATCATCTTCACCCCGCCAGCAAAGCCCCAACTCTCCACCGCCGCTCGACCCGATAGCTGCATGGGGTGTCTTGTCCGCGGGCCGTACCCGCTGTGAGCCTCGTCCGCGGGCCGTGCTCAGCCCGGCACAGTCCGCGGCCGGACACCGCACCCCGTCACCGCCCCACCCCCACCTCCACCCCGGACACCGTCGCCACGACACCCCTCTCCTCCACGCGGACATCCCGTAGCCGCAGCTCCCGCGCCTGGCTCGGCAGCGTGAACGAGAAGGACAGCCGGTCGGAGAGCTCCGGCGGGCGCATCGCCAGCAGGCCGGTGATCAGTTTCGGGTCGATGCCGATCCTGGACAGCAGCCAGGGGTGGTCGGCGACCACGTCGACCAGGTTGACCCGCGTCAGCTGCTCGACGAACTGGGGCGTGCCGACCAGCTCGTGCAGCTTCTCGTCGCTCCGCAGCGCCGCCCGTACGTCCTTCTCCGGCACCCCGAGCCGCCGCACCACCGCCGGCACCGACAGCAGCGCCTTCACGCGTGCCGTGTCCCGGCTGATGAGTTCGGCGGACTCCCGGTGCAGCGTCAGCCCCCGGTCGCGGCCCGGGCGGTACGTGGCGATGCCCGGCACGTCGAGGCTCATGCCGTCGACGTCCGTGGACAGCCCGCTGGTGCCGACCAGCCGCACCTGGACCCGTGCCCGTACGCGCAGCTCCTGCCCGGCGATGCTCAGCTTGCCGTCCGCGCCCACCGTGTCGTCGCTCACCCGGCTGAACTTGAGCCGGGAGGCGGTGAGTTCGCGGTTCATGTCGTCGAAGGACAGGGTGACCCTGCCGTCGAGGTCGCCGATGACCGCGCTGCGGATGTCGCTGGGCAGATCCCCGGTCAGCTTGATGTCACGCGCACTGGCCTGCACCTTCGTGAGCGAGACCCGGTCGGCGGCCACGTGCGGCACGGTGACGTCCACCCGTTTCAGGCGCTTGTCCAGGACCTGGGTGAGGAAGGGGAAGCCGTGGATGTCCACCTGGGGAGCGGCCGCGAGGTGGAGTTCGTCCTGGAGCGCCCGCTGGGCCTTCTTCTCCGCGTACATCACCGCACACCGGTCCGCGAGCACCAGGAACCCGACGCACACGACCAGCGCGAACAGCAGCTTGGCCAGCCGGGGGAGCGCGGCGAGGGGACTGCGGCGGCGCCGTCGACTCCGCCTGGCGCGGCGGCCGTTACCGGACCGGCGATGGTCGGGCGGCGACCACGCCTCGTCCTCGTCGGCGTGCAGACGGCCGAGGTCGAGGGGGAGGATCCGGGGCCGGGGCGCGGGGTCCAGATCGGGGTCGGGGTCGGCGAGTGCCGCCAGTTCGTCGTAGGGGTTACGGGGACGGGACGGCATGCGTGTGGGGGGTCGCATCACCTCATTCCATCACACGTGCGATCTTCGTACGTGTGCGACAGGGGTGAGAGAGGCGTCCCGGTGACGCACGGCACAGCCGCACAAGGGCGGCCGCCCGCGCGTGCGGTGGCCGCCGCGAGCGTGCCCGGCCGGGCCGGCGGGGCGACCGCCACCGGGGACCGACCCCTAGAGCGGCAACGGGGCCGCGTGGACCACCGACAGGCCCGACACCGCCCGGGTCAGCGCCACGTACAGGCGGCGCAGGCCGGTCCGTTCGTCCGGCTCGCCGTCGACCACCGCCGAGGGCTCGTCCAGGACCACGTAGTCGTGCTCCAGGCCCTTCGCCAGGGACGCCGGAACCAGGGCGAGACGGGACGCGGCCGTCGTCTCCTCGCCCGGGTCCAGGAACGCCAGGCCCGCCGCCATCAGCGCCTCGGCCGGCACCGGGATCCGCGCGTCCGCCGCGATCAGGCCGATCGAGCCCTCGTGCCCCAGCGCCTCCCGGCAGGCGGCCAGCCCGTCCGCGTCCAGGTCGGCCAGGGTCGAGGCGCGCACGGACAGCGAGCCCGGTGTCTCACGCACCGACTCCCCGGGGCGTCGGTGTCTCACGCACCGACTCCCCGGGGCGAGGCCCGGCGGGATCGACGGCAGCAGCCGCGAGGCGTACGCGATCACCTCGCGCGGCACCCGGAGGCCCGCCGTCAGCTCCTCCACCACCTCGTCCGCCTTACCCAGGAGCCGCAGCGCCTCCTCCCAACTCGCCGTCGCCCAGGGCGTGGTGCCCTGCGCCAGGTCGCCCAGAACCGTCGCCGTCCCCCGCACCACAGGCTCTCGGGTGCGCCGCGATACCGACACTGATCGGCCTCACGAAGACCGCTGGCCGGAACTGTCGTAGTCCGCTGTCGTAGACGCAGAGAGCCCCGGAAACCTGGGGTTTCCGGGTCCTGGTGAGGCTGCGGTGTTACTTGTCGTTGGTGCGCCTGTGCTGGCCGGTACCGGAGTCGTTGGCGTGGGTCTTGCGGCGGCGGGCCGCATAGACGACGCCTGCTCCGGCGGTCAGGAGAAGTCCGCCGGCACCGAGGAACCAGAGGGTGCCGCGGCCGGCGCCGGTGTGGGCGAGGGAGCCGTCCGCATCTTCACCGGCCGCTGCATCCGCATGAGCAGTAGCGGAGGCATCTGCGCCGAGGGACGTGCCGGTCGAGGCAGACGATGTCGGCATGCCCGATGCGGCCCTCTCTCCCCCTGTGGAGGAGCTGGTGGGGGCGGGCCGGGTGGAGGGGTCGCCGGTGGGCTTGGCCGGGTCCTTGGTGGGGTCGGTGGTCGGCGTGGGCATGGATGTGGTCGTGTTGGCGAGGGTGGCGGTGATCTGCGCGGCGGGCGTGGCGGTGATCTCCAGTGGCGCGGATTCGAGCCAGTATCCGGCCGGCGCCTTGGTCTCGGTGGCGGTGTAGAGGCTGCCGGTCTTCTTGCCGACCGGCAGCGGTGCCTTTGCGGTGCCGTCCTTGCCAGTGGTCAGCGTGAAGGTGCCCTTGGCGTTCTTTAGAGATCATCTCATTTGGTGAGTCTGCGATAGCAGATGAGGGTGCAGGCGATGCTGGTGAAGGCGAGGAAGTGTATGGCTTGGCGTTCGTAGCGT
>NZ_JBVIHM010000055.1:0-26172 GCF_055570295.1 Streptomyces sp. NPDC031265
CCCCCCCCCCCCCCCCCCCCCCCCCCCCCCCCCCCCCCCCCCCCCCCCCCCCCCCCCCCCCCCCCCCCCCCCCCCCCCCCCCCCCCCCCCCCCCGAACCCCACCTCCGCCCCCACCCACCCCCGGAGGGTCCAGGTGAAGGGGCGGGGTGGGGCAAAACCCGCGGGCTAGCCGCGCAGCTCCTCCGCCACCAGTTCCGCGATCTGGACCGCGTTCAGCGCAGCCCCCTTGCGGAGGTTGTCGTTGGACAGGAACAGCGCGAGACCGTTCTCCACGGTCTCGTCGACCCGGATGCGGCCCACATACGACGCGTCCTTGCCCGCAGCCTCCAGCGGCGTCGGAATCTCCGAGAGCTCGACGCCGGGAGCCGAGGCCAGGAGCTCGTACGCCCGCTCCACCCCGATCGCCCGCGAGAAGCGCGCGTTCACCTGGAGCGAGTGGCCGGAGAAGACCGGGACGCGCACGCACGTGCCGGACACCTTCAGGTCCGGGATGCCGAGGATCTTGCGGGACTCCTTGCGGAGCTTCTGCTCCTCGTCCGTCTCGTACGACCCGTCGTCCACGATCGACCCGGCCAGCGGCAGCACGTTGAAGGCGATCGGGCGCTTGTAGACGCCGGGCTCCGGGAACGACACCGCGTCCCCGTCGAAGGCGAGCTGGTCCGCCGACTCGGCCACGGCGCACGCCTGGGTGTGCAGCTCCGCCACGCCCGCGAGGCCGGAGCCGGACACGGCCTGGTAGGTCGTGGCGACCATCGCGGTCAGCCCGGCCTCCTCGTGGAGCGGCCGCAGCACCGGCATCGCGGCCATCGTGGTGCAGTTCGGGTTGGCGATGATCCCCTTGGGGCGGTCCTTGATCGCTTCCGGGTTCACCTCGGAGACCACCAGCGGCACCTCGGGGTCGCCCCGCCACGCCGACGAGTTGTCGATCACGACGGCGCCCTGCCCGGCGACCTTCTCCGCCAGCGCGCGCGACGTCGCGCCGCCCGCCGAGAAGAGCACGATGTCCAGGCCGGTGTAGTCGGCCGTGGACGCGTCCTCGATGGTGATCTCCCGGCCCTCCCACGTGAGGGTGGAGCCCGCGGACCGCGCGGAGGCGAACAGGCGCAGCTCGTCGACCGGGAACTTCCGCTCGGCGAGGATGGTGCGCATGACTCCGCCGACCTGTCCGGTGGCTCCGACGATTCCGACCCTCACGGTGACTCCTCTTGTACGTGCATGTACGGCTCGGGCGCCTCCATCATGCGTCGGCGCCCGGCGGACTTGTCCAATCCATTGTCCGGGGGATGGGACGGCCCGGAGGCCGACCGGACAGGTAAGCGGGAGATCCCTTCCCACTTGTGACGAGTTCATGGCAGCTCTGTTGCATCCGCCCCGGAATGCCCCCGGACGGCCCTTTCGCTGGTTACGGTCCTGCGGTCGGGACCGATAAACGGTCACCAGTACCCGTATTCCGGAGGAACTCCGTGCGCGCATCCCGCCGCAGCCGGGCCATAGCGGTCCTGGCCGCAGCCCCCGTACTCCTGGCGGCCGCAAGCCCGGCCGTCGCCCACTCGCACGACCGCAAGGACCCGCAGAAGCAGGCGGAGCGGCTCGCCAGGAAGCTGGTGTCGCAGGCGTCGGGGGAGAGCGCCTACCGCCACCTGGAGCAGTTCCAGAAGATCGCCGACGCCAACGGCGGCAACCGCGCCGCGGGCACGCCCGGCTACGACGCCTCGGCCGCGTACGTCTACGGACAGCTCAAGAGGGCCGGGTACGACGTCTCGTACCAGGACTTCGACATCTTCGAGTCCAAGACCCTGCGCGAGAAGCTCACCGTCGTCTCGCCCGAGCCGCGCGAGCTGAAGACCACCGCCTACCAGTTCAGCAAGGCGAGTCCGGCCGGCGGTCTCACCGCCCAGGTCAAGGCGGCCCGTGTCGACGCCACCCCGGGCTGCGCGCTCGACGACTACGCGTCGGACACCTTCACCGGCAAGATCGCCCTGGTCAAGCGCGGCAGCTGCACTTTCCAGCAGAAGGAGGCCGTCGCGGCCGAGGCGGGCGCCGCCGGGATCATCCTCTACAACCACTCCGGCGACGCCCCCGTCCGTGGCACCGTCAGTGACCCCGCCAACGCGCACATCCCGGCCACCGGCATCTCGCTGGCCGACGGCGAGGCACTGGCCGCGCAGGTCGCCAAGGGCGACGTCACCGTCACCCTGGACGTCGCCACCGAGGCCGTCGCCCACAAGACCCGCAACGTGATCGCCGAGACCAGGGGCGGCGACCCGGCGAACGTCGTCGCGCTCGGCAGCCACCTCGACTCGGTCCCGGCCGGACCCGGCATCAACGACAACGGCTCCGGCTCGGCCGGTCTGCTCGAAGTCGCGCTCAAGCTGGCCAAGGAGACCAAGCAGACCAAGAAGCACTCCAAGTCCACCGCCAACAAGGTGCGGTTCGCCTGGTGGTCGGGCGAGGAGCTGGGCCTGCTGGGCTCCGAGCACTACGTCAAGTCCCTGACGGACAAGGAGAAGCAGCAGATCAAGCTGTACCTCAACTTCGACATGATCGGCTCGCCCAACCCGGCCGAGCTCGTCTACGACGGCGACGACTCCGACAACGTGGGCGAGGGCGCGGGACCGGCCGGCTCCGCCCAGATCGAGCGGCTGATCAACGGTTACCTGGACAGGAAGCGCGTCCCGCACTGGGGCACCGACTTCGACGGCCGCTCCGACTACGGCCCGTTCATCGAGCAGGGCATCCCGGCGGGCGGCACCTTCACCGGCGCCGAGGGCCTCAAGACCGAGGAGCAGGCGGCCAAGGTGGGCGGCACGGCCAAGCAGCCGTACGACGCGAACTACCACGCGGCCGGTGACACCCTGAAGAACATCGACCGCAAGTACTTCGACCTCAACATCGACGTCATCGCGCACGCGGTCGGCACCTACGCCCAGGACCTGAGCTCGCTCAAGGGCTGAGCCCGTACGCGTACCCACGAGAAAGGGCCCGGCGTTCGTCGTGAACGCCGGGCCCCTTCGCGTGACTTACACCGTTACGGCGTGACCTTCTCGATCACGACGCTGCCGGTGCCCGCGGCAGTGCCGCGCGCGTTGACCAGCTTGACCTCGCCGAAGAACTGGCGTCCCTCGGGGGCCGCGCCGCTCACCAGGACCTGCGCGCCGACGGTCGCCGTGGCGCCGTTGGCGAGCTTGACCGTCTTCGAGTCGTCGACCTTGACGGTGCCGAGCGACGGCGCGTAGTACACGTCGCGGTAGTTGTACGTCGTCGTCCCGGACGGGACCGCGTAGCCCGCGACCTGGATGGTGTAGGTGCCGGCGGCCGGCTTCACCAGGCTGACGGCCTCCTCGGAGTCGCCGTCCGCGGACGAGCCGACCTGCACGCCGTCCTTGAGGACCGCGAGGTCCAGGTCGGCCGCGGTGTCCGAGACGCCGCCGATGGCGACGTCGAGGCGCTCCACGCCCTCGCCGATGGTCAGCGTGCTCGTCTGGACCTCACCGGCCTTGATGGTCGGCTTGGCGACCTTCGCGGAGCCCAGCGAGCCGCCCTGCAGCTTGCCGTCGATGGCGGCGAAGCCGTTGGTGACCTTCCACTCGACCGGGGTCGAGGTGCCGACCTTGGCCTCCGGGACCGTCTTCACGGCCGGGTCGAAGGCGGCGCCGAGCAGCGCGACATCCAGCTTGTAGGGGTTGTCGAGGTACGGCGACGTACGGCGCGACTCGACCTCGATCTCCCACACACCGGGCTGCGGGTCCGCGTAGGAGCGCAGGTCGGGGCGGCACTTGTTGGCCGGGTTGTCGTAGTTCGGGTAGCAGTTGGGCGTCCCCGTGTCGTCGACCGGCACGCCGTACGGGTGGATCGCGATGAACCGGGTCTGGCTGCCCGAGCGCAGCGCGCCCATGGAGACCTCAAGGGCCTTGGCGCCCGCCGGGACGGTCACGAAGTACGACTTGGTGCTGTTGCGCTGCACCGAGGACGAGTCGGTGAACGTGTAGGCCGGCTTGGCCAGCGGCTTGGAGACGATCACGGTGGCGAGGATCTGCTGGTCCACGCCCTTGGTCCGCTTGTCGTCGACCTCCAGGATGGCGCTGTGCACGCCCGCCGACTTCGGCTGCGCCTGCACCTTGACGGTGACCGGCGTGTTCAGCGCCAGCGCGACCTCGTCGGAGCCCAGGACCTTGAAGGTGCCGTCGTTGTTCTTGATCGACAGCTTGTGCTTCACGGCCTTGTCCGGGCCCGTGGTGCGGGTGACCGTGACCTCGTACGTCTTCTTCTCGCCCGCCTTGAGGCCGCCCTCGCGGTCGTAGATGCCGGTGCCGAAGCCCGGCGTCTTCAGCGCGAAGTCGATCGCGGTCTTCACCGGCGCCTTGACGCTGTACTCATGGGCGGTGGCGCCGTCCTGGATCGCGTCCCAGGCGTCGACGATGTCGATCAGGCCCGCGCCCTCGGCGTACGCCTGGACACCCTTGATGTGCTTGGCCGTCGACGTCAGCGCGGTGCGCAGGTCGGCCGGGGCCAGGTCGAGGTGCTTCTGCTTGGCGGCCGAGAGCAGCAGGGCCGCGGCGCCCGTTGCCTGCGGCGAGGCCATCGAGGTGCCCTGGAGCATCGAGTAGCCGGCGGGGAGCGAGTAGCCCGACTCCTTGACCGGGGAGCCCGGCAGCCACGTCTGCGTGGTGTTGATCGCGGCACCCGGCGCCGACAGGGTCGGCGTGAAGCCGCCGTCCTCACGCGGACCGCGCGAGGAGAACGGCATCATGTCGTACTTCTTCGACACGTTGGAGCCGTAGTTGGAGGCCCAGGTCTGCTGCGAGATGGTGGCGCCGACCGAGATGACGTGGTCCGCCAGGCCCGGGTCGCCGATGGTGTTGACGCCGGGGCCCTCGTTGCCGGCCGAGATGACCAGCTGGACGCCGTAGCTGTCGATCAGGCGCTTGTAGAGCTCGGAGCGCGCGTTGTTGCCGTCGTTGAGTGCCGGCAGACCGCCGATCGACATGTTGACGATGTCGACGTGGCGGTTGGTGACCAGGTCGATCATGCCCTCGGTCAGCGCGATGTTGGTGCAGCCGCCGGACCAGTTGCAGGCCCGCGAGGAGACGATCTTGGCGCCGGGGGCGGCGCCGCTCATCTTGCCGCCGAACAGGCCGTTCGCGGCGGTGATGCCCGCGACGTGGGTGCCGTGCTCGGACTCGATGACGCCGATGTTGACGTAGTCGGAGGTGTGCCCGGCCGCGTCGTACTTCACGTCCTTGCGGATCTCGACCGTGAACGGCATCCGCTCGACGACGTCGGTCGCCGGGTTGTCCTTACCGAAGTAGCCGACCTGGTAGCCGTCCTTGTACGGCTTCATGGCCTCGTCGTCGGTGAAGTCACCGTTGTTGTCGAGGTCCACGCGGACGGTCCCGGCGACCGGGTCGTAGAGCACGCCCCAGGTGTCGGTGGTGTCGCCGTCGCGGTTCAGGTCGCCCTTGGCGTCGCCGCCCGCGGTGATCTTCTCCGAGAAGAGGCTCACGTCGTACGAGCCCGCCGGGGCCTTCCAGCTGCGGCCCTGGAAGGTGAACTCCGGGCCGGAGACGGCGGTGTTCATCCGGCGCCAGGTGCCGTCGGCGTCGGCCACCGGGTCGGTCGCGGTGACCCAGTCGACGATCTTGCGCTCGCCGGTGGTGGTCTTCTGCAGCGCCGGGTGGCCCAGGTCCACGCCCGAGTCGAGGACGCCGATGGTGATGCCGCGGCCGTCGGCCTTGGGGTGCTGCTTGACGAAGTCGACCGCGCCCGTCTCGAAGGACGGGTTGTACGGGTTCTTCGCGGGCGTGTCCTTGCCCGGCGCCGCGAACGAGCCCGAGAGCGACTTGCGCGGGGCGGCGGCGCCCTTGGCGCTGTCGGCCGACGGGGTCGGGTCGTCGAGCTGGATCTCCTGCTTGAGGTCGATCCCGTGCACCGAGGGCAGCTTCGCGGCGGCCTTCAGGGCCGACTCCGCGGTGCCGGTCGGCAGGGTGGCCCGCACATAGCCGAGCTTGTCGTCGGTCTTGCCGACGGTGGCGCCGGGCACCGAGTCGAGCTGGTGCGAGACGGCGCCGGTGGCGCCGGGGGCGGTCGCCACCATCACGGTGACGGTCTTCTCGCCCTTGGCCCGGGCGTCGGCGAGCCGCTGCTCGTCGGCCGCGCCGAGCTTGTCCGCGGGGTCCGCCGGGGATTTCGCGGGGGTGGACTTCACCGGAGCGGGCGTCGGATCGGCCGTCCCGGAGGCGAAGACGGGGGCGGCGCCCGCGGCGACGAGCGCGGCCACCATGCCGGCCGCGGCCGCTATCTGGGCCGTGCGTCTAGCGCCGGGTATGGCGCGCGGTGAATCGGAGGTCATCAGCTTCCCTAATGGTCAGAAAGGGTCCGGAATACGGGGCCGGATGACCGCTGAGCATTTCGTATATGACCGTTGTTTGTGGAGAGTTGACTGGACCCGGAATCGGACATGGCGTAATCCCGCCATACGCCAACGGGCGCCAGGCGGGGTGAAACGGGGCGAATCAGCCCTCTCGGGTGCGGGCGTAGTGACGGGACGCCTTCGCACGGTTGCCGCACGCGGCCATCGAGCACCAGCGGCGCGTCCCGTTCCGTGAGATGTCGAAGAAGTGCAGGATGCACGCGTCATGGGCGCAGGCGCGGATCCGGTCCGGCGCGGTGCGCAGCAGATCGAGGTAGTCGCGCGCGGCCGTCCAGGCGGGCCCCCACGCCGGATCGGCGAACTCGGCCCGCTCGCCCGGCCCTTCGGTGGACAAAGTGGCGCGAATGCGGCCGTGTTCGAGGATGGCGTCGACGTCCGCCGTCGCCGCCGGGTCGCCGGGGGACTCCACGGCCCGCAGCAGCGCCTCCCGGGCCCGCAGCAGCGGCCCGAGCGCGGCCTCGTCGGCGGGGAAGCGCGCGTCGAGGCCGGTGGCGGCGAGCCAGACGGCGAGCCCGTCGACGGAGACCAGCAGGTCCTGGCGCTCCCCGTCGTGCATCCAGCGCGTGTTCAGCAGGTCGAGGGAGACGGGCTCTCCGGTGAGCGGGCGCGGATCGGGCGCGGACATCCCGGGCTCCTCTCGTGGGCGGCGGTGCGGCGCGCCGGTAGCGGCGCTAACCCTTCAAGTTTACGTGACCGGTTGCACCTTCCGCATCTAACCTCTAATATCGAAGTAAGAGGTTAGATGACCTTGCTCGGGAAGGGGACCGCCATGACGGCGACCAGCACGTTCCGCACCGGCCACATCGGGCTCAATGTGACCGACCTCGACCGCTCCCTCGGCTTCTACCGGGACCTCCTCGGCTTCGAGGTCCTGTCCGAGGGCGAGTCCGAGGGTGCTTCCGAAGGTGACGGGGGCGGCCGCCGCTTCGCTCTCCTCGGCCGCGGCGGACAGCTCTCGCTCACTCTCTGGCAGCAGGCCGGGGCCGCCTTCGCCCCGGACCGCGCCGGGTTGCACCACCTCGCCTTCGCCGTCGACACGATCGAGGAGGTGAAGGCGTACGAGGGTGAACTGCGCGCGTACGGCGTGGAGTTCGCGTACGAGGGGATCGTCGCCCACGGCGAGGGCGCGGCCTCCGGGGGCATCTTCTTCCACGACCCGGACGGCACCCGCCTGGAGATCTCCTCGCCGCTCGGCGCCGAGACGGCCCCCGCACCCGTCGCCTCCGCCCCCACCTGCGGCTTCTTCTAGGACACGCTTCCGCCAGGACGACGCTTCTTTCCAGGACAGGAGGACGGTTCGATGACCGCGCCCACCCCGTACCACCCCGGGTCCCGGGCCGTGCAGGACCGCGTCGGCGTCCGGGAGGCCGCCGACCACGTCGGGCGCGCCATCGGCCCCGGCATCCGCCCGGTCGCCGCCGCCTTCCTCGAACTCCAGCCGATGCTGGTGCTCGGGGCGGCGGACGAGAGCGGCCGGATGTGGGCCTCGCTGCTCACCGGGCGCCCCGGGTTCGTCCGGGCCACCGGGCCTCATCAGATCTCGGTCGAGGGCCGCCCCGCCGGGAGCGACCCCCTCACCGGGGTGCTCGCGGCCGGGGAGAGCCCCGTCGGCACGCTCGCGCTCGACCCGCGCACCCGGCGCCGGATGCGGCTCAACGGCACGGCCCGCCCGACCCAGCGCGGCCTCGCCGTCGAGGCCGAGCAGGTCTTCTCGAACTGCCCCAAGTACCTCCAGCACCGCGAGATCGAGGCGTACGAACCCACGCCGGACGAGGCCGGTGCCGTGCGGCGCGGCGAGCGGCTCACCCCCGACCAGGAGGAGCTCGTCCGCGCCGCCGACACCTTCTTCATCGCGACCAGCGCCCCCGACGGCGTGGACGCCAGCCACCGGGGCGGCAACCCCGGTTTCGTACGCGTCACTTCGCCCAGCCACCTGGAGTGGCGCGACTACCCGGGCAACTCCATGTTCCTCACCCTCGGCAACCTGGAGGCCGACCCGCGCGCCGGGCTGCTCTTCGTGGACTGGACGGACGGCACCACGCTCCAGCTCTCGGGCACGGCCCGCACCGCGTTCGCGGCGGGGGAGCGCACGGTCCGCTTCACGGTCGAGCGCGCGGTGCGGTCGGAGGGGGCGAGCCCGCTGCGGTGGTCCGCGCCCGACTACTCACCGGCCAACCCGCCCCGGTGAGTTCAAGATCGGCTGAAACCCGCTCAACCCCGCCCCGCCGGGCAACCGCCGTCGGCGGGGCCGGGGTCCTGTCCGCCGACGGCGCCGTTGTGGGCGTCGCGGGCGACAGGGAGAGCGCATGTCGGTACGTACGGGCAGGAGAGTCAGGACCGCCGCCTTCGGGGTGGCCGTGGCCGCCGGGATCACCGCGACCGTCTGCGCGGCCCCGGCCTCCGCGCGGGAGGCGGCGCCCGCCTCCCACCGGGCCACCCAGCAGGCGATGGACGCGGCCGTGCGGGACGGTGTGCCGGGCGTCGTCGGCCTCGCCCAGCAGGACGGTCGCAGCTGGACCGGGGACGCGGGCGTCGCCGATCGGCGCACCGGCCGCGAGCGGCAGGCCGAGGACCGCTACCGGGTCGGGTCCATCACCAAGACGTTCGTGGCCACCGTCGTCCTCCAGCTCGAAGCCGAGGGCAGGCTGGGCCTGGACGACACCGTCGAGCACTGGCTGCCGGGCGTGGTGCGGGGCAACGGCCACGACGGCACGAAGATCACTTTGCGCCAGCTCCTCCAGCACACCAGCGGCATCTTCAACTACACCCAGGACGAGGCCTTCGGGCAGCGGGTCTTCGGCGCGGACTTCCTGCGGAACCGCTATGACACCTACAAACCACGGCAGTTGGTGGACATCGCGATGACTCATGCGCCGGACTTCGCACCGGGCACCTCCTGGCGCTACTCCAACACCAACTTCATCCTGGCCGGGATGGTGATCGAGAAGGCCACCGGCCACTCCTACGCCACCGAGATCGACCGCCGCGTCCTGCGTCCGCTGCACCTGCGCTCCACCACGCTGCCGGGCACCGGCTCCCGGATGCCGCAGCCCAGCGGCCGGGCCTATTCCAAGCTGTCCCCGGAGGCGTCCGGCAGGACGTACGACGTCACCGCGCTCAACCCGTCGATGGCGGGTTCGGCCGGCGAGATGGTGTCGAACTCGGTCGATCTGAACCGCTTCTACCGCGCCCTGCTGACCGGCGAGCTGCTGCCGCAGCGCCAGCTGAAGGAGATGACCACCACCGTCTTGATGGACCCGGGTGACCCCGACGGCCGCTACGGGCTCGGTCTGATGGTGAACAAGCTGCCCTGCGGCACCGAGGTCTGGGGCCACGGCGGCGGCATCCACGGCTCGTCCTCCGAGGCGCTCACGACGAAGGACGGGCGCCACTCACTGGCGTTCAACTTCAACGGCGACTGGTCGGGCGACAGCGCGGCGGTCGTGGTCGCCGAGTTCTGCGGCACCGCACCGGCGGCCAAGCCGGTCAAGTGACCAAGCCCGTCAAGTGGGCTTGTGGTGCTCCCCCGTTCACTGGGGGAGCACCACCACATACGCGGCGGGCTCCCGGTCCACCGACGCCATCAGGGCGGTGCGCACCACGGTCGCCTGCTGCTCCATCGCCTCGCGCAGCTTCCTGGGCGTGAGGTGGACGACGGTGATCCCCAGCCGCTCCAGCGTCTCGCGCTTGCGCGTGTACTCGCACCACAGCTCGTCCTCGTCCTCCTGGCGCCGGCGCCCCTGGCGCGGCGCCCGGGTGTCGAGCTCCACCGCCACCGCCTGGTCCGGCCAGTACGCGTCCACGCCCCCGATGTGCGGCCCGCCCGGCAGCCGCAGGTCCACGTTCCACAGCGGGACGGGCAGTTCGTGGGTGCGCACCATCTCGTAGAGGCGGCTCTCGGCGATGGCACGCCCCTCGGCGAGCAGCGAGTCCACCGCTTCCATCACGTGTGCCCGCGTCAGCAGCCGCGCCAGCGTCAACTCCCGTACGAGAGCGGCCGGTTCGCAGTGTCCGCCGCGTACGGCCTCGGTGAGCAGCCGGCGTACCACGTGCGCGTCGGTGAGCTGGGCCACCGCGTCCGCCAGCGCCCTCGGCACCGGCGCCACCGGCACCCCGGCCACCGGCTCCGGCACCGGCATCACGTGCGCCCGCACCAGGCGCACACAGCCGGTCGAGCGCAGCCGCCGGGTACGCGGCACCAGCACGTCGATCCGGTCGAGCGAGAGCAGCGGGGGAGCGGAGGAGAAGCGGTGCAGGGCGAGGGCGGCGAGCCCGGTGACGACCGCGTCGCAGGGCGCCGCGTGCGCCTGGCCCTGGACCGGGATCGCCTTGGCGCGCTCGGGGGCCGGGCGCCCCGCGTACAGCAGGGCCGCGTGCAGGCGCTCCTCGCCGGTGGGCGGCCCCGGGTGCAACACGTAGACGCCGGGCAGCAGTTGCTGCCAGGGTCCGCCGGGGCGGCACTGGGCGGCGGCGCTGGAGGCGGGAACGCCGTGGGCGCGCAGCTGGGCCGCGGAGTAGACGCGCCGGTGCACATCGGTGAGGTGGCTGAGGGGGCGCGGGGAGAGCGGGGAGGGAGTCTCGCCGCCGAAGGTCGGGGTGTTGTGGTTCATGCCGGGGGGTGTTCCGCGCCCGGAGCGGCCCTTAACCGCTGTTACAAGCTCGTCGACAATTCCGGACAAGCCCGTCCTAAAGTACGGGCGTTCGAGTGCCGATCAGGGGGCCCGTCGCCGGGCCCCCGTCGGGCGTCAGCGGGCGGCGGCCGCCGCGTCGCAGACCTGGCCGCGCAGGGTGCGGGCCAGGTCGTCACGGGCCTCCAGGACCAGCCGGCGCAGCGCCGGGGCCGCGTCCGGGTGGGCGGTCAGCCATTCGTCCGTGGAATCGAGCGTCGACCGGTTGTCCCGCAGGCTCGGGAAGAGCCCCCGGACGACGTCCATGCCGATCTGGATGGACCGCTCGGCCCACAGGCGCTCGATCACCTCGAAGTACTTCGGTGCGTACGGAGCGACCAGCTCGCGCTGCGAGGGCTGGCCGAAACCGGCGATGGTGGCCTCCACCAGCGCGTTCGAGAGCGAGTCGGACTCGACGACCTGCGCCCACGCCTGCGCCTTGACCGCCGCCGACGGCCGGGCCGCCAGGCACCGCACCTGGTGGCGCTTGCCGGAGGCGGTGTCGTCGCGGGCGAGCTCGGCGCCGATCACCGACTCGTCGGCGCGGCCGTGCGCGGCCAGCGGCTCCAGGAGCACCCAGCGCAGTTCCTGGTCGACCTCCAGGCCGTCGATCTTCGCGCTCCCCTCAAGGAGCCCTTCGAGGAGCTGGAAGTCGGCGTCGGTCGTCGCCGTGGAGGCGAAGAAACGGGCCCAGGCCAGCTGGTGCTCGCTGCCCGCCGCCGCGATCCGCAGCTCACGCAGCGCGCCCTCGGCCAGCAGCCGCCCGCCCTGCTCGCGCCACTCGGGCGCCGCGTAGTACGTCTGCGCCGAGCGGGTCCAGGCGTGCAGCATCTGGAGCACGCCGATGTCCGTCTCGCGCCCGGAGTGGGCCAGCACCAGGTCGATGAAGTCCCGCGCGGGCATGAGCGCGTCCCGCGTCAGGTTCCACAGCGCCGACCAGCACAGGGCGCGCGCCAGCGGGTCCGTGATGTCGCCGAGGTGGGCCCGGAGCGTGGCGAGCGAGCCCTCGTCGAAGCGGATCTTGCAGTACGTGAGGTCGTCGTCGTTGACCAGGACCAGCTCGGGCCGCTCGGCCCCGGCCAGCTCCGCCACCACCGTGCGCGGCCCGTCCACGTCGACCTCGGCGCGCGCGTACCGCACGAGGGAGCCCGCCTCGGAGCGGTAGAGGCCGACCGCGACCCGGTGCGGGCGCAGCGTCGGATGCGCCTCGACGGCCTCCTGGACCACGGCGAGCTCGGTGATGCGCCCGCCCGCGTCGTAAGTGACCACCGGGGTGAGCGAGTTGACGCCCGCTGTCTGCAGCCAGGACCGCGACCAGGACGTCATGTCCCGGCCGGAGACCTCCTCCAGGACCGACAGCAGATCGCCCAGGCGCGTGTTCCCGTAGGCGTGGTTC
Source organism: Streptomyces sp. NPDC031265 (assembly GCF_055570295.1). Taxonomy (NCBI): domain Bacteria; kingdom Bacillati; phylum Actinomycetota; class Actinomycetes; order Kitasatosporales; family Streptomycetaceae; genus Streptomyces; species Streptomyces sp. NPDC031265. Next base: position 12,495 of record NZ_JBVIHM010000055.1, read on the forward strand.
TTGAAGTAGCGCCGGGCGCCCTCCAGGAAGTCCTCCCGGCCCACGTACGCCACCAGCTGCTTGAGGACCGAGGCGCCCTTGGCGTAGGTGATGCCGTCGAAGTTGAGCTTGGCGTCCTCCAGGTCACGGATGTCGGCCGTGATCGGGTGCGTGGACGGCAGCTGGTCCGCGCGGTACGCCCAGGACTTGCGGCCGTTGGCGAAGGTGATCCAGCCGTTGGTGAACCGGGTCGCCTCGACCTGCGAGAAGCTGCCCATGAAGTCGGCGAACGACTCCTTCAGCCACAGGTCGTCCCACCACTGCATGGTGACCAGGTCGCCGAACCACATGTGCGCCATCTCGTGCAGGATGACGTTGGCCCGCCGCTCGTAGGCGGCCTGGGTCACCTTGCCCCGGAAGATGAACTCCTCGCGGAAGGTCACCAGCCCCGGGTTCTCCATCGCCCCGAGGTTGTACTCCGGCACGAAGGCCTGGTCGTACTTGCCGAACGGGTACGGGTAGTCGAACTGGTCGTGGAAGAAGTCGAAACCCTGCTTGGTGACGAGGAACACGTCGTCCGCGTCGAAGTGCCGGGCCAGGCCCTTGCGGCACATCGCGCCGAGCGGGATCTCCAGCGTGGTGCCGTCGTCGAAGGTGCGGCGGTAGGTGTCCGTCACGTAGTGGTACGGCCCCGCCACCACGCACGTGATGTACGTGGAGATCGGCTTGGTCTCGGCGAACCGCCAGACCCCGTCCTCGCCCCGGGCGCCCTCGCCGTTGGACCACACCGTCCAGCCCTCGGGCGCCGTCGCCTCGAAGCGGTAGGGGGCCTTCAGGTCGGGCTGCTCGAAGTTCGCGAACACCCGCCGGGAGTCGGCCGGCTCGTACTGGGTGTAGAGGTAGACCTCGCCGTCCTCGGGGTCGACGAACCGGTGCAGACCCTCGCCGGTGCGGCTGTACGCACAGTTCGCGTCCACCACCAGCACGTTCTCCGCCGCCAGGTCCGCGAGCGCCACCCGGGTGCCGTCGAAGACCGCGGCCGGGTCCAGCGGCTTGCCGTTGAGGGTGACCGCGTTCACCGACGGCGCGACCAGATCCGCGAAGGACTCCGCGCCCGGCCGCGCGCAGCGGAACCGGATCGTGGTGACCGAGCGGAACGTCCGCGGCCCGTCCGGGGCGTCCCCGATCGCGGACCGCAGATCGAGGGCGACGTCGTACCCGTCGACGGACAGCAGACCAGCCCGTTCACGGGCCTCGTCGCGGGACAGATTCTCACCGGGCACGGGCACTCCTTCGTGTCTCGTTCGAACAGCACCGATCCTGCCATGCCCGCCGGGCCGCGGACACGCGGGAATGCGACGGGTGGCCGGGGGTGTTCCCTTGGTTGATTTCCTGGCGTGACCCGATGAGGAGAGACATGTCCGAGACCGTGCCCCAGACCGGGAAGACCCCTGTCGACTTCTGGTTCGACCCGCTCTGTCCCTGGGCCTGGATGACGTCCCGCTGGATGCTGGAGGTCGAGAAGGTCCGTGACGTCGAGGTCCGCTGGCACGTGATGAGCCTGGGCGTCCTCAACGAGGACAAGCTCGACGACCTGCCCGACTCCTACCGCGAGTTCCTGACGACCCGGGCCTGGGGCCCGGTCCAGGTCGTCATGGCCGCGCAGCAGAAGTACGGCGAGGAGGTCGTCGGCAAGCTGTACACCGCGCTCGGCACCCGCTTCCACAACCAGGACCTCGGCTCCGGCCGCGAGGTCCTCGTCGCGGCCCTGGAGGAGGTCGGCCTGCCCGCCGAGCTCGCCGACTACGCGGACGTCGACAACAGCGCCTACGAGTTCGACGCGGAGCTGCGCGCCTCCCACAAGGAGGGCATAGACAAGGTCGGCCAGGAGGTCGGCACCCCGGTCATCGCCGTGCCCGGCGCGGACGGCGAGCAGATCGCCTTCTTCGGCCCGGTCGTCACCCCGGCCCCCAAGGGCGAAGCCGCCGCACGCCTGTGGGACGGCACGCTCCTGGTCGCCTCGACCCCGGGCTTCTACGAGATCAAGCGCACGCGCACACAGCGCCCGATCTTCGACTGATCCGGCGCCCCGGCGCCCCGGGTGTCCACGGCCCCCGCGAGTCACGCACTCGCGGGGGCCGTGCCGCACCCCCGCCTACTCCCCGTACAGCGCTGCCAGGCGCGGCAGGCGCCTCGCCATCTCCCCCGTGTCGTCGAAGTCGAAGTCCCAGCCCGGGTCCAGTTCCGGGTAGCGGATCGTGAAGCTGTCGCCGGGGAGTTCCTTGCCGGTCGCGGTCAGGTGCGCGTCCCAGGCGATGCCGAGCGCCTCCTCGCACTCCATCTCCCAGCCCTCCACCGCCGCGTCCCGCACGGCGCTCAGGCCCGCGAGCCCGTCCGGGTCGGCCACCGCGCGGTCGAACACCTCGCGCCCCTGCGCGATCAGCCAGCCCCTGAAACAGTCGAACCCGTCGTCCGAGCACCCGCCGTTGATCGTGTACGCCGCGGCCCAGAGCGGCTGGCGGTAGGAGGCGGCCATCAGGTCCCAGAAGACCTGCTGGAATGCCACTATCTCGTCGACCGGCCTGGCCGAGAGCAGGGCCGCGGCCCGCGCCGCGACCGCCTCGGCGTCCGCCGCGTGTGCCACCTGCGCGCGGGCGTCGTCGATGAGCGTCCAGAACTCCTGTGTGTCCATGGCTCCGAGCATGGCACCCGCCACTGACAACGGGCCCGGGGCGAGAGGGTGAAGGACCGGCGCACTCCACCGGCGCGCGGGAGTGAAGGGCGCACGGGAGCGAACGGCGCAGCGAACGGCCCCCGCGAGTCACGTCCTCGCGGGGGCCGTCCGTTCATTACGCCCGCACGCGAAGGTTGAGAAGACGATCACGAGCAGGGCGATCAGGGGGCCGGGCAGAGCCGGGTTCGGTCCTACGGGACCAGCAGCAGGGTGTTCCCGGCGGCCTTCGCGGCGGCGTAACGCCTCGCCACGTCCTGCCAGTTGACGACGCGCCACATCGCCTCGACGAAGTCCACCTTCTGGTTCTTGTACTGGAGGTAGAAGGCGTGCTCCCAGGCGTCGAAGACCAGGACCGGGGTCGAGCCCTGGCCGACGTTGCCCTGGTGGTCGTAGACCTGCTCGACGACGAGTCGGCCGCTGACCGGCTCGTACGCGAGGACGCCCCAGCCCGAACCCTGCGTCGTGGCCGCCGCCTTGGTCAGCTGGGCCTTGAACTTGGCGAAGGAGCCGAAGGATTCGGCGATGGCGTCCGCCAGCTCGCCGGTGCCGTCCTTGTCCAGCGGCTCGCCGCCGCCGTCGCCGGTCATGTTGTGCCAGTAGATCGAGTGCAGGATGTGGCCGGAGAGGTGGAACGCGAGGTTCTTCTCCAGGCCGTTGACCGAACCCCAGGCGTCCTTGTCGCGGGCCTCCGCGAGCTGCTCCAGGGTGTCGTTCGCGCCCTTCACGTACGCCGCGTGGTGCTTGTCGTGGTGCAGCTCGATGATCTCCGGGCTGATGACGGGTTCGAGCGCGGCGTAGTCGTACGGAAGTTCAGGAAGCGTGTAAATGGCCATGTCCGAAGCCCCTCCGACTGCTTGTTGCAACTGATGTGCAAGTGCACGCTACCAGCAGGTATGGGTGCTTGCAGCTAAGGGTGACCTCAGCGAAAAGCCCTGTGCCCCGAGGTCTGGGACCTCAGGACGCAGGGCTTGGGGCGGGGTGGCTCAGGCCTCCTGGCGGGCTCCCATGCGCTGGCGCGCGTAGCCGACGGCGGCCAGGACCACGGTCAGGGCGCCGGTCGCCATCAGCTGGTCGCGGGTGTCGGACTGGCGGGCCATCAGGACGAAGATCGCGGCCATCGCGGCGAGCGCCACCCAGGTCAGCCCCGGGTACAGCCACATCCGCACCACCAGCTTCTCCGGCGTCTCGCGCTCGGTGCGCCGGCGCAGCAGCAGCTGGGAGACGGCGATGAAGATCCAGACCACGAGGATCACCGCGCCGATCATGTTCAGCAGCCAGGGGAAGACGTCGTCCGGCCGCCAGTAGCTCAGCAGCACGCACCCGAAGCCGAAGATCGAGGAGCACAGCACCCCGACGCGCGGCACACCGCCGGAGATCCGGCCGAGCGCCTTGGGGCCCTGGCCGCGCTCGACCAGCGAGTACGCCATGCGCGAGGCGCCGTAGATGTTGGCGTTCATCGCGGAGAGCAGGGCCACCAGGACGACCACGTTCATGATCTGCCCGGCGCCGTCGATGCCGAGGTGGTCGAGGGCCGCCACATAGGGGCCCTTCGACACCACGGTCTTGTCGTTCCACGGCACCAGCGTGACGATGACCGCCATCGAGCCGATGTAGAAGACGGCGATGCGCCACATGGCCGTTCGCACCGCGCGGGCGACGCCCTGCACCGGCTTCTCGGACTCGGCGGCCGCGATGGTCACCGTCTCCAGGCCGCCGTACGCGAACACGGAGGCGAGCAGTCCGAGCACCAGGCCCTCGGAGCCGTTGGGCAGGAATCCGCCCTCGCCGGTGAGGTTCGAGGTGCCGGGGGCGGGGGTGTCCGGCAGGACGCCGAGGATGGCGAGCAGGCCGAGGACGAGGAAGAGGGTGATCGCGGCGACCTTGAGCGCCGCGAACCAGAACTCGAACTCGCCGAAGTTCTTCACGGCCGCGAGGTTGGTGGCGGTGAACACCAGCATGAAGAGCGCGACCCAGGCCCACTCCGGCGTGCCGGGCAGCCAGACCGTGACGATCTTCGCGGCGCCGATCCCCTCCAGGCCGACCGCCACACAGAGCAGCACCCAGAACGACCAGCCGGCGGTGAAGCCGGCCCAGGGCCCGATGGCCCGGTCGGCGTGCACGGAGAAGGAGCCGGATGCGGGGTTGGCCGCCGACATCTCGCCCAGCATGCGCATCACCAGCATGACGAGCGCGCCGGATATGCCGTAGGCGAGGACGATCGAGGGCCCGGCGGCGGCGATTCCGGCGCCGGAGCCGACGAAGAGCCCGGCGCCGATGACGCCGCCGAGGGCGATCATCGAGAGATGGCGCTGCTTGAGACCGTGGGTGAGAGGGGAGTCGACCTTCGGCGGCGCGTCGGTCGTCGCGGGCGCGTTTGTCCGGGACATGGGCAGGCCCTGTTCAGTAGCTGAGACGGGGGGCGGGAGCCACAGTCTGGATGTGGCACCGCTCAGAGGGAACACCAGACCGCTATCCGGACACTCGACTCACACAGCGTGAAGCCCTGCGTACATCTCGTCCACGGAATGCGCACGTCCGCCCTCGTGGGTCCCGCCAAACCCGCCCGTAACTACCGACCTGACGATCGGTCGGCCGCTTCGACAGTCCTCGCCCGCCACTCCCGTACGAAGGCGACCACGAGCACCGCGCCCGTGGCGCCCGCCGACCACAGCACCTGGGGCCGGGCGTCGTCGTCGAGGAGCATCAGGACGAGCACGGCCGCCATCGCCGCGAGCGCCGCCCACGTCAGCCACGGGAAGGCCCACATCCGCAGCGTGAGCCGCTCCGGGGCCTCGCGCTCGATCCGGGGCCGCAGCCGCAGCTGCGAGACGGCGATCAGGCCCCAGACGAACAGGAGCACCGCGCCGACCGCGTTGAGCATGTAGAGGAAGACCGAGTCGGGCCACTTCAGATTGAGCAGCACCGAGACGAACCCGAAGGCGACCGACGCGAGGACCGCGCGCCGGGGCACCCCGCCGCCCGACACCCTGAGCAGCCCCTTCGGCGCCTCGCCGCGCTCGGCCAGCGAGAAGACCATCCGCGAGGAGCCGTACAGATTGGCGTTGAGCGCGGACAGCAGGGCCACGAAGACGACCACGTTCATGATCTGCCCCGCGCCCGGGACGCCGATCGAGTCGAGCACGGCGACGTACGGGCTGTGACCGGGCTCCATCGAGGTCCACGGCAGCAGGGTCACGATGACCAGCATCGAGCCCACATAGAAGAAGAGGATGCGCCAGATCGCGCTGCGCACCGCGCGGCCGACCGCGCGCACCGGGTCGTCCGACTCGGCGGCCGCGATGGTGACGACCTCAAGACCGCCGAAGGCGAAGATCACCGCGAGGACGCCGGAGACCACGCCGTCCCAGCCGTTGGGCAGGAAACCGCCCTGCCCGGTCAGGTTGGTGAACCCCACCGGGTCGGTGTCGGGCAGCACCCCGAAGACGGCCAGCAGCCCCAGCACCAGGAACAGCACGATCGCGCCGACCTTCAGCGTGGCGAACCAGAACTCGAACTCGCCGAAGTTCTTCACCGCCGCCAGGTTGGCGCCGGTGAAGACGACCATGAAGACGAGGACCCAGGCCCACTGCGGCATCCCCGGCACCCAGCCGTGGGCGATCTGGGCCGCGCCCGTCGCCTCCACGGCGAGGACGACCACGAGCAGGAACCAGTACAGCCAGCCGACGCTGAACCCGGCCCACCGGCCGAGCGCCCGCTCGGCGTGGACCGAGAACGACCCCGAGGCGGGCATCGCCGACGACATCTCGCCGAGCATCCGCATCACCAGCATCGCGATCGCGCCCGCGATGAGATACGAGACGACGATCCCCGGCCCCGCCACCGCGATCCCGGCCCCCGACCCCACGAAGAGACCGGCACCGATCACCCCGCCCAGGCCCAGCATGGTCAGATGGCGCTGCTTCAGCCCGTGGGACAGCGGTTCGGCCTCCACCGATGCGGTGTCGGCGGCGGTGGCCCCGGCCGTGGTCTTGCCGTCGTGCATGGCGCTCGCAACTCTCGGATCAGCAACTGATCGTTTATGGGGAACCTACAGTCTCCCCGAGCCCGAGCCGTATCCGCAAAACTGTCCGTACTCCTCATCACTCCAGTGACGAGGGTCACGCCATCGGACGGAAGCAGTCCGGCCTTTGTGCGATCTCCACCAAGGCCCCAACCGCCGCTTTGTGGGCCGCTGATGGTGATCGAGTGAGAATCCCTCGGCTAACGTCACCGTTGTCCCCAGCACGTATCCCGCTGCCCGTCCCCGACTTCGCGGAGCCCACGATGGCCACGACCACAGTCACTGCCCCCGCCGCACCCCGTACCGGAAAGGTCCTCGCCGACCTGCTGCCCGGCGCCCGCACCCGGGACATCGCCCTGGTGCTCGGCGGCGCGGCGCTCACCGGCGTGGCCGCCCAGATCGCCGTGCCCGTCCCCGGCTCCCCGGTCCCCGTCACCGGCCAGACCTTCGCGGCCCTGCTGGTGGGCACCTCGCTCGGCGCCCGCCGCGGCTTCCTCTCGCTCGGGCTGTACGCGCTGATCGGCATGGCCGGGATGCCGTGGTTCGCGAACGGCACCTCGGGCGCGGGCGGCGCGTCCTTCGGTTACGTGCTCGGCATGCTGCTCGCCTCCACCGTCGTGGGCGCCCTCGCCCGCCGGGGCGGCGACCGCTCGGTGCCGCGCACCGCGGGCACGATGGTCCTCGGTTCGGCGATCATCTACGCGGTCGGCGTCCCGTACCTGGCCGCCTCGACCGGTATGTCCCTGAACCAGGCGGTCGCGGCGGGCCTCACCCCCTTCCTGCTCGGCGACGCGCTGAAGGCGGCGCTGGCGATGGGGGCACTGCCGACGGCGTGGAAGTTCGTGGGCCGCAAGTAACGAAGAGCGCCTCGACGGAAAGGGCCCGGAAGCGCTGAGCGCATCCGGGCCCTTCCGCATGTCAGTGCGTCATGTCAGTGCCTCTTCAGTGCCTCTTCAGCGCGTACGCCTGCGGTGCTGGCGGGTGTTGGCCCACCAGATGCCGGTGGAGCCGACGAAGAGGAGCAGGCCTGCGGCTGCGAGCAGCGGCAGTACGCCGTCGTTGACGCCGGTCTTGGGGAGCTGGGACGGCGGGGTCGGGGCGGGAGTGCCGGGTGTGGTCGGGGACGGGCCGGCGGAGCCGCCCGGCGGCGCGGCCGGCACGTTGTCGGTGCCGAGCAGTAGTGGGGTGTCGGGGGCGTTGGGCGTCGGCCTGGTCGTCCCGAACGGGACCGGCCCCTGCTGCCAGAGCAGTTTCTCGCCGGTGCCCTCGGTGACCGGCAGGCAGATCTTTCCGGTCTTCTTCAGGTCGTACGTGGCGGAGACGGTGTACGACTTGTCGGCGCCGGCGGCCAAGTCGTCGATGGCACAGGCGAATCCGGTGTTGGTCCCCTTCGGCAGCTTGTTCTCGGGAACCGTCACGCATCCGTCCACGCCGGTGATCCGCATGCCGTCGAGGCCGAGGACGGTGAGGGTGATCCGGCCGGTGTTCTGGGTGCCCTTGTTGAGGATTTTCGCGGTGAGAGTGGTTTTTCCGGAGGAATTGGCGACCTTGATTTCCTTCGGCAGCTCGGTGGAGATCTTGAGCTCGGCCGGGGCGCTGGGCCCGGGCGACCCGCCCTGATCACTGCCGGGTGTCGGATCAGCGGCATAAGCCGCCGCCCCCAAAGGAAAAAGCAGTAAACCGGCGAACAGGCCGGCGGCCAGAGATCCCCAGTGTTTTGTCGAACGCATTTCCCATCCCCCTCAGCCGAGTTGGGCGGCTGGCGTACTGAAAGCGGTGCTGAGAAGGGTCCCACAAGATTTCGCGGAATTATGCTGTGATGGTGGCAAGTTCGTGTTTCTGTCCTGGTCGCACCAGGTGCTGAGGGGGCGGGCGGTAATGCCGGGAATTCGGGGGCTGTTGGTAGCGGGGCGATACCGACTCGACGTCACGATCGGCCAGGGGGGAATGGGGCGGGTGTGGCGGGCGTTCGATGAAATCCTGGACCGCAAGGTGGCCGTGAAAGAGATGCGCATGAACGACCTCGATGCCGAGGACAGCCGCATCCGCCGCGAACGCACCCTGCGCGAGGCGCGGGCGACGGCCCGCATCGACCATCCGAACGTGGTGCGCGTCTACGACGTGGTGGAGGAGTCCGACCGCCTCTGGATCGTGATGGAGCTGGTGGACGCGCGCTCCCTGGAGCAACTCCTGGTCGAGGACGGCCCGGTGACCCCGCGCGAGGCGGCGCGGATCGGCCTGGGCCTGGTGGAGGCGTTACGAGAGGTGCACGCGGTAGGAGTCCTGCACAGGGACATCAAGCCGGGCAACGTGCTCCTCAGCCGCACGGGCAGGATCGTCCTGACGGACTTCGGCATCGCCGCGATCCAGGACGCGACGGCGCTGACGGTGGTGGGGATGCTGGTCGGCTCGCCGGACTACATGGCGCCGGAACGGGTGGGCGGCAGGCCCCAGGGCCCGGCGTCGGACCTGTGGTCCCTGGGCGCGACGCTGTGCGCGGCGGTGGGCGGCCAGTCGCCGTTCGCCCGCGAGACGACGCTGGCGACGCTGCACGCGGTCCTGTACGAGGAGCCCGAACTCCCGAGCACGGCGGGCCCCTTGGCCCCCGCACTGGCCGCGCTCCTGGTGAAGACCCCGGACGACCGCCCCAGCCTGGACGCGTTGACCACCGTCCTGATGCCGATAGCGGCCCCACCCACGGTCCTGGCCCGCACCCCGACACTGGCGGTCCCGACGCACAGCCCGGCGCCCGAGGCATTGGAGTCACCGAGCCCGCCCACTCCGGCGCACGAGCCCCACCCCGCAACGGAACGTGCCACGAGCCGCCCAGGGCACGCAGGGACGGGAGCGCCCCCGCCTCCCCCGCCCACGCGGGATGCAGAGGACGAAGCCCCCGCAGCCCGGCAAGGTCCCGCGGCCCCGACGCTTCCCCCACCCAGCCGGGGCCCGGAGGGCGAGGCCCCCCAGCGGGCCCAGAGCCAGCGCCCCGCCTGGGCCGCAGGGTCCGCAGCCCCTGCAAACGGCTCCGAAGCCCCCGGCGGGGACTTCGGAGCCGCAGCCCCCGCCGGGGGCCTGGGGGCTCCGCCCCCGGAAACTCCGCTCGCCCCCACACCTCGACCCACCCCCACCCCCGGAGGCCGCGCGCCGGAGCCGCACATGTCACGGCGGGAAGGGGCGGGGTGGGGGAGTCGCCGCATGGCCGTCGCCGCAGCCGTAGCCGTCGCCGCAGCGATCGCCGTAGTAGTCGTCCTGGCCACCACACACGGCACCGACGACACCGGCAAGGCAACCGGCCCCACCAGCGCCCCCACCCCCAGTACCCCCACCGTCGCCGGTACCTCCCGCCCTCCCAGCACCCCACCCCCCGGCACCCGAGGAGAGACCGGCTTCGCCTGGGCGCCCCCGAAGGGCTGGACGCGGACCGCCAAGAGCCCGTCCAACATCCACTACCACTCGCCCGGCGGAAAACAGGAGATCGCCGCCTCGTACGCACTCGTACGCGGCGGCGATCTCATGAGCCAGTGGCAGGTGGCCGAGCAGGGCTCCCACGACGTCCCGGGCTACCGGAACATCCGTCTGGAGCGGACCACCTTCAACGGCCGCCCGGCCGTTGTCTGGGACTACTACTTCACACAGGACGGCGACCCCTGGAAGGCCCGCCAGACGGGGTTCGACGAGGGCGGCAAGTCGTACCAGGTCAACATCTGGTACCTCGCCGCCACCGAGGACGACGCCCTGCGCACCTACTCCGCGGTGACCTCGTCGTTCACACCGCTCTGAGCGACGGCGGGCGCGGCAACGCCGGAAGACACCGCACCGCGCTGCATGAAGTCCCGTACCAGCGCGATCGCCACGACGACCGCCGCGACCAGCAGCGAGAGCAGCACCTGCTTGCGCCCGGCGTCGTCCGTGAGCATGTAGACGAGCACGAAGGAGATCATCGCGATCGTCGCCCACGTCAGATACGGGAACAGCCACATCTTGACCGTCAGCTTCTCCGGCGTCTCGCGCAGGATGATCCCGCGCATCCGCAGCTGCGTGAAGCAGATGACCAGCCACACGAACAGCGCGACCGCGCCGGACGAGTTCAGCAGGAAGTCGAAGACGGTGTCCGGCCACTTGTAGTTGAAGAAGACGGCCACGAACCCGAAGAGGACCGAGCAGAGGATGGCCGCCTGCGGCACGCCACGCGCGTTGGTACGGGCGAAGGCGCGCGGCGCGTCACCGCGCTGGCCGAGCGAGAACGCCATGCGGGAGGCGGTGTACAGGCCGGAGTTGAGGCAGGAGAGCACCGCCGTCAGGACGATCACGTTCATGATCTGCCCGGCGTGCGGGATGCCGATCGAGTTGAGCGCCGCGACGTACGAGCCGTCCTTGAGGATCGCCGGGTCGTTCCACTTCAGGAGCGTGAGGACGACGAGGATCGAGCCGAGGTAGAAGACGCCGATGCGCCAGATCACGCTGTTGGTGGCCTTGGTGACGGCGCGCTGCGGGTCCTCGGACTCACCGGCGGCCAGGGTGACGATCTCGCTGCCCATGAAGGAGAAGACGACCATCAGGACACCGGTGAGAATGGCCCCGGCGCCGTTTGGCATGAATCCACCGGCATCGGTGAGATGTGCGAACCCGTCACCGGGGTTGTCGGACCCGGGAAGTATTCCGAAGACGGCGAGCAGCCCAATGGCAACAAAGGCGCCGATAGCGACAACCTTGATCCCGGCGAACCAGAACTCGAACTCTCCGTACGACGACACGGAGACGAGATTGGTGGCCGTCAGCACGATCATCACGATCAGTGCCCAGCCCCACTGCGGGACCGCCCCGACCCAGCCGTGCAGGATCTTCGCTCCGGCGGTCGCCTCGACGGCGAGCACCACGACCCAGAAGAACCAGTAGAGCCAGCCGATGGAGAAGCCGGCCCAGCGGCCGAGCGCCTGGTCGGCGTAGGCCGAGAAGGAGCCGGAGGTCGGCCGGGCGGCGGCCATCTCGCCGAGCATCCGCATCACGAAGACGACCATGAGGCCGACGAGCGCGTACGAGAGCAGGATGGCGGGACCGGCGGCGGCGATGCCGGAGCTGGAGCCGACGAAGAGCCCTGCTCCGATGACACCGCCAATGGCGATCATCGAGAGGTGACGGTTCTTGAGACCGGCCTGGAGGCCGTTGGAGCCGTGCGGGGCGCCGACGACGGGGGAGTCAGGCGTTCCGGGATCGCCCGGTCGGCCTTCTTCCTTCGCAAGGGAGGGTTGCGAGGTCATGGACGAATCCTTAGGTCTAAGGGTCGCTCGGGTTACGAACCAACGCATTGAAGCCCGGTACTCCCAGGTACGGAAGGCCTGACTCCGAATCGTGATGAGGGGCACAAGGTCATTACTTTTCGGCGACGAAGGTCCTTACCGCCGCTCACCCCGATGAACCCTGCCCGCCGGAACGCATGCCACACTCGGGGGCATGCGCGTGTACCTCGGTTCAGACCATGCCGGATACGAACTCAAGAACCACCTGGTCGAATGGCTCACGGCCCATGGCCACGAGGCCGTCGACTGCGGTCCCCACATCTACGACGCCCAGGACGACTACCCGCCGTTCTGCCTGCGCGCCGCCGAGAAGACGGCCGCGGACCCGGACTCGCTGGGCATCGTGATCGGCGGCTCCGGCAACGGTGAGCAGATCGCCGCGAACAAGGTGAAGGGCGTACGGGCGGCCCTGGCCTGGAGCGAGCAGACGGCTGCGCTCGGCCGCGAGCACAACAACGCGAACGTGCTCTCCATCGGTGGCCGGATGCACACCCAGGAGGAGTCGACCAAGTTCGTCGAGGTGTTCCTGAACACCCCGTACTCGAACGAGGAGCGTCACACCCGCCGTATCGAGATGCTGTCGCGCTACGAGACGACCGGCGAGCTCCCCGCGATCCCCGCGCACCACCCGCAGCAGGGCTGACCTGGCGTTATGCCCGAGGGGCACACGATTCACCGGCTGGCCGCCGATCACGGGAAGTGGTTCGGCGGCCGCCGCGTACGCGCGTCCAGTCCGCAGGGGAAGTTCTCGGACGGGGCGGCGCTGGTGGACGGGCAGGTGCTGGAGTCGGCGGAAGCGCACGGGAAGCACCTGTTCCTGGGCTTCGGCGGGCCGGTCGGCTGGATCCACATCCACCTGGGCCTGTTCGGCAAGTACGCACTCGGCTCCGGCCCGGTCCCCCCTCCTACGGAGACGGTCCGGCTGCGCCTCTCCGGTCCCGGCGGGTACGCGGACCTGCGCGGCCCCACGACCTGCGCGCTGATCACCGACGCGGAGAAGCAGGCGATACACGACCGCCTGGGCCCGGATCCGCTGCGGGCCGCCGACGACGGCGAGAAGGCGTGGGCGCGGATCTCGCGCAGCCGCACGACGATCGCGGCGCTGCTGCTTGACCAGAAGATCATCGCGGGCGTGGGGAACGTGTACCGGGCGGAGGTGCTGTTCCGCCACGGCGTGGACCCGTACCGCCTCGGCCGCGACGTCACGCGCGCGGAGTGGGACGCGATGTGGTCGGACTTGACGGTCCTGATGCGGGAGGGCGTACGCCTGAACCGCATCGACACGGTGCGGCCGGAGCACATGCCGGAGGCGATGGGGCGTGCGCCGCGGGTCGATGACCACGGGGGTGAGGTGTACGTGTACCGCCGCGCGCATCTGCCGTGCCACATCTGCGCCACGGAGATCCGCACGGCGGACCTGGCGGCACGGAACCTGTTCTGGTGCCCGACGTGCCAGGGGGCCGCGTAACCCTCCCGGGGCGCGGTGTTCGCCCGCGGGTCCGGCGGGGGCTGGCCGCGGCCCCTTTTCGGCCCGGTGTTCGTCTGCGGGTTCGGTGGGGGGGGGGGGGGGGGGGGGGGGGGGGGGGGGGGGGGGGGGGGGGGGGGGGGGGGGGGGGGGGGGGGGGGGGGGGGGGGGGGGGGGGGGGG
>NZ_JBVIHM010000056.1:0-16070 GCF_055570295.1 Streptomyces sp. NPDC031265
CACTCCATGAACCGACGGTGGGCCGTCGCTCCGGAGGGGCCGAACACCGGCGGGACCTGCGACCACGTGCACCCCGTCGTCGCCACGAAGATGATCGCCGCCAGCACCTCACGGTCCCCGTACCGACGCCGACCGCCACCTTGAGGACGCGTCGGCGCCTCCGGCACCACCCGCTGAAACAACTCCCACAACCCGTCCGGCACCAACCGCTCCACCATCAACACACAGACAGACTACCCAACCCACCAAATGAGATGATCTCTAAGGGTCCAGCCAAGGCAAGCCAAAACCCTGTGGAGCCCGCCTGCGTGGCGTGGAATGCTCTTGGGCAACTGCTGAAGGAAGGGAAGGTCAAAAAGGTGTACGTCCCGTCATCTGCACGAGCTCTCGATGATGACGAGCGTGAGCTCGTGGAGCTGGCACGCCGCACCATAGACGCGCATACCGACGCCGGGCCCGATGAAGACGGGATCCACACGGTGGGCGCCGCGGTCATGGCCGCCGACTACCGGATGTTCGCCGGCGTGAACCTCTACCACTTCACCGGCGGGCCCTGCGCCGAACTCGTAGCTCTGGGAACTGCGCGGGCCCAGGGCGCCCGCCAGATGCGCTGCATCGTCGCCGTGGGAAACCATGGGCGCGGGGTCATCGGCCCGTGCGGGCGCGATCGGCAGGTCTTCGTGGACTACTACCCCACCATGCGCGTCATCGTGCCCACCCCCGCGGGGCTCAGGTCCGTGCTCGCCGCCGACCTGATGCCGCTGGCTCAGCGATGGACCCCGGAGGCGGGCATGAACGGTCTCGACCCATCGCTCTACCAAGACCCCGAGACGGCCGGCCCCCCGATCATTCGGTTCAACCCCCGCTACCTCGAAGACGTCCGCTCCGGCGCCAAGGCCAAAACCACCCGCTTCCGGGACCCGGCGCAGCTCGGCCCGGCACGGCTGGTGTTCGAGAGCGACCCCGAAGTCGTCCTGCCGGCCGAGGTGACCGGCATCAGGCACTGCCTGGTCAGCGACCTCACCAACCAGGACGCCCAAGCCGAGGGACTCACGACCGCAACCGAACTCCGGGAAGTCCTCAAAGGCCACTACCCAGACCTGGCGGGAACCGACGAAGTCGACGTAATCACCTTCCAGATCAACGGCAAGACAGGTGCCGCTTAAACCGCGGAGGTACCAGCGCGGACTGGGCCGCAAGGTGACGACAAGCCCCTGACCGCACAGTTTTCATAAATCAGAACCTGTCCGAGGCCAACTCATTTTTGTCATACAAGCCTCAGATGCGGCTTCTTAACAGGAGCCACCGACACAGACCCGACCCCAGGAACAAAGAAGCACCTCGCCGGAAGCGAAGTGCGAACGTGGATCCCTCACTCGGAGGCTATTAGGTTAGTTCAGAGAATCCCCAGTCCGTGACATCCGGATCGCTCAACAAAGTGCGGGAGACCTCCAGCAGCCACGCAAGATCAATCGTCAGGTCCACTGCGAGCAGCCCGCCCTCACGCAGCGGTCGCGCTGGGCTCGGCCTGCGGGCCGAACCGGCGGGCGAACTCCTCGCGCATTTCGGGAGTGGCCAGGAACCAGGGCTTGGTCGAGTTCCGGAGTCGTGCGGTTGAGTGGGGCTGTGACCGGTTGGGGTGGATAGAAGTGCAGGCACAGGCTTCGTGATCATTGGGGTGTCGAAGCTCAGCGATCATGAGGTGGCTCGTGCCTGCCGCTGTATCCTCCCCTATCCCCGCAGTGTGATGACGCTGGGTCCGCTGGACGACGGGCGGGTCGCTGACCTGCGCCCCTACCTGGACCTGGTGCCCGGCCCGCGTACGCGGCGGGGCCGCTGGTACTCGCTGACCGCCATCCTCCTCATATGTGCCTGTGCGGCCCTCTCAGGAGCCAGGAGCGTCGACGAACTCGCCGAGTGGGCGGAGGGGGCTTCCCACGCCCTGCTGGCGGCCGTCGGCGTGCGACGCCATCCGCTCCAGTGGCGCCGGACTCCCTCACGGACCACGATCGGGCATGTCCTGCAGGCTGTCGACGGGACGCTTTGGACCGAGCCGTCGGCGCCTACCTCACCGGCCGCCACCGCGCCGCCGGGTCGCCCTGCCCTGGCTGAACATCCCCGTCCAGCACACCACGGCCTCCACCGGACACGGCCGCCGCGAGTCCCGCTCCGTCAAGACCTGCGGGATCGCGGACGAACTCGGCGGGATCGCCTTCCCTCACGCCCGTCTGGCCGTCCGCGTCCACCGCCGCCGCAGAGAGACCGGCCGACGCGAAACCCGCGAGACGGTCTACGCCGTCACCAGCCTCGCCGCCCACCAGGCCGGCCCCGCCGAGCTCGCCGCCGCGATCCGCGGCCACTGGACCGTGGAAGCCCTGCACCACGTGAGAGACGTGACCTTCGCCGAGGACGCCTCCACCGTCCACACCGGCACCGCACCCCGGGCCATGGCCACCCTCCGCAACCTTGCCATCGGCCTGCTCAGAACCCTGGGAGCCGACAACATCGCCAAGACCACCCGCGCAATCCGCGACCAACCCGAACGAGCACTTCCACTCCTGGGCATCACCAACAACCCAGGAGCCGAGGGAAATTGATCAAGCCCTGGCGCTCCACGAGCCGACACGGCCAGCCCGGCCGCCTTGGCGACGTTGACCGCCCCGTTTCAGCCCCATACTGCCGCATGGCATGCGAAACCCGCCGTGCCCATGCTTACTTTGTAGCCATACATTGCGGCTGTGCAACTGGCAAAGGCTGTTAGCGGGTTCGTGAGGCCAGCGATATACGCGCTGCTACATATCACCGTGAACGCACCGGGGTTTTGATCGTAGTAGCCGGCTGTCTGGAGGATGTCGAGGCAGCTCCGCGGGTTGCCGTCGGGCCTCATCACTTGCGATCCTTGTGCGGTGGCAGTCGCAGAGTCTCCGGCGGTCGTGCTGGCGGATGCCGCCGGCGCGATCGCCAGGCCGCCAGCGAGGGTGACCGCAGACAGGGCAGCGGCAGCGCCGATGCGGCGGCCGGAAAACGGTTTCTTCACTTGGTACTCCCATTCCGTGAAAGTCGGTCCAGTAGCCTTTGTGCTAGCCGACATGCAGCGCCGGGTTCGAACGATCCCGGACGACTGTGTTTGTACTCCGGAGACTGAATTTCGTGCCTGCTGCCGCCGTTTTCGGGTGTCGCCGAGTCATGTCGCTGCCTTGATCCCGAATGCGTTGACAGCTGTGACGACGACCACGGCTCCGTTCAAGGACGGGGCCAGGAATGTGGCGATGACGGTTGAGAGAAGAACGGCGTAAGACGGTAATCAGGGCGTTTTGGGGCTCTGTACGGCCCGCCAAAGAGCCGGCGTTCAGGATTCCCGCCCCGCACACGGAGTCCGGAGGTATCGGCACCAGGAGACGAACGGTTCGCTCGTCCGCGCCCAAACCCATCAGCATGGGTTCGGTCTTATCAGGTGTCGATATCTACAGTGGAGATGCAGACGGGAAGCCTCCCATCGGACCACGTGGACTGCGGCGGAAAGCCAGGTTGGTACTGATACGGGTACCCAGGCAGGGCCCAGTACCAATCCACCCAGCTCCCGCCCGTCTGGATCCAAATAACTCCGCACTGATTGACCGTTACGGTATGCGCATAGCCCCCCGGAAGGCACAGATCGTTTCCGTTGTACAGGTGGAGGTCCACGTTGCCGGAGCAGCGATTGGCCTCAGCCGGGCGCGCGCTAGTGTCCGTGGTGGCATGTACGGCAGCTGGCGTGGTGGCGTGCGCGGCAGCTGGCGCAGCCGCAATCAGGCCACAGCTGGCGGCGACTGCCGCAGCCAGCCCGGCGGTCTTCCTCATGGCCTTCATCTGTTGTCCTCTCGGCCCAATCGGATTGATGGCTGCTTCGGACGTGCGCGAGCTCTGCGCTGTACTGACCGGCAGCCCCCTGTCACCTCGACGCTATGGACTCAGGTCCTTCGGTCGTCCTAGGTTCGTCCTTGTACGAGGTCAGACGGGGCGCTGATCGTGGGGTGCCGGCGGTAACATCTGCTCTCTGTCCCGTGGGCCAGCAGGTGAGTTGCGCCGTCAGGCGCCGTGCTGAGTGACCGGCCTCGCCTCCTGGGGCCGGTGTGGATCCTGCCCCCCGGCGTGAACTCCCCAATTGGGGAGTTCAGGCACATGCATGTGGCATGCTCCTGTGCTACTCCTGGAATTTCACCGCGAGGTCGCGGTAAGGAGTCCCGCCGACGTTCGCGTGATGACTGCCGGCCTTGAGTCCGGGCTTGATCAATTTCAGGGCTTGATCAAGTTCTTTGGAGTTCCGGGTTGTTGGTGGGACCAGTTCCTCATCGCGCGCCGCCACCGCGGCCGGGACAGCATGCTGGACCCCACCGGCTTCGGCGAACTGGCCCTCCGCCCGGGCCCGGTTCATCCTGCCGGATGTCGACGGTCCGCTCGCCGACGTCGCCCGCACCGCCCGCCGCATGTCAGGCCCGGACCGCGTCCGCCGGGGGTCCGCCGGCACTCCCTCGCCGACTTCCCAGAAGAAGGTGTCCCTGAACGAGGTCCCGCAGGAGCCCCGCGCATTCAGGGGATTGGCCGATGAACCGGGACAGTTGAGAAGCCTGGTGTCCCGCGCACGAACGATGCGCGGGACACCAGGCTCTCCTGGCTCAGTTCTTGCCGGTGGCCGAGGCCCCGGTCAGCGGCCGCTGCGGGCCGGCAGTTGGCCGCACTTGCCGCCGGCGCACTTGCTCAGCCAGTCGGAGAAGTCGGCGTCGTACTTGGTGCCGATGGTGTCGCGGAGCAGGCTGTGCGCCGCGTCGTACTCGCCTGCGCGGTAGTGGCCGAGCACAGTGGCCACATCCGCGGGGTGAGACTGGAGCATGTAGCGGACGCCGAGATAGCCCCACTGGTAGATGCGGGTGGTGTCGGCGTTCGCATAGGTGTTCTCGAAGAGCTGGCTGAGCTTGTAGGTGTTCTTGCCCGCCTCCTCGACCGCCCTGTCGTAGGTGACGCCGCGGTACGAGTAGGAGATGTACTCGGCGAAGCCCTCGACCCACATCACGGTCGGCGTGGTCTGCCCGGCCGCGAAGTCGCCGTGCATATCGTACCGGCCGTCGAGGTAGTGCGTGTACTCGTGGTTGAGGTTCCAGATCTGGAAGGCGCCGTCCTGGGCCCGCTGCTCGTAGGCGATGAAGCGCGGCTGGTTGCCCTGCGCGGCCGGGTCGCCTTCCAGGTATATGCCGCCGTTGTTGGTGTCAACGCCGAAGACGACACCGGCGTAGGTCTTGTAGTCGGTACTGGAGTTGAAGGCGACGATCTCGATGCTGGTGTTGTTGTCGTCCTTGACCGGACCGTTGTCCTTGACGATCTTGTGGAAGAACGGGTCCTGCTTCAGGATGCTGTCGCACATGGCCGACAGTTCGGACGCGGTCAGCTCCTGCGCGAGGATCTTCGCGCTCGGACCGCAGGTGTGCTTGACCGTCAGCACGGCGTCGCGTATACGGTTCTGCAGGTCACAGGTGTTGTACTCGGCACAGCTCGCCTTGTCGTACTCGTTCGTCATCTCGGCGAGGCCGACCCAGAGCTGGGCGGTGCGTCCAGTCATCTGGCTGCGGCCGAGCAGCTCCTTGACCAACGGCGTAACGGTGCCCTTGAAGTCGGCGTGGCGCAGGAAGCGGCCGAGTTCGCGTCCGGCGTTGGCGGTCAGATAGGACTTGTCGGTGCCGAGCAGACCGTCGTGGGCGACGGCGAAGTCGCGCAGTCCGGTGAGGACGCTCGGGTCCGCCTTCACGGCTGCCACGAACTCCGGCACCTGGTGGCCGCGGAAGAGGACGGTGTAGGTGTTGTTGACCGCCGAGACCATCCAGTAGAACGGGTCATACGACGCGTTGTAGTCCTTCAGCAGACGCTTGACCACGCCGAGGAAGCGGGCGTTCTCTCCGGAGCTGTCGATCAGGGTGACCGTCTCGGCCAGGGTCTGTCCGTTGGCCTCGGTGACGTCGAAGGCGTGGGACGAGCCGAAGAAGGCGTCCAGGGCGCCCTGACTGGCGCTCTTCAGCGTCGGGCCGTATTCGCCGACGTTCTCCGGCTGGTTGTACTGGATGTAGTAGCCGGCGCGCAGGTACAGCACCACCGGGGTCGCGTAAGTGCTGTTGTTCCCCGGATAGTTGGCCGCGACGTCCTTGAGTGCGTTCGCCACCGTGACCATCTGTTCCTCGCGGAAGAGAGCCTTGGAGTCCTGACCGGTGACGCTGAACAGCGTGTTGATACAGGCGGTTTCCGATTTCTTGATCTGCTCGACCAGGGCGGCGCCGGACTTCGAGGTGAAGTCGCTGACGTTGCAGCCCGCCGCGGTCTTCGCCGCCGAGTGGGCCTGCTTGCGCTCTGCGGCGTTCTGGGCCGCGGGGAGCGGAGGGCGTTGCGCGGAGTTCGAGGTCTTCGTGGCCGATCGCGCGGGGTCGGCTGCGTGTCCGGGTGCGAGATCGGCGGCAAGCACGGTGGCGGAGGCGGGCTGTGGGCCAGGGGTCGACCTCGGCGCGGGCTTGGGTGCCCCGGCGTCGGCCGGGGCCGCCGCGCCGTTGGGCGCGAGCATGGTGAGCCCCAGGGTGGCGGCAGCCACGGTAGGGATCAGCAGTTGGGCGAGATTCTTGAGTGTGGGGGGTCTGCGCATGGCGATGGCCTCCAGGCCGGTCGGCAGCCGTGCGTGGGGCACGGCAGTGGGGGGTGCGGACCGCAATGGCAACGGAAGTTGAGCCCTTCCGGAGCTGTTATGCCCGCGGAAAGTGTGACCGTACAATTTCACAGTTCACATGGCAGTTAAAGAGGGCTGCAGGCAACAGAAGAAACTGGTGAGCCGTCAGAGGTGGGATCCTGTCCGGGATTGGGAGATTTCTGACGAAATCACATGATCATCGGGCATACCCATGCCCGATTCCGGGCTCGATCGCCGCCCTTGAGGTGAGCCGGCGTCCCTCCATCCCCCGCTCTGGTGCGCGGATTCCGCCCCGGACCGCACGGGTGGCACGGGTGGTACGGGTGAGCAACCCCGGTGACACGACGGCGACATGGGTACGGAACCGGCCCGGCCGGGCCGTGGAGCGGCGAGGACTTCACCGGCCGGTCGCAGGTGAAGCAGAAAGCCGCCGGACGACGCCGCCCGCGAGTCTGGCTCGGGCGGTTTGAGAGCAGGGCTCTGGCACAGATCTTGGATGCTGTTGGTGATCTTCAGTGCGAGTGCCGTCGCGTTCCGGCAGCCACCGGTCACCCGCCGGTCCGGTAAGCCACGGCTCTTAGCGAAGACAGTGTGGGAGCACGGCCGTTGGCAACGAGACCGTCATGGGGCACAAGGCGCAACGGCACGGCTCCAGCGGACCCCGGAAAGATCACCAACAGCATCGATCACGGGGAGCCGTCACGGGCGGTAAGGATCCTGTTCGATTCACAGTACGAACTCTCAGCCCCGCCCGGCGCGAGCGGGCCCGCGCGCTCTTCCTGCGGATGGTGCGGGTCGGCGAGGAAACCGCCGACACCCGGCGCCGTGTCCCATGGTCGGACCTGGCCGGCGACCACACCATTGACACGGACGACATCCTCTACCGGTTCGTCGAGGCCAGGCTCGTCACCGTCGACACCCACACCATCGAGATCAGCCACGACGCGCTCCTACACACCTGGCCCCGGCCGGCCTCGCCACCTGCCTCATTACCCACCAACACGCCCAACGCCTCTGCCAGGGCCCTTGATCCTCAATTCGATCGACAGCTCGACACATCCTCGGCAACGATGCGGTGCCATCGAACCTTCACCAGGGCCATCCGTGTCGTCCAGGACCGCAAACATCGACTTCGCCTTCGCCTGCGAGCTCACGGTCCGCACCACCATCGGGGCCCTGGCCGGCACAGGATGGGCGCTGGAGGAGCCGCTCTCGTACATGGTGCGGAGGTCTCCTTCGGCTTGGAGTCGGTGATGCTCCAAGGCGATGGGATCGGAGGTACCGCGAAGTCGCCCAAGGATGCGGAATTGGTCCGCTTGCAGCTGCTCAACCACGCTTTCGACGTGCACCGCGAAGTGGACTGCCCAACGGCGAGTCCAGAGGTCTCCGAGCAGTTCATCCTCCCATCCGTCCCTCGCGGCTGGCTGGGCATCAGGGGGACGGTGGGCTGCTAGCCACTCAGCCACTCTGCCTCGGAAGACGCTGTCCTCACCAAGCCTGTCCGCGAGTCTGGTCTCCACCACGTAGCCGAGTGCTTCCGTTGCCTTTTGCTGCCGGCGGTGGCCAGGAGTGAGGGAGGCAGCTGGTGTGTGCCGGATGAGTTCCCCAGTCGTATAGACGAGGCGCAGGCCAAGCGGGGTGGCGATCACTCCCAGGATGTAAGCGCCGACGCTTACCGCGATGCCCACAGGCCTTCTTCAGGGCCCCGCGGACAGCGGCCGCGGCGGATTCCAGTACAGCCGGATCGCGTTCACGGCGCGCCGGGTGTTCCCGGGCCTGCTTCTTCGCCGGGGGGCGGCTTGCTGAGCCGGGATCTGGCGTCGTGCCGCTCGTCCGAGGAGAGCCAGTCCCCGGCGGTCTTGACCGCCGTGTCCAGCTTTTTCATCAGCTCCCGCTGCCCATCGGCAGAAAGACGGGACCGCTGGCTGAGACGTTTCGGGATGCCCCGGCCCTGTGCGACTGCCGCGCGGCGTTCCCGCCGTTCGGCCCGGGCGCTATTCGGCTTCTTCGGCTGCTTCCTTGACCACTTCCTGTGGCCTGGGGACTGCGCGCGGCTTGTACCGCTTCCGGTCAGGGTTGGAGCGCGGCGGAAGGGGATTGAGAACGGTGCGGACCTGCCCGGGGGCGGGAGGTGGTTGTACTCGCGGAGGAAGGCGCGGGCCGTGGCCAGGACGCGCTGCTCCCTGGCGCTGGCGCCGCGCCGGGTGAGGGTCATGGCGGTCTGCAGCTGGGAGCGGACGTCGAAGGCCCGCTTCTCGGCGACCGCTGTGGCGAGCTCGGTGAAGACGCGCTGTTGGTAGTCCTCGTGGCTGGCCAGCCGCGTCCGGGCCTCTGCCAGGGCCTGGTTCACCTCGGCGCGGGCTGCGGCGTCCAGGTTTTCGAGGAAGGGGGTGCATTCGGCCCACAGGCACCGTACGTGTTCGACGGTGCTGGTGCGCTGAGCCGCCTCCAGCCCGCGGATAAACTTTGGCCAGGCAGCGCCCTTCACCGATCCTCCGGGACGGATCTATCAGCGTGCGCGTTGGGTAGAGCCCCAGGACCGCACCTTGGCGATCGCGCCTCCCGGTGAGGTGGCCCGCTCCGACGCTCGCCCGCTGCGCGCGTCAGCCGACGACGACCAGCGCGCTGACGGGGCCGCCGAATCCGTGGTCAGGCCGCGCCGTTCCGCTCCCAGACCGCCGAGCGGGCCTCTCCTGTCCGCCGGACAATGCCGATTGTCCGCGGCTGAACTGCGATTTCCCCACTTTTCGTGGACGGACAATCGGGCCGTCAGGAATCTGGTGACCCGGTGGACAACACCCGCCGGGACCACCGGAACTCTGCCGCAGGAGACGAAGCACATGGGAAAGAAGCTCGCTCTGCTCGCCATTCGGTATCGGCGACACCGAGCCTGATGGCCGTACCGCGTACCTGGACCTCAAGATCAACCTTGGCGAGACGCGGACGTTCGGGCACCACAACGGCAGCGGAACCTTGCGCGACGTGTGCTCCAACGAGACCGGCATCCGGGACGGAGACGTCCTGGCCTGGTGGGCCGGGGTCGGGGGCGGCGTGATGTCCGCCTGGGTGGCTCGGCACTACCAAAGCCGGGCTCCGCTGCCGTCGCAGAACCCACGCTCCGGATCCTCACGTCGAGGTGTCCGGCAGCGCCAGATATTGCTCAGGCTTCGAATCGGTCCTGTCGTCCCGGCACATCAGCAGGCCGGCCGCACCAAAAGGGAGCGGACTCATTGAATCCGAATCACCTGATGCTGCGGTCGGTGATTCACACATCCCAGGCGGGGTTGACATGGATCTCGGATCGCCATTTACTGCGGTTTGACCATTCAGGCTTGGCGTAATTTCCAAAATTGCGTCAGCCGTCCGTACCGTGAGAGAGGAATTTCGTGAAACGAACAGCGCTCGTAGGGCTCGGAATCGCCGCACTGATCGGATCTGGCATGGTGGCACAAGCTCCGGCCGCTTCTGCTGGCACCCAGGAGGGCGGATTCGTCCTTTTCCAGCACGACAATCACGGAGGTGGGTTCTGTCGATTCTACGGAACCTGGTACGACTTCCGGACGAAGAACTGGACTAACGCCGGCGGCTCGTGTGACAACGGTGCGAGTTCCATGCAGAATCTCACCTCGCATGGCGTGGACCTCTATTCGTACCCGGGATATGTTGGCGATAATTACTACGCCAAGCCGTATTCCGACGACTTAGACTTCACCAATAACGGGTTCGATAACGTGGCCAGTTCGCTGGTCTTCCACTAGGCTATTCTCGCGGGTGCCGACAGATCCATTTCGGCACCCGCGAGCAAGGTTGCGGACGGGGCCGATGCATAAAGCCAACTACACCGCATACATCCTGATGTTCGGCTTTTTGGTCGCGTGTACGCCCGGGCGCGCGGAGGGGGTCATCACACCACCCCCGCCTCCGGACGGGAATGTGAAATCCCTTCATCTTCCATTCGACGCCTATGAGCTACGCGCTTCTGAATACAACCTCTACCTTAATGCTGCAGACCTTCTCATAAGCGCCTGCATGGCGGATAGGGGAATAAGCTGGGAGCGACTGAACCGTCCATCCCAATCCCCAGACATTGCCAATAGGAGGAGGTATGGAGTGGTTGAAATTTCCGTCGCAGAGCGCTACGGATACCACTCACCGATAGAGCTACGTGATCCGGACGGGACACAGAGGGCCGAGCAGGCGCGCGAATCACGCTTGTCACCCAAGGAGAGCGCGGAGCTGAATCGCAATCCGGGCGGGTGCGGCCGGAAGGCTCATGCGGAACTCTACGGATCAGATCTCGACTACCGCCTACTGAATGAGCTCAGCTCGCGGACACTGAAAGAATCCGAGACTCAGCAACCCGTTTCGGATGCAATGGGGAGGTGGAGTGAATGCATGAAGAATGAAGGCTTGAACTATGCGACTCCCTACGATTCGGTGCGGGATAAGAAATGGTGGACCGATGGCGAGTATGGCAACCCTTCACGGAATGAGATCATCGCGGCAGTGGCGGATGTGAGATGCAAAGAAAGCGCAAACCTGATATCCGTCTGGTCGGACACAGAGAAGAAACTTCAATTGCAGGAAATAAACAGAAATGCCAAATATTTTCACGGTTTAGCGGCGGCGAAAGCGCGTCACTTGTCGGCCATCAAGAAGGCGATCGAGCGCGGCGTGCAGTGAGCTGATCTCAGAGCTCATGCTTGTCAAGCCGCGTACTGGGGGTCAGTTGTCGGCGGAAGGGGGCACTACCTCGGTCCTGGGCTCTGAGTAGATCGTGAGGGAATGTGACCTCGGCGGGTAGTTGGCCAGCCATGCCGTGATCGTTGCTGGTCAAGGAGCCGTCACGATCTACGGTTGGCGGTGTCGTCGGCTGACAGGCAGCAGGTGGACAGTCAGGACCCGGAATCGTGGCGCGGCCAGGTGGCCAGCCGCACCACGTGGGTGGTCGTGCCTGGATGGGGTGCGGGTCATCCCTGGTCGACGGTGACGGTGACCTTCAGGTTGATGAACTCGGTGGGCTGGAGAGCGGCAAGCCCGACTCGCCGACGAGCCTGCCGTTGAGAAGGTCGTCGGTGCTCATGGTGGTGTTGTCGGCGCGGACGGAGTAGCCGCGTTCCGGCTGGCGTCTTGGCGGGCGGTGTCGCGGTCGATGGGGCGCATGCGTCCAGCCTTGCGGAGCAGCCAGCACTCGCCGGTGTGGACGACGATCAGCAGATGGGGCCTACTGAGGGCGTGCTCGATGCTCCACTCCGGTGGCGGCGGGCGCTGGCGCTGGCCTTGTGCGCGTTCCGCTTCTCGGCGTTTGAGGTCGGCGATGGCCCCGCCCACCGCAATGCGGTCTTCCCCCGAGCGTTGGCCCGGCGCTATCGGGAAGACGTGCCCAGGGGTGCGGGGCTGCCATCGTCTTCGTCGCGGGGTGCGGGGTCGCCTCGCCTTCGCTGTCGACCTCGCCTCGGGCTCGCTCCTGTGGCAGCAGCCGCTCGCGGATGACCGGAACAACTTCGCGAGCGAGCGCACCCGCATCGCCCGCACCGCGGACACGGTCGTCGTGAGCGCCAAGCGCAAGAAGACCACGGCGTCCCGGGTGAGTGACGGCACGCCCCTGTGGACGGATGCCCCCGCCCTCTACAACGGCCGGCCGTGCGTGGGCGGCACGTACACCGGTGGCAGGCAGCTGGCGAGGATACAGAAGTGAAGCTTCCCCTTGATGTTGGACACCTGGAGACTGGAACGTGAGGTTCCAGAGGAAGTGGTGCCAGGTGGGAAGCAACAGCAACCGCAGCAGGCGGTACTCGGAGGAGTTCACGCGCGACGCGGTCGCGCTGGTCCGCTCCTCCGGCAAGACCGTCACCGAGGTGGCCCGGGAGATCGGGGTCAGTGCCGAGGGCCTGCGGAACTGGCTCAAACAGGACACGATCGACCGCGGACAGGGGACGCCGGGCGAGCTCACAAGCGCGGAGCGGGAGGAACGGCGTCGGCTGCGGCGGCAGAACCATGAGCAGGCCGAGACGATCGAGGTGCTGCGAAAAGCGGCGTCGTGGGCGGCCGTCCAGCATCACGGGGAAACTTCACCATAAACGATCAGTAGTCGACTTCGCCGTACCTGCTCAGAAACCTTTTGAACGACTCTGCCCTACGTCTCACGGCCCCTATGACCGAGGTCCTGGCTGTACCGTCCGACCAGGTGGAAGACCTCCCGGGCCGCATAGCGCTCGAGGCAGCGGACGATCTCGCGTCGGGTCTTACCCTCCTTGATGCGGCGCGCGGGGCAGCTCTGGTGGGCGGGTCAGGACGGACGGTATACCGCGCGGTCGTCACAGTGCTTTCGTGGCCTCGCAGTGCTTCTTGATGAGCTCGTAGGAGCGCACGCGGGCGTCGATGTCGTAGACAGGTGTGGTCAGCATGAGTTCGTCCGCTCCGGTCTCGGCAGCCAGTTGCGCGAGCCGGCGTACGACGGCCTCGGGCGTCCCACACGCCTGCTGTGCACGGAAACCGGCAAGCGCCTGCCGTTCCTCCGCCGTGAAGGGATGGGCGGCGGCATCCGCGGGCGTGGGGAAGGGAATCTCGCTCAGACCTTTGAGTAGCCCGGCCTTGACGACATCCATGGGTCCGGCTCGCCACGCAGCTTCCTGCTCCGTCTCAGCGCATATCGCCTCCACGCACACCACAACCCGGGGCTGCTCACTCCAAAAGGACGGGATGAACTCGGCACGGTAGCGCTCCAGCACCGCGAAGGTGTTGTCGGGCCGGATGTGGTGGGCGACGGCGATCGGCAGGCCCAGTCGCGCGGCGAGGGCGGCGCCTGCGGTACTGGAGCACAACAGCCAAGGCTCCGGCAGGGGGCCGAGTGCCACTTCGTCGACCAGAAAGGACAGGATCGCGGCGACGTCATCGTGGTACTGCGCGTCCGTCGCCGGTCCGGCTCCGCGGCGCAATGCGCGCGCGGTGGCCTCGTCGAAGGTGCCGGGGCCGCGGCCGATGCCCAGGTCGATGCGGTCCTCGTGCAACGCGGCCAGTGTTGCGAACTGCTCCGCCAGCGTGATGGGCGCATGGTTGGGCGCCAGCACTCCGCCCGACCCGATCCGGATCGATGAGGTCGAGGCCGCCGCGTGAGCGATCAGGACCACGGGCGGGAACGCGCCGATTGCGGGCGAATGGTGGTGCTCGGCGTACCAGATCCGGTGGTACCCCAGTAGTTCGAGCCTGCGAGCGAAGAGAGCGGTGTCCCGCAGGGTCTCCACGCCACGGGTCCCTGATTCGACCACGGCGACTTCCAGCGCTGATATCGGCACATCGATCATGCCGCCAGCATAAGGAAGGGATCGGTGTCTGCCTCAGGCGCGGTGGTCTCGACTGCCACAGTGCCCGGACCGCGTACCGGTCTCGCACTCCGAACGATCCATGGCTGGCCGCTCGTTGGAAGTGATCGCGTCCGCCTCCGCCCCTGTGCGGTCCGACGCCGCCGCGGAATGCAGGACCCCGCAACGGTGTTGGTACCGGACAGTCGATCTTTTGCTTCCAGTGGGAAGTGTGGCTGCGCGTCCGCCGGTTGACCAGCCGGTTGGTGTCGCGTCGCGAGCAAGGGGGATGCCATGAGACGGTCCGCGGTCTCTGCCGACACCGTGGCGTCGGCCGACGGGTCAGGCTGGTTCTGTGAGATGGTGCCGAGCGAGCTGACGTCCGCACCACTCAGCACCCAGCGCACGTCAGACGTCCACGCCCAGCACACCGGGCTGAACCTCGGCCCGGTGAGGGTTTCATCGGTCGCGTTCTCGAGGGTGTGCTCGCGCCGGACGGCGGCCCCCGTCCGGCGGGACGATCCCGGGTCGTATCAACTGGCCCTCGCCACCCAAGGCGCCTTCAACATCGCCCGTTTGCGCAATGCGTCCGTGGTGGCGGGGGGTCTCGTCCTGACGGACACCTCACGCCCGATGGAGAACATCTGCTTCAGCGACTACGGGGCGGTCGAGGCGATCGTGCTGCAGATCCCCCGTACGGTCCTGCCCCTACGGTCCGACAGGGTGGATCGCATCCTCGCACAGCCAGGCCCCGTGCATGCGGGAGCCGGCGGAGGGACGGCCAAGATCCTGGCCGACTTCCTGCGCTCCTTGCACCACCACGGCCCCCGGTGCGAACCCGACGAGTTGCTCCGCCTGGGCTCAGTCGCCCTCGACCTTGCCACCGCGTGCCTGGCACAACGGCTCGGGGCCCAGGCCCGGGACGAGACACCGGTTCCGATACCGGCCCAGGCGCACGCCCAGGCGATGCTCCAGCGCGTCCTCCAGTTCATCGACGACAACCTCGACGACCGCGAGCTGACGCCCCAAGCCGTCGCCGACCAGCACAACATGTCCCTGCGCGGCCTCTACACACTCTTTCGCGACCAGCCCGTGAGTGTCGCCGAAACGATCCGCCGACGCCGACTAGCCCGCTGCCACGCCGAGCTGGCCTGCCCCGAGTCGAGCCGCCGCACCGTCGAGGCCATCGCGGCCCGCTGGGGCTTCACCAGCGCCACCGCTTTCGGCCGTGCGTTCCGCAAGACGTACGGGATCACACCCGGCGAACACCGCGCAGCCGCCCGGTCCTTGAGTGCGGCACCAAGTGTCCAGCAGCTCTGCACGCCTGACGTCGACCGCGACCGACCGGGCCAGGAACGAAGAGGCGGCCCAAAGCGACACCCACATCACCGCGATCCGGCTGCCCCTCCAACCAAGTGACGACACAGTGAGCACATCACGCGATAGGGACTGAGTGCGGTGCCGCCACGGCGGCGGAGGAAGGCCGGGACCGCGCGGACGTGGCCCGGGCTGCGTGACGCGGGCCGCTCGGGCGGCGGATGCGGAGGTGGCATGCCGCCGATCGTGCCCCTCTTCCTGGTGTAGCCGATCAGCTGGTAGGAGTGCACGGGCATCTGCCCGGGGTGCACGCCTGATGAGGGTGGCCGCTCACCTCGAGAGCCGGCTCACCCCGACCAGCAACTTGAACCCCGACAACCAGGATCAGCCGTTGAATTGACACCCAGGGTTGGCAAGGTGAGTCAGTCATGTGGCAGCTCTCGCCGCA
The DNA here is from genome assembly GCF_055570295.1 of Streptomyces sp. NPDC031265. Classification (NCBI taxonomy): domain Bacteria; kingdom Bacillati; phylum Actinomycetota; class Actinomycetes; order Kitasatosporales; family Streptomycetaceae; genus Streptomyces; species Streptomyces sp. NPDC031265. The sequence continues at coordinate 15,767 of NZ_JBVIHM010000056.1, forward strand.
TCGATCATCGCGCCGATCGTCAGCAGGATGACCGGGAGGGCGATCAGCAGGAAGGCCATGGCCCAGCCCGTCCGCGCCGTGGTCCTGTTCGCGATCCTCCGGCACAGCAGGGTCACCGGCACGAGGTAGAGGATCGCTGCGAAGAAGGCAACGTACAGAAAGCCCATGAGGAGTTCTCCGATGGTGTGCGCGAGGAGAGGGGGGGGGGCTGTGCTGGGCGCCCCCCCCTCCTCGCCTTACCCCCCGCGATGGCCAACACGCTCACCGGGTGGGAGCGGTGGTGAACCTGTTGGCCTGGGCGTCA
>NZ_JBVIHM010000056.1:16080-25977 GCF_055570295.1 Streptomyces sp. NPDC031265
GAGGGGGAGAAGAGAGGAGGAGAAGGGGAGGGGGGGGGGGTGGGGGGGGGGTGGGGGGGGGGGGGGGGGGGGCGTCCCCCCCCCCCCCCCCCCCTCTCCTCGCATTACATCACGCGATGGCCGACGCGCTCACCGGGTGAGATTGGTAGTGAACTCGTTGGCCGGGTCGTCACAGTGCACCACCTTGTTCGGCCGGTTTCCCGGGCCGTCACCGATGATCGGTGCCGGGGCGTCGACCCCCCACGGGTTGCCGCCACTGCCGCGGGTGGCCGCTGAGCAGGAACCGTAGGCGTTGCCGTTGGGAGCGGTGGCGGGGAAATTGGAGAAGTTCCTCCAGTCTCCACCGATGATCCGCTGGTTCGACCGGCGGCCGAGGTTGTCGGTCAGCTGGTCGTCGACGTAGAGGTAGAGGTCGGGCATGTAGGACTGGAAGACGATGCCGTTGGACGGAGTCGCGTCGCCGTTCCTCTGCAGGTGCATCGGCTTCACGGACCCGTCGGCGCAGAAGGCCGCGGCGATGTCCTGCCAGATCGGAGGCGCATTGCCGATCATGGAGCCGCCCATGTTGTTGTTCCAGGATCCAGTGTTCTTGAAGAACATCGCGTAGACGTCTCCGGCGAACCGCTTCACCGCGTGGTTGGCCTGCAGGCTCGCGTTGACCTTGTCCACCCACGCTTTGACGTTGTCGTTGATCGACTTGTGGCCGATCATGGCGCGGTAGCCGTGCACGCCGCCGCCGACGGCACGGAAGTCGACGCACTGCTTGGCGTCGTCGATGCGTGCCCCGCGGAAGTGCGGGAAGTACGCCTGACCCGGAGTGTCCCCGTCCGTGTAGGGGTGGGAGGTGTGGACGTTGCCGTACTCCAGCGCGTCCTGCGTGGTGTAGTCGATGTCCGGCGCCGGAATCCCGTAGTCCGCCTCGATCGTCTTCATGATCTTGGTGACGAAGTGGGGCAGGTGGGCGTTGCCGACGCGGGCCCGGTAGTTCGACCCGGCGCTGCCGTCAACGATCTTCCCGTCCTCACCGACCACGAACGTCACGTTCACATCAGACTTGATCTTGTAGCTGTTCGGGTCCCTGTACGCCTCGGAGGCGGGCTTGGAGACGTCAGGACGCAGGTTGGACATGGCCATCCATACGGGGATCGACATCGCGGGGGCGGAGCCGTCGGCGCGCGGAGCGGAGCCGCCTTCCCTGATGTCCTTGGCCCACTGATCGGCCGCGTCCCACGTCTGCTGCCCCGTGCACTCGCCGACGGCTTTCGCCGTCGGGCAGCGCGCCTCGGAGGACAGACCGCGGGCGTCGGCTCCCTCCGGGTTGTTCCACAGCGGCCCCTTGTCGGCCAGGCCCAGCCCCCAGTCGTAGAGGGACTTCATGGACCGCACGGGCGAGTTGATCTCCGTCGACACCGGCCAGTTGGAGTTCAGCTCCTGATTCGAGTCGAAGATCGCGGCCGCGGTCAGGGAGCGCTGGACGAACGTGCCCCTGATCGGCTTGAAGGCGACGGAGTTCCAGGCGATGTCGCGGTCGGCGGTGGCCCCCTTCGAGTAGTTCGTCAGTGTCACCTTCGGGGTGGAGGTGAACTTGTACGCGCCCAGCGGCACCCACTGGCCGTTGCTCGCGTCCTGGTCGACGTACCGTTCGTAGGGGCCGCCAACAGCGCCGCTGATGACGTACTTCGCGTCCTTGGTCTGCGCTCCGGTGTCGGGGATGTAGGCGTAGACGGCTGCGAGGTCGTACGTCTTGCCCGCCGTCCACTCGCCTTCGATCGTCATCCGGTTGCCGTCGCCGCCGAGGTGGTCCTCGTCACGGGTGTGGGTGTACCAGAAGTGGCCGCCGTGGCCGCCGCCGATCGAATGCAGATCGGCCTTCGCCTCATAGTGCTGGTCCCAGTCGGGATGGAAGGTGAACTGGAACGTGCCCGTCGACGCCGCTGTCCCGCAAGCCGACCACGTCGGTGTGCCGGTGGGGATGGAGGTGACGACATCGGAGCCCGCCGGGGCGCCGGCGCACACCGGACTGCCGTTCTTCAGCCGGTAGCCTCGGCCGGGCTCGGCGCGCAGGGTCTGGTACTTGATGTTCTCGTGCCCGCACGTCTGCTCACAGTCGGGCTTCCACGTCGCGTTCTCCTGGTTCCACCAGAACTGCCGGTAGCAGGCCTCGTCCGGGCAGTCGACCGGGCTGGCGGGGTTGCAGTTGTTCTTCGTGTTGCAGAAGGTGCTGATCGGCGGGCTGACGCGGGAGCGGTCGGCAACGGTGGTCCACCACGCGGGGTTGAAGCCGGCGGAGGAGAACCCCGATTCGCCCTTCCAGCCCTGGCGGCCGTCCGTGCCGTAGGAGAAGCCGGTGTCGATGGACCAGGCGGACCAGCCCATCACCTTCATCTCGTACGGCCAGTACTGCGGGGTCGCCGCGTCACGGATGTTGTTCGTGTTGAGGCTCACATCCATGAACGGGTGGTCCCAGGCGCCCTTCTTGTACATGGGGTTGGCGGGGTTGTTGTACCAGCCCAGGCCCCAGCTGCCGCCGTTCTGGCCGGCCGCCGACTTGGGGTTGAAGCCGAGGTTGTAGTTCCAGGCCGCCGTGAACCAGTTCTCCACGCGGGAGGGATCGTCGTTGTTGACCGTAATCTTCTGCCCGTCGGCGTGCACCTCGTTCCACTTGTCGGTGAGGATCTTCATGGAGGCGGCGATGTTGGTGGCGTAGTCGACGGCGATCGCCTTCTGCAGCGCCGGCTCAAGACTCGTTTCGCCGGTCTTCTCGTGCCCCTTCAGGCGCATGCCGTCGGTGACCTGGCCGACGCCGTAACCGCAGTCGGACTTGTCCCAGTTGATGCGCCAGTAGCCGAGCAGGGTGTCCTTCGCGCTGTGGCCGTAGTAGCCGTCCACGGCTGCCAGCGGGCTGCCCATCTGGCCGGGGACCGCACCGGATTCGGCCTGCCACAGGTTGGACTCCTGTGCCAGGATGCCGAGCAGCACGTTGGCGGGGATCCGGCCGCCTCCCTTCAGCTCCGGGCGGGGGAACAGGCCCTGGGGGTCGGTCGAAAGGAGCCCGGCCTGGCCGCGGTAGTCGCCCTGACGGATCCAATTGCTGCGCAGCTCGCCGCGTACGGCCATGTCCACCGCCCACTCGACCTGGTTGGACGTCGGCTGCAGCGCCTGCACACTCATGTCGTTACGGGAGACGGAGCACCAGCGGTCGGTGTCACGGGGGTCGTGGGAGTCGGGCGCGGCCGCGGCCGCACGGGGCAGCGTACGCGGCTTGGCGTCGCCGGTCAGGGCGGGGGAGAGACCGTCGACGGGGCTCTGCCGCGTCGGGGCGACCCGCTGCTGGACCTCCTTGCCCGTCGCCGTGACGGTCGACGTGACCGTCATCGTGGTGTCGTCGTCCGATGTCTCGGGGGCCATACCGGAGCGGGAACGCACACCCGCCTCGGGCTCGGCCGGCCTGTCGAAGTCCTTCCCGGCCGCCTTGATCCGGGTCAGTCCGGCGCGGACACCGGGGGTGAGTACGGGGGCGACGGCAAGGCGACCGTGGGAGGAGACGTCGGTGTCGGCCGGCGCGTCGAGCCGGGTGACTCCGCTCCCCTTCACCTTGACGTTCTGGGGACGGCCGGTGAGGAAGACGCGGCCCTGCGCGCCGGGCACCAGCTCCAGGTCGCCCAGGTGCCCGGTGGCGACCGTGAGCGGCTGACCGCTGCCGCCGTACACCTTCGCCTGCGCCGTCTTCGTGTCCTTGCGATCCACGAAGCCGATCCGGTCACCTGCCATGGGGCGGATGTCGAAGGGGATGCTGTCGCCCCTGGCGAGACGGCGGATCTTCCCCTTGCCGTCGATCTGGACGAGATCGCGGCCCAGACCGGCGACGACACCGCCCTTCACCGGTGCCGCCGACGAAACCTGCCCTCGCAGCTCCCCCGTCTTCACGACCGTGGTGCCGGCCGTGTCCACGGTTATCACCTGCGTCTTCACCTGCGCCACGTCGTTCATGTCGCGGTACTGGGTGAAGGCGGCCGTGTGCGTGGTGGTGTTACAGGTGGGGTCGAAGTAGGCGAGCGTGGCGGTGAACGGCAGCTTCGTCACCTCACCCGTCCTGGTGTTCACGATCGCCGTGAACGCGCCGCCCTGCATGAGGTCGGGCTTGTTCGTGAACGCGCGCGGGGCATACACAGCGGCCACATGGGCGTCGTCCATGACGCACTGGTTGCCGATCCACGAGTCGGCGGGCACTCCCGGCTCCGCCAGCGCGGCGACCGTCTTCCACTCGTACGCCTTTGCTTCATCGGCGACAAGTATCTTGAAGGCCTTGGCGTCGGCCGCGCCGGTCACAGCGCGGTCCTCGGAGATCTTCCAGCCCTTGCCCAGCGTCTCGTCCGGACTGTCCACACGTCCGGACGTGGCGGGTGGCGGGGCATCCCCGGTGGAGGGGGTTGGCGCGGCAGCCGCAGGAACGGCTTGGAGCAGGCCCCCGGTCAAGGCCGCACAGGCAGCCACCGCGGCTACCGGCACGCATGCCCGTCGGATGGATCTCAAGAGAGAACTCCCCCGTATCTCGTCGGTCAGAGGCTGTGCCCGCTCGGGCACAGCCCAGTTCACCCGGCCGGTGGGACCAAGCCTTCACAGGGCTGCCCCCCCAGTGCGGGCGTCTACTCAGCTGGTCCGCACATCCGGTGCGGCCAACAGATCTCCGATGAACGGCTCGCCCGCGCACCTGCGGGCGGCGGCCACCGGTATGCGCGGTCTCGGCGGAGCTGGAAAACCCCCGCCCATACCGCAAGTCATGAGGCCCGTCGCAGCCAGGAGCACCGGCCGAGCAGGGGGTCTACCTGCTCTGACCGGCCGCGCGAAAGGGCATGACATGCCGCGTGAGCGGATATGACCAGCACTGCTGTCCCTCAGCCCACAGCGGCCGGACAGCGGGCATTTCCCCCTGCCGCACCTGTGCGTTGCGGCATCACACCCTGCCGGCTGAGAGCCCGTCTTTTTGAACCCGCGTGCCCGCTGAGCCCCGCCCACCGGGCCGGGGCCCCGTCCACCGGTGTGCCGCCCGTCAGTACCGCATCATCCAGTGCTGCTCCGGCGGATAGTCCGAGGCACAGGTCCACAGGGTGAGGTAGGTGCCGTTGCCGGACGAACCGCCCTTGTTGGTAAGGCACTTGTCCGAGTACTTGGTCTTGATGGACCAGTCGTCCGACCAGAACTGCTGGCTGCGGTTGTTGCCGCTGTTGTCGCACGGCCACAGGGTGAGCACCGCGCCGTTGACGTTGTACCCGTCGCCCTGCGGGGTCAGGCACTTCCCGCTCGCCTTGTGGACGATCTGGTAGTCGTCGCGGTCCCACTTCTGGAGCTCGTCCCCCGTGCAGGTCCACAGGGTGATGATGGTCCCGTTGGCCGTGCTGTTGCCCTTGGGGGTGGCGCACTTTCCGGGGTACCAGCTGCCGGGGCCGACCGGGGTGAAGAGCTCTCCCCAGTTGGGGCCGGCCGCCGAGGCCTGCGGGGCCATGGCCGTATGGAAGCCCACCGCCAGGAAGACCGCCGACAGGAACGCCATTGGCTTGCGCATGACACGCCTTTCATCAGGGAGATATTTGCCGTCTGCAACACCGGTGAATCTAGCCACGCCCGGCGGGCTGGGATGTGCGAGGCGTGCAGAGTTTCTCCACAATCCACGCAGCACCCCTGGCGTCACATGTCGTCGCTGCCCGGGGCGGCGAAGTCGGAGAACCGCGGCGCGCCCGGTTCGAGGGGGAGCCTGGTGGCGCGGGCGGTGTAGTTGATGGCGTGGTACCAGCCGCACAGCATCAGCAGATCCAGCAGTTGTTGGGGGGGAACTCGGTGGCCAGCCGCGCCCAACGTGCGTCGTCGAGGTCGTCGTTGGTGTTACGCCACCTGAGGTAGTCCTGGAATTCCCGGGCGAGCACGGTGTGGTTGGAGTGGTTGGAGCCGCCCATCACAAAATTGCGCAGTGGTCCGAACTGACCGTGCACGCACCCGGCTCGACGTCCCGACCCTGGAGGCAAGAGCGTTCTGGTCGAGGCGGTCCGGTTCCTGCACCCGCACGTCGATGATGTCTCCCCGGGGGCCTCCGGCCTCGACGAGTCCCCAGCACATCGCACGCGACGGAAGCTTCCTGACTCGCTGCCCCGACGGGGAGCAGCTGCCGCCTGCCTGCCTGCCTTCGCCATCGCGGGCAACACCACGGCATCTATGCGTTCAGAACCGGACAGGGCGGCCATTTCGCGCATCCCTTGGCTACTTTTGAGTCACCTACGTGATCGGGTAGCGTCCGGAGCTGCGTAGTCCGCATCGATGCTCCCGCCCCGTCTTGAGGACCCATGCCTGCCAGCGACCTCCCCGCCCATAGTGCCCATCAGGAGCGCTGTTCCGTCAACGCGGCCACCCTGCGGTCCGCCCAGGTCCGGCCGACTCGAATACCGGGCGGCGGAGCTCTGGTCCCTTGAGATTCCGGATCAGACGCCCAGGCAGCACGCCCGTTCTCCCCCACCCGGAGGAGGACCCGGAACCCGCGCCGGCCGAGCACACCCTTGCGCCAGAGGTCGCCGAGGCGCCTTTGTCGGCCCACGAGATAGAGCTCATACGCGCCTCCGTGTCGGTGGTCGAGCCACTTGCCGCAGACATGACGGTCTACTTCTACGCGATCCTCTTCGCCCGCTATCCCGAAGTACGGCCGATGTTCCCGCCTGGGATGGACGCCCAGCGCGGCCGCCTGTTGCGCGCCCTGCTGCGCATCGTCGACCTGGTCGACGATGTGGAGAACCTGGTCCGCTTCTGCGGACACCTCGGGCGTGACCATCGCAAATTCGGCGCGCTCCGGGCACACTTCCCCGCCGTGGGCGAATGCCTCCTCGCTTCTCTGGCCCGCTACGCCGGTCCCGCCTGGACCCAAGACATCGCCGCCGCCTGGACCAAGGCGTACGGAGCAGTCGCCGACGTCATGATCAGCGCTGCCGAGCAGGACGCGAAGGAACGGCCCGCCGTCTGGCCCGCCACGATCGTGCACCTCGTCCCCTGCGGGCACGGCATCGCCGAGGTCACCCTGCATCCCCACATGCCCTACGAGCATGCCGCCGGTCAGTACGTCAGTGTCGAAACCCCCTGGTATCCCAAGCAGTGGCGCTCCTACTCCCCCGCCAACGCGCCCCGCGAGGACGGCACCCTCACCTTCCACGTACGCGCCGTGCCCGGTGGCTCGGTCAGCAATGCGATGGTGCACCGAGCCGCGGTGGGCGACGTAGTCCACTTGGGCGCGCCCATGGGCGACATGGTGCTGGACGCCGCCGTCCACAGCGACTTGCTCTGCGTGGCCGGCGGCACCGGCCTCGCCCCCATCCGCGCGCTCATCGAAGAGGTCGCTCGACGCGGCGGCCGACACCAGGTGAACCTCTTCCTCGGCGCCCGCACCGGTGCCGAGCTGTACGGGGTGGACGACATGCTGCGCATGGCACAGCGGCATCACTGGCTGACGGTCACGAGCGCGGTCTCCGACGAGTACATCCCTGGGATCCGGGGGTCTCTGCCGCAGGTCCTGGCCGAGTACGGACCGTGGTATCAGCACGACGTCTTCCTCAGCGGTCCGGCCCCAATGATCACGTCCGCCAGGCAGACCCTCACGCTCAGCGGCACGTCGCCGGACCGCATCCATCACGACCCGTTCGACACCCCCGTCCTGGCCACTCCCTGAGGCAGCGCCCGGCCGGCCCCACCCCTGTAGTCACCTCTCCCCCTGTTTCCCTTCCTCCCTGCCAGGAGAGCACTCCGTGTCTTTGCGCCCGACGTCCTTCGGATCAGCAGGTGAACACCTTCTGCAGCAGCAACTGGGAACCGCCGACCGCGCCCACAGGTTCTACGACCAGCAGGTGCGCCCCTGTCTGACACCCCAGATGCGGGACTTCATCGGCCGCCAGTCCATGGTCTTCCTGGCGACCTCCGACTCGCGGGGGGAGTGCGATGCCAGCTTCCGGGCAGGCCCGCCGGGATTCGTCCATGTGATCGACGAACACACCCTGACCTACCCGGAGTTCCGGGGCAACGGTGTGCTCGCCAGCGCCGGCAACATGGGGGAGAATCCTCATCTCGGCATGCTCTTCGTGGACTTCACCCACGACCGCGTCGGCCTTCATGTCAACGGCGTGGCCCGCCTGTACACCGACACCGACCTGCGCTCACTCCATCACGGACTGCCGTCCGACGTCGCACCGGGGCGCGGTCCTGAGCTGTGGGTGCACCTGAGTGTCCAGGAAGCCTATATCCACTGCTCCAAGTACATACCCCACCTGACACAGTCCCCCCGCCCCACCCTTCATGACCCCGCACGCCCCAAGGACGCGCACTACTTCACCGGCCCTCGGCACGCCGCCGACCCGGCCTCCCGCCAACCTGACGCCCCTCGGCGGTAAGCCCCGTTCGCCGCTGCGCACGAAGGACGCGGCACAGCGAGATCGGCGGCTCGCACGAACCACTGCAGACGGTGGTCCACCCGGCCACCGGACCACGGCGATGACGGGCTGGGACACGATGGGGAACACGGGCGGATGAGGTGCTCGTGACCGTGGGGCACCGCGGAGGCCGGGACAAGCGTCACCCCCATGACGACCGGCTACCGCACCCCGCCCAGCGGCGGACCGCCCTCCACTCCGTTGAAATCGTTGTGGAAGTAAGCAACTCAGTTCCGCCGGCTGAGATTCCCGTGGACACGGCCAGAGCCGATCTGCTCTTGGTAGCAGACGGCGACGACTTGAGCGATCGGCGCGGCTGGCTCAATCGCCAGCCTGCTCAAGAGCCGCCCGGCATGGGCCAAGTGGCAGCGCTGGACCACTGGGAGTCTTTCTCGGTGCCGTCGCGATCGCCCTTGCCCGGGAGGTACCCGCCCGCGCGCGGGCTTAACTTGTTCGTTAACCTCTGAACCCGTCAGTTCAACAGGGCAGCCGTGAAAACATCGCGGTGAGCCACCAGCCACCCCTGGATGCGGTCCCAACGTTGCCAACCACCATGCTCGGACAAGGTCTGGGTGTAGACGGGGTCACCATCGGTCACTCGGTCGGCGACGAAGGCCCGGCAGGATGCGGTGGCCTGTTCGATGACGTCAGGCAGTTCTGCGCGCTCCTGCAGGGAGAGGCCATAGCCGTCGGCAAGGATCCGCAGTCGTGTCGGGGCATCCAGTCCCGCGGGATAGAGAGCTGCCGCGGAGGTGGGATCGAGCATGGGAACCCAGTAGCGGGCGGTCATGGCAACATCCCACACTGCTCGGCCGGGGGCCGCCATGTCGAAATCGATCAGGGCTGCGGCATGGCCGTCGCGGAAGACGACGTTTTCCGGGCACACATCGTTGTGGCACAGCATCGTTCCTCCCGCAGGGTCGGCCAGGGATCGGGGCCACTCGGCGCGTGTGTCAACCGCGATGGCCGCGCTGGCGTCGTGCAGGCGCCGCAGCAGGCTCCCCACCGATCTCAACGCGGTCTCAGTCATCACCCAGCGCGGAAACCGCGGTAGAGCGACGTCACCGGGGACGTAGGTCAGCTGCTCGCGGCCGTCCGCGGTGAGACGGACCGGCCTCGGAGCTGCGTCGAACCCGTGCTCTCTGAGCGCGTGGAGATGGGCATGGAGGGCGCGTGCGGTGCGCGGCGCTGGGCGATCCACCACGGCACCGTGGCGGAAGACCGCGCCCGCGTTCACCATGCCGCCGGTCAGGGCTTCGCCCTGTGCCATCTCGCCCTCAGCCGTCATGTCGATCACGCTACCGTCAGGTCGATCACGCGTGGGACGGTCCCGAAATGCGCTTCGAACTAGGGCGTGTTTCGAAAGTAGCGTCGTCCGCCCGAAGGGCGGGCCCGGCGGCGTCTGGTGCGTGCGATCGCAAGGCGGAGGGTCGCCCCGATA
>NZ_JBVIHM010000057.1:0-16651 GCF_055570295.1 Streptomyces sp. NPDC031265
TTCTTGCGCTGGCCACCGCCCATGCCCACGGGGTTGTTGATGTTCTTGCTCACGGTCACGGGTTCTCCCGGTAATGATGTGAAGTGATCTACGGACTCTTCGGTGGGGGACGGGCGAGCGGTCCGGTTCCGGCCCGGGCGGGCGGCACGACGCCGGCCGTCACGGCCGGGCGGCTCTCGACCGGGGCGATGCCCCTGGTCGGGTAGGCCGACGACCGGTCACATTACGTCGCCATGACTGAAGCCGGTCGTGCGACGACCGACCTAGTGTCAGTGACGTCACCCCGACTCCCGAGAACGAAAGCAGTCCGCGTGCGCCAGCTCACCTATTACGTCGGCACCACCCTCGACGGCTTCATCGCGGGCCCCGACGGTCAGTTCGACTTCTTTCCCTTCGAGGGCGATCTCACCGCCGCGCTGCTGGCCGAGTACCCCGAGACCATCCCTGCCCACGGCCGCGGGCCGCTGGGCCTCGACGGGGTCGCCAACAAGCGCTTCGACACGGTCCTGATGGGCCGCGCCAGCTACGAGCCCGGCCTCGCGGTCGGCGTCACCAGCCCCTACCCGCACCTCACCCAGTACGTCTTCTCCCATACCCTCGACCAGCTCGACCCCGCCGTGGAGATCGTCTCCGGGGACCCGGTGGCCTTCGTCCGCGAACTCAAGCGCAAGGACGGTGCGGGCATCTGGCTGTGCGGCGGGGCGGACGTCGCCGGACAACTGTGGGGCGAGATCGACGAACTCGTCCTCAAGCGCTACCCGGTGGTCATCGGCTCGGGCATCCCGCTGTTCCGGGCCCCGTTCCAACCGGCCGCCTTCACCCTGACCGACTCCCGGGTCTTCAACACCGGCGCCACCATCACCACCTACGCGAAGGAGAACCGGATGCTGTTCCGCCCCACCACCGAGGCCGACCTCGACCGGGTGACCGCCGTGACGGTGGACGAACCGGTCGGCTGGATCGAGGCCGACCGCTACCTGGACGAGCTCAAGGAGGGCATGTACCGGCCGGAGTGGACCTGGATCGCCGAGCAGGACGGCCGGGTGGTCGCCCGCGCCCTGTGGTGGGGCCAGGCCACCAGCGAACACCCGGTCGCCCTGGACTGCCTGTACGTCGACCCCTCGGTCGCAGACCGCGCGAGGGTCGGCGCCGAGCTGATCCGGGCCGGTCTGCGGGCGTTCACCGAGCAGGGCGCGCCCAAGCTCCCCCTCTACAACCTGACGCTGCCGCAGGGCTGGCGCGAGGACCCGGCCGTGGTGGCGGCCACCGACTGGCGGCGCGAAGCCGCGCTGACCGCCGGACTCACCGACGTGGTGGAGCGGCTGCGCCTGGAGTGGACCCCCGACGCCGGGCTGCCCTCCTCCAACGGCCGACTGACCTTCACCGAGGGCACCGACGAGGAGTTCCTCGACGTGTTCCGCCGGATCGCGGTGGGCAGCCTGGACGGCGAGACCCGCCGCAACGTCGCGCTGATGGGTCCCAAGGCCGCCGCCCAGGAAGAGGTGGACTTCTACCTCGGCTGCCCCGGGGAGCGCTCCTGGTGGCGGCTGGCCCGCACCCCCGACGGCGAGGTCGCCGGGCTGGCCCTCCCGTCGGCGACCCCGTACAACCGCAACGTCGGCTACCTCGGGGTGGTCCCCGAGCTCCGCGGCCAGGGGTACGTCGACGACGTCCTGGCCGAGATCACCCGGGTGCAGGCGGAGGCCGGGGCCGAGCTGATCACGGCCACCACGGACACCGACAACGCCCCGATGGCCGCCGCCTTCACCCGGGCCGGCTACCGCACCGCCCAGACCCGGCTGGTCTGGTCGGCACCGGAGCCGGCCCCCGGCTCCTGAGGCCGCCGGCCCCCGTCTCAGGCGGCCAGCACGCCGGCGAGTTCGGTGCGGGAACTGATGCCCAGTTTCGGAAAAGCACGGTAGAGGTGGTGCCCGACCGTGCGCGGGCTGAGGAACAGCTGCGCCGCGATCTCCCGGTTGCTCGCCCCCGACGCCGCGAGGCGGACCACCTCGCGCTCCTGCGGGCTGAGCAGGCTGATCGGCCCGTCCTGACGGGTGCTCAGCACAATCTCCCCGCCCGCCGCGCCCAACTCCGTCCTGGCCCGGTCGGCCCAGGGCCGTGCGTCGAGCCGTTCGAAACCCTCCAGCGCGGCGCGCAGCTGGTCCCGGGCGTCGATCTGGCGGCGCAGGCGGCGCAGCCACTCCCCGTACAGCAGCGCGGTGCGCGCCCGCTCGAACGCGCTGCCGTCCTCGTGCAGGGCCAGCGCGGCGGTGAAGTGCTCCTCGGCCGCCCCCTCGGACCCGGTCAGCGCCCGGCACCGGGCAGCCAGGGCACCGAGCGCGGGCGGCCCCAGCACGGTGGCCCACTCGTCGAGCAGCCCGGCCGCCTCCGCCGCACGCTGCGGGCGGCCCGCCCGGACCGCCGCCTCGACCAGGTCCGCCAGCAGCGGCCAGCAGAGCAGCGGATGGGCCACCTCCTGCCAAGCCGCGGCCAGCTCCGCAAGAGCCGCCTCCGCCCGGCCCAAACCGAGTTCGAGCACACCCCGTGCCCACAGGGCGTCCGCCGTAGCCCGGCCCACACCGCGCGGTTGGGCGTACTCCAAGGCCTCGCCGGTCAGGGCCCGGACCTGCTCCTCCTCGCCCCGGACGGCGGCCGGCATCGCCAGGGCGGCGCGCAGATGGGCGGCCCGGTGGGCGAGGTCGTGGTACTCGGCCAGCCGGAGCGCCTCGGTGCCCCGGGCCGTCGCCTCCTCGTGGTGGCCCAGCGCCAGCTCCGTGCGGACCAGCAGGTCCAGCGTGGTGGGCAGCCAGCCGCTGATGCCCTGCTCCCGGCAGTGGGCGACCGCGGCGACCGCGACCTGGCGGGCCATCTCGTGATCACCTGCCAGCTGGCAGTAGATCCCGGTCATCAGCCCGTCCATCACGCCGGTGGCGGCCTCCCGCCCGCCCGGCACCAGCGGGCGCAGCGCGGCGAGAGCGCCGGGCACGTCGCCGCCGAACAGCCGCGCGGGCACAGCGAGTACGGGCAGGCCGGGGGCACGGGAGGCGACCTCCTCGATCAGCGCGGCGTCTCCCGCGCAGTAGGCCGCATGGACCGCGTCGGTGAGCAACGTAGCCGTCGCATCCGGGTGTGCGGCGCCGGTCAGCTCCGCGCCGTCGAGCAGGATCCGGGCGGCCGCCCGCGGGCGGCGGTAGCCGAGTTCGACCACCGCCCTGGCACGGGCGAAGTTCGCCGCCACCTCCCCGTCGGCCAGCGGCATCGGCACCTGGTCGGCCAGGGCACCGCACCTCTCGTCCTGGCCCGCGTCGGCCGCCTTCTGCGCGGCCTGGACCAAGCGGCGCGCCCGCAGGTCCACATCCGCGGTGAGCTGGGCGGCCCGCTCGTAGGCGGCGGAGGCGGACGCCATCGCCTGCCGGTTGCCGGCCCACTCCGCGACCCGCTCCAGCTCCAGGGCGACGTCCTCGTCCGGGCCGGTCGACGCGGCGGCCAGGTGCCAGGCCCGCCGGTGAGGCTGGCCCGCGGCGCCCAAGACCCCGGCGAGCGCCCGGTGGGCGGCGATCCGGCGGCCGAGCGGGGCACTGCGGTAGGCGGCGTAGCGCACCAGCGGATGCCGAAAGCGCACCAGCTCCCCCGACAGGACCACGAACCCGGCCCGCTCAGCGGGTTCGAGGTCCTCCACGGCTGCGCCGAGTTCCCGGGCGGCCCGCAGCACCACGCCCAGGTTCCCGCTGTCGTCGGCGGCGGCCACCAGCAGCACCAGCTGAGCAGCCTCGGGCAGCCGCTGGATCCGCTCCACAAAGCCGTCCTGGATCCGGCTGGGCAGCCCGGCGGCTGTCTCGGGCAGCGCCAACGGGCCCAGCCGTCCCGCCCGCTGGGCCGGGGTGAGGGCGGCCGCCAGCTCGATCAGCGCCAACGGGTTGCCCCCGGCCTCCTCCATCACCCGGTCAGCGACGTACGGGGGCAGACCGGGCAGCAGCTCAACAGCGGCGGTACGCTCCAGGCCCTCGACGTGCAACCCGGGCAGGCCCTTCACGGTAGCCCCCGGTGCCCCGTCGCGGACCGCGAAGAGCATCACGACACCCTCCGCGCGGAGCCGACGGGCGGCAAAGGTCAGCATGTCCACCGACGGCTGGTCGACCCACTGGGCGTCGTCGACCAGGCAGAGCAGCGGCCCCTCGGCAGCGGCCTCCGACAGCATCGTCAGGACTGCGAGGCCGACGGTGAAGCTGTCGCGCACACCGTCCGCCGTCAGCCCGAACACCGCCCGCAGGGCGGCGGCCTGCGGAGCTGGCAGGGTGTCAACGAGGTCGAGTACGGGCAGGAACATCTGGTGCAGGCCGCCGTAGGCGAGCTCCATCTCCGACTCGATGCCCTCGACACGCAGCACACGCACGCCGCCGGCCTGCCCGGCGGCCCAGTCGAGCAGGGCGGTCTTGCCGATCCCCGCCTCACCATGGACCAGCAGCGCACCGCTACTCCCCTGCCGGGCGTGCGCCAGCAGTCGGCCGATCCGCTCCCGCTCCGTGCTGCGCCCCCACACGATGTGCCCCCGCTCCCGCGTACCGATCACCCGCCCGAACCTCACGGGGCCCTACGGCAGCGGCCGGAGGCCGCCTCGACGATCCTCTCATCAGCACTGGCCGGGCATCCGCCCAGGTCAGGACCAGCCTCAGGCACAGCGGGGGGTACCGGGTACCGGCTCGGCACCCCACCCGCCACCAGCAGGGTGCAAGGACCACAAGGCCGCCCGCCTGCGCCGGGGTTCACTCGGCAGATGACCTCCGGGCTTCGACAAGGGCCGGTACAAGGACCACAACACGGTGGAGAGGGCGATAGGCAAGCTCAAGCAGTTCAAAGGCAAGCGTGGAGTCGCGACGGCAGCGTGCGAACGGCCGCCCGCTATCTCGTGATTCACCCTACTCAGTCAAAGATCATCCGCACTGCCAGGACGACCCCTTCCGCCTGTGCTCTTGCCCCCGCACGGCCTCGGCTTCGACGGACGGGCCCTTTCATCACCGCTCTTGCGCGGGAGCCCCTGCCGTAGAGGGTCCCTGCCCCCACGACGTCCTGGTAGAAGCGGCGGGTGTCGACCGTGTTGCAGGCAGTTGGTCGACTCCACGCTCGAGCCGTACAACCCGCCCCCAGGGTCACGGGGTAGGGAAATCCCCCTGGCAGGTGGGGTGTTGGTCCCAATGTGCCGAGCGCGCAGGGAGCGGCAGAGTCCAGCCATGAACTTTTCCAGGCTCCGCGAAGACTCAGCCAAGCGCGGTGTGCTCGCTGTGGTGTGCACCGTGACCGTACTGGCGGGGACCGGGTGCAGTGACGACCACCAGCGGTCCTCCTTGTCTGCCGCACCTGCCGCACCTGCCGCCCCTGCCGCGTACCAGCAGCCCGCAGCACGTGGTTCGGTGATCTCTGCCACCCCTGTGGCGGACTTGACCGCCAAGGAGGTCGTAGCCCGTGTGGCGAAGGCCGGCATCGATGCGGCACAGATCCGCTACGGCGTACGGGCCCATCGGATCGTGTACCGCACCATCGACATCACGGGCCAGCCCACCACGGCGAGCGAGCTGGTCGTGATGCCGAAGAGCGACGACCGCGGCCTTCGGGTGGTGTCCTGGCTGCACGGCACAGAGGTGTACCGGGGGGAGGTGGCCTCGGTGAACGACGAGTCCCCCGACCGGACCACGGCACTGCTGTTCGCCTCGACCGGCCGGGCGGTGTCCGCACCGGACTACCTCGGCATGGGCAAGGGCCCGGGGATCCATCCCTACGGGAACCCGGAGGCGACCGTCAGCGCGTCGGTGGATGCCTTGCGGGCGGCTCGCGCCTTCGCGGCCCGGGACGGTCGCACACTCGACCGGCGCGTATTGGTCAGCGGATTCTCCCAGGGCGGACCGGCCACCATGCTGGTCGGGCGCGCCCTGCAACAGGGTGTCGACCCGTACTTCCGCCCGGGTGCGCTGGCCCCGATCTCCGGCCCGTTCGACCTGAGTGGTTTCGAGGCCGCCGCAGCAGCCGACAAGGTTGCCCGCTCGTCCCTCTACCTCGCCTATTTCACCACCGCCTGGAACCGGATGTACGGCCTGTACGACACGGCGGAGCAGGCATTCCGTGCCCCCTACGACAAGACGGTGGAGAAGCTGTTCGACGGCGACCACCAGGCGTCGCAGATCGCGGCCGCTCTGCCGGCCACCTCGAAAGAACTGTTCACCTCCGAGTTCCTCCAGAAGGTGCGCAACCCCACAGGGATCCTGAGGCGGAAACTGCAGGTGATGGACACCACCTGTGACTGGCGGCCGACAGTCCCGGTGCACCTCTTCCACGCCAGGGGCGACACGGACGTCTCCTTTACGAACTCCCTTCACTGCCAACGTCAGCTGGCTTCCCACGGGGCCGACCAGGAACTGAGCGACGTCGGGCAGTTCGACCACTCCACGACGGTCCTCAAGGCCCTGCCACAGGTGCTACGCGAGTTCGACTCCGCCCACTGACCCGTCACCCGTGCGGTAGGCGGCACATGTGCCACACGGGTGACGTGTTGGACGGCCTGACCGTCAGGGCGCCCGGGGCTCGTTCCGCCCGATTTATCTGCGGCCGGCCGCTGGCCCCGGGGGCGAGTCCTCAGCGACGGCGGTTCAGCCGAAGATCGGGCTCTCGGTGGCGTAGAGGAAGCGGGTCCGGGAGCGGTCGAGGAAGTTCTCCTCGTCCGCGGCGACGATCGTGGTGTAGGTGTCGGAGGTGAACCAGCGGGCGGCGTCGGCGATGCCGTCGACCCACACCTCGGCGACACCGTCGTAGGCGGCGGTGGTTATGCCGGGGATCTCGTCGTCGGTGGGCAGGAGCTGGACGTAGCGCCGCACCGGAACCTCTCCGCCGGGCAGGCTCGAGAGCAGCGGGGTGTGCTTCTGGGTCCAGTAGTCCACGAACTCCTCGTGGGAGAGGTCTGCCCGCCGGGTCAGGAAGATGCTGAGCTTGATCACAGGGGACTCCTTGAAGCTGCATTTGACTTGCCTGAGCAACTCATAAGGTAGGCGACAGTGACTTGCCCAGGCAACAGACATCTGTTGCCTGGGCAAGTAGGATGGATCACATGGATGAACCGTCACCGTGGCTCGACACCGAGCAGCAGGAACTTTGGCAGGACCTTCTCACCGTCGTGATCGCGCTGCCCGCAGCCCTGGACCGTCAGTTGCAGCGCGACGCGGGCATCTCGAACTTCGAGTACGGCGTGCTCGCCCGGTTGTCGATGGCACATCAGGTCACCATGCGGTTCAGCGAGTTGGCCCGGGACTGCAACAGCGCTCTCCCACGCCTGTCGAAGCTGATGGACCGCTTTGAGGCGCGAGAGTGGATCGTTCGTCGCGTTGATCCCAGCGACGGTCGCTACACCCTGGCCACGCTGACCGACAGTGGCCGACAGAAGGTGGCCGACAGCGCGCCGGGGCATGTCGCACAGGTGCGCCGACTCGTGTTCGACTCTCTCACCGCTGCACAGCGCCGCCACTTCGGCGCGGCACTCTCCAGCGTCGCCGAGACCGTGCGGCAGGAAGCCGCCGGTGGTCCCACCGGGTGAGTGCGCTCACCACCCGCTCGGCGCACGGCCTTCGCTTCACGGCACACGGCCGAATCCCCGGTCACCGGCTGGTCGCGCACGTCGCATGAGGTGAGGCCTCACCTGACTCGCCTCACCGGCCCCGACCACGACCTTCCGGCCCGGCTCCTGGAACGCCGCGCGAGCATCGCCGGGCCAAGGCCCTGTCCACCGGGACAACTCAAGGCAACCGACCGCCCTACATAGCCCGGACATGCTCACAGCCTGGCCCTGAGCCCCCGATCCGCGCACGACGTAACGTGCACGCCGTACCCACTGCCCCCGAAGGGCCGGATCAGACCCCAGCGCCAACCTGTTATACGAGATGGGTTCCCAGAGCCGGGCTGTGTCAGTCAGAGCGAGCATGGGCATCCAGGCCAGCAGGTCGAGTGCGATCTGAACGATCTCCAGCCAGCTGGTCGACGAATGCTGTCAGGGGGTGACGGCCGTAGGCCTTCTTCCAGATCGCGGACGCGTCCTCCTTGCCGGAGTGCGCGATCGCCAGGGCATCGTCGCGGCCGACCGTGGCCTGTCCACCGGCGTCCGGAGGGTGTTTGCCCGCCAGCGGCCAGACCCGGTTACGCGCCGTGTAAGCGCGACGCCAATTGACCCGATCAGCCGTCAGTTCTTCTTCAGCTCCTCGGCGAGCATCACAAGGATGCCGCTGGGACCGCGGACGTACGTGAGCTTGTAGACGTCCTCATAGGTCGCCACACCGCGAAGCGGATGGCATCCGTGCTTTGCGGCTGTCTCAAGGGCTTTGTGGATGTCGTCGACTGAGAAGGCGACGCGATGCATGCCGATCTCGTTGGGACGAGTGGGCTGCGTCTCGATCGCTTCGGGGTGGATGTACTCGAAGAGTTCAAGGCGACCGTGACCGTCTGGCGTCTGGAGCATCGCAATTTTGGCGTGATTGCCATCAAGGCCGACAGCGGTGTCGGTCCACTCACCACTGACCGTGTCACGGCCGACGACCGTGAGGCCGAGGTCGGTGAAAAAGGAGATCGCTGCTTCGAGGTCGCGAACGGCGATGCCGACGTTCTCAAGTTTGATGGCCATGCGTTGCATGCTAGCGAGCCGGGCCGATCGGGTGCTTCCGGCAAGGACGCAGCCGAATACCAGGGCACCGTCGAGGTCGTCCTCCGGGTGGGTGTGGCAGGGCCACCCGGTTGGCGGTGCTGGCCCGTACGTTGGCAGGCATGGACAAGAACCGGCTGAGCGAGTTCCTGCGGGCCCGGCGCGCGCTGGTGCGCCCCGAGGACCACGGGATGCCCCCGGGGACCCGTCGCACCCCTGGTCTGCGCCGCGAGGAGGTCGCCGTCCTCGCGGGGGTGAGCACCGACTACTACGTGCGGTTGGAACAGGGGCGCGAACGCAATCCCTCACCCCAGGTCCTCGGGGCATTGGCGGCCGCGCTCCTGCTGGAGGACGAGGAGGCCGCCTACCTGCGCGCAATCGTCGATCCGCCACAGCGTGGGAGGCCCCGGGCTGCCCGGGAGTACGGCGGCCCGCAACTGGTGTCCTTGCTGGACGCCTGGGCGGACACACCGGCTCTGGTCTACGGCCGCTATCTCGACCTGCTGGCCGTCAACTCCCTGGGCGAGGCGCTGCTCTCCTGGCTGGGCAGCGAGACGAGCCTGATCACAGCGATGTTCCTCAACCCCGCCGCACAGGACTTCTACCGCGACTGGGCCGTTGTGGCGCAGGGGTGCGTGGCCGCGCTGCGGGCCGCCAATCCCGCCCCGGACGATCAGCGGTTGCAGGAGCTGGTGGGTGAACCTTCCGTACGCAACCACGACTTCGCACGCATGTGGGCGCGCCACGAGGTACGGGCCAAGACGGCCTCGGCCAAGCGATTTCACCACCCGCTGGTCGGCGACCTGACTCTGGACTTCGAGACCTTCTCCGTCAACAGCGCGCCCGGTCAGCACCTGGTGGTCTACCGAGCTGAACCCGGCAGCGCTGCCGCACAGTCGCTGGCCCTGCTGGCCGGCTTCACCCTCACCGAATTCACAGACTCTCAAGACGAAGGACACATCCGGCATGACCTCCCCTGATCCGCCCGTCTGGTTCATCACCGGCTGCTCCTCCGGCCTGGGCCGGGCGCTGGCCCGCGCCGTGCTGGAACACGGATGGCGGGCGGTGGTCACGGCCCGGGATCCCGGCAAGGCCGCCGACGTGATCGCCGGGCACGAGGAACGTGCCATCGTGCTGGCGCTGGACGTCACCGACGCCGAACAGACCGCCTACGCGGTCGCCCAGGCACAGGCCGCCTTCGGACAGATCGACGTACTGGTCAACAACGCGGGCTACGGCTACCTCGCCGCCGTCGAGGAGGGCGAGGACGACGAGGTTCGTGCCTTGTTCGACACCAACGTCTTCGGCCTGGTGGACACCACCAGGGCCGTCCTGCCCGGCATGCGAGCCCGTCGCGCCGGCCACATCGTGAACATCTCCTCCCTCGGAGGCCTGGTCGGCTTCGGAGCCACCGGCTACTACCACGCCACCAAATTCGCCGTGGAAGGTCTCTCCGAGTCCCTCGCCGCCGAGGTCGCCCCACTCGGCATCAAGGTCACGATCGTCGAACCCGCCGCGTTCCGCACCAACTGGTCCGGGCCCTCCATGCGTCAGTCCGCCACCACCATTGCCGACTACGCCGCCACCGCGGGCGGCACGACGCGCGAGCACCCTGGCCACCTACGGCCACCAGCCCGGGGATCCGGCACGCGCCGCCCAGGCCGTCATCGAAGCGGTCACGGCCGAAATGCCCCCACTGCGCCTGCTGCTGGGCAAGGCCGCATACGACATCGCCAACGCCAAGCTCGACTCCCTCAGGAGCACCTTCGACGGCTGGCGGGAGGTGACTCTCAGCGCCGACTTCCCCCCGGAGCAAACCGCAAGCTGACCGGGTACATCACCAACCACGGGGGTCGGCCATCCGCTCCTCCGCCCAGGCCGTTGAAGCTGTTCACCCAGCGCGTCGAGGACCATCGCAACGAGCAGCGGCGCCGCCAGCAGCAGCTGGACCAGCCCGCCCCCTCCAGCCAGCCACCGGCAGTGTGACCTGCTCAGCCCTGCGGCTGCCTCCGGCCCCCCTGCGCCCGAACCGTACGGGAAACGGCGGGGCCATGGTCGGGTCCGCGTCCCGAGCCCCCAGGAGAAGAACAAGGCCAGCACAGCCAGAGTCTGGCCCGGGCCCGGAAGTATGCGCTGTAAATCCTCGGGCCGCGAGGATGAGCTGTCGTTGCAGGCGCGGAGGCAGCAGATCGCGTACCTGTCCAAACAGCGGGTTCTCCAGCGGGGGCTGCGTCAAACCGGTCGGTGTGGGGCGCCGCCGGTCAGGCGCCGGTGGCGGCCGGGACGGGGTCCGGACCGGGTCCGGAGTCGATGATCTGTGCGAGCAGGTTGAGGCCGGGACGGTCCACGGGTCGGGTGTTGGCGTTGAGGACGACAACTGCGGCTCGGTGTTCGGGAGCTATGGCCAGCAGGCTGCTGTAGCCGCCGGTGCCGCCGGTCTGGAACAGGATCCGGTGCTGGCTGCGGGGCAGGTTGGCCGAGATCCAGCCGGGATGGATGGCGGTTCTGGCGTTGATGCGGTGGGCGGTGGTATGGGTGAGAGCGATGGCTTCGGCGAGTTCTTCGGGTGCGGGGCCGATCTGAGCCCGGGCCAGCGTGAGCAGGTCGGGCATGGTGGAGTGCAGGCCGCCGGCGCCGGCGAGCGCGGCCAGGTGCCAGGGTGGGCGGGGGCGGCCGGTGCGGGAGTGGCCGGCGGCCAGTCGTGCGGTGCGTCCGGGGTCGAGGACCACATGGGTGTCGGTCATGCCGAGGGGCCGGCAGATCTCGGCCTGGATGAGCGTGTCGTAGTCGGTGCCGGTATGGCGTGCCAGGGCAAGCCCGAGCAGGCCGGCGCCGAGGTTGGAGTAGCGGAAGCGGGTACCGGGCACCGACCGCAGTCGGGTGCGCCGCAATCCGTCCAGCAGGAGTTCGCCCGTACAGCCGGCGTAGGGGTCCGATCGGAACAGGCTCCGCGACAGGAGGCCTTTGGGTAGCCGGGGCAGGCCGGAAGTGTGGCAGGCCAGGTGAGCCAGCTCGATGACCTCACCGCCACGTTCGGGAGCCGTGATGTCGCGGGGCAGCAGGTCGCGAAGCGGTTGGTCCAGTCGCACAGCGCCACGCACCGTGAGCTGGGCCAGGGCCAGCGCGGTGAACGTCTTGGTGACGGAACCGATCTCGAACAGCGTGCCGGGGTCTGCGCCGTGCAGTGCGGACTGCCCGCCCCGGACGGCACCCGCCACGACGACGCCACGCTGTCGGGCGCCGAGCCGCTCCGCCGTTCGTCGTACCAGATCGTCGAGGAGCGAGGTCATGACGGTCAGGCCTCCGTCCGGCCGAACAGGCGTCGGCCGCCGTACTTCTTGTGTACGGCCTGCTTTGAGACCCCCAGCGCCTCGGCGATCTGCGTCCACGTTGTCCCTGCCACGCGCGCCCGGTGCACGAGAACCTCTTCCTGGCCTTCCAGGCGGCGGCGCAGCGCGGCCGCCTCGCGCAGTGCTTCGAGGTGATCGGCGTTCTCGATGATCGACGAAATATCCACTTCGGCCATGCGTCAACTTTAGTTGACTCCCCCTCGGCCGTCAGCCTGAGTTGACGGCATCGGTGAGGTGCCACTCATGAAGCACGGCCCGTGCGGCTTCACCTATCCGCAGTGCGTTCAGAAAGCGCTTCAGATCCTGGTTCGACTGAGACTCGGTCACCGTCCCGACCCTACGTGCGGCCCGTGGTCTTGCCGAGAACCGAGCCGCGCGAACCGGCACAACCCCTCCAACTCCGGCTCCCACGTTCTCTCTCCACGTAGGAAGCAATGGATCATCCGCTCTTGAACACCGGATAGGGAACATACGTCTGGCGGCCGGGGTCCACCCCGAGGCCTCCCCCGCCCTGCGGCCTGGCTCGCTGGACGCAGTCGCGGCGTTCGCAATTTCCTGTGCGGGGCATCAGTAGCTGCGCAAAGTCCCTGATACAGGCGGCCAGTTAGGTCATCTCGGAGCAAGCGGAGGTCAACCATGCCTGGAGGTCGTGATGTCCTCCTTCAGGGCGTCAAGCCTGGCGAGCAGCATCCGGGCCAGCCTGCACGGCTGATCAGGCGGCTTGCGCCTTGGCCATGGAGTCAGGCTGCGTTTGCCGAGCGTGCTGGTGGTGTTGTGCCCAGCGGACAGCGGGTGGTGCTGCCAGGCCGGTCAGGGCGAACATGGCTCCGACGACATACCAGCCGGGGCGGCCCCAGGTGATGCAGAGCGCGATGAGCAGACCTGGTCCAAGGGCCTCGGCCAGTCCGGCGCCCAGGCCGAATACGCCCAGGTACTGGCCGGTGGCGTGTGGTGGGGCGAGGGTGAAGGACACCTCGAAGCCGGCGGCGGCGTGCCAGAGTTCGCCGACTGTGTGGATGACCACGGCGGTGATGAGCAGGGTTGCGGCAGCCCATGCCGGTGTCCCCGCGGACAGGGAGATCAGCGAGCAGGCGATGAGGAAGGCCACGCCTGCCCGGCGGTAGGCGTTTCCGCCGGCCG
This sequence comes from Streptomyces sp. NPDC031265, assembly GCF_055570295.1. Taxonomy (NCBI): domain Bacteria; kingdom Bacillati; phylum Actinomycetota; class Actinomycetes; order Kitasatosporales; family Streptomycetaceae; genus Streptomyces; species Streptomyces sp. NPDC031265. Next base: position 13,162 of record NZ_JBVIHM010000057.1, read on the forward strand.
CGGGGGAATCGATGTTGCGGCTGGCTCGCACCTGGAATGCGACGACGATGACGGTTCCGGTGACCATGGTGCCCGAGATGAGCCAGTGCGGGGCGGTGGTGGCACCGACCAGCCAGAGCGGGATGGCCACCGTGAGCACCTTGAACTGGATGGCCATGATCCCGTCGACGATGGTGAGCAGCAGGTACGGGCGGTCTCGGAGGGCGATCCAGCGAGGGCCGCTGGTGGCCGGGACCGGCGTAACCGGTGGGAGCAGGACCAGGAGCGCCGCGGAGACCACGAAAGCGATCGCGTTGCCGACGGCCATCAGCTGATAGGCGGTGAGGGTGCCCACTTGAACAACCCAGCCCGCTCCCAGCGCACCGAGAGAGATGCCGACGTTGGTCACCGCGCGGAGATAAGCCCGGAACTCCTGCGGCCGGCCCCCTCCGTAGTGCCTGATGAGCGGGGAGCGGGCGGCTACTCCGGCTGCCTTCGCCCCGGCGGCCGAGCCGACCGCGAGCACGAACGGCCAGAAGCTGTCCACCAACACGAAGCTGGCCGTGGCCAGCGCCTGGATCACAAGGGTGGCGGCGTAGACGCCGCGTGCTCCGTATCTGTCCGCCAGATGACCGACCGCGACGCCCAGGGCCAGCGCGACAAGACCGGCGATGCCGAGTCCGAGCCCCACCTGGTCTGCCGGAAGGTGAACCGCCTCAGTGAAATACAGCACCCCGGCGGTCAGATAGAGGCCGCTGCCGACGGTGTAGACGAAGTTCGAGGCAGCGAGGACGCGCTGCGGTCCGGTGTCCGGCATCAGGCGGGGCATGGCAGGGCTCCACGTCACAGGCAGGCAGTAAGGACCCGTCAAGCTTGTTGCATATTACTTGCAAGAGCAAGGGGCTCGACTGGGTCGGGCACCAGATCCGAACCAGCTCCGGGAGGACGCCCCCATTCTCGGATCCCCGGCTGGACGAGGACACTCCGGGACGGCTCACCCTTGCCCGCCACAGGCCGGGTGCCGACCGTGTCAACTCCGGTGCCCAAGGGGCTCTTCTCCGCAGATTCGTCGGCACCGGCCAAACGCGTCACTCCCGAAGAAGAGCCCCGATGGAACCGTACGACGCCTTACCCGGCCCGATCCGTACTCCGCCTCCCGAGGACTGCGGCGCTCGGAGGGGCAGGGCAGGCCGCCTTCGGGTTGCGCCGGTTCCACCCAGGCGGCGGGGCGTGTCCTGCGGCGGCGGTGCCGCCACCGCGCTCGTTGAGCGTGCCCGGTCGGATCCCGCAGGGGACCGGGCGCCGTCACTAGGCGCCGGGCCCGCCAGTTCATCCGTCGGGGACGTCAGCGCCGACCGCCGAACAGGCCCGGGCAGTTGTCAGGTATGGGAGCGGGCTCGAGCACGTACCCCTGCGTCAAGGCGGGGGCCTCTGTGGGATGCCGCTGAGAGGGATGAGTGGCGCGGGGGCCTCGTATGCGCCGTAGGACTCCTTTCAAGCGTGTTGCGGATTCCTGTCTCAGCCGTGTCGGCGTGTATCGGAGCCTTGTCCTTCCCGTGAAGAGACGGGCGGCAAATCCGGCATGAGCGGCCCAACCCCCTTTTGTGTCACGTGACATGTGCGCGGCGGGCTGGGAGTGTCCCTGCCCATCAAGGCAGTCCCTCCTTGAACGGTTGGGCGGCGATCCCGCCCAACTCCCCATGACGCTCTGGAGAAACCACATGTCCTCGCTTTCCCCCACCGACGGCAGAGCGCGCCGTCTCGCCCTGACGTCCGGCGCCGCCGTCCTCACCGGCGCCCTGCTCGCCGCCGGTGCCGCCACCGCATCAGCGGGTGCCGCTCCGGAGCACCACAACGCCACCTCCGTCGCGGCCACCGCCCAGGCGCTCGGCCTCGGTACCAAGGAGGAGCTGGTCGTCAAGGACGTCATCAAGGACGCCGACGGCACGGTCCACACCCGCTACGAGCGCACCTACGCCGGTCTTCCGGTCCTCGGCGGCGACCTCGTCGTCCACCGTGCCGCCGACGGCACGGTCAAGGAGGTCACCAAGGCCGTCAAGACCGCCATCAAGGTCGCCTCGCTCACCCCGAAGCTGACCCCGACCGCCGCCACGTCCGCCGCGGTCAAGGCTGCCAAGGCCGCTAAGTCCACGGGTGCCGCCACCGGCGACGCTCCCCGCAGGGTCATCTGGGCCGCCGACGGCAAGCCCGTCCTCGCCTACGAGACCGTCGTCACCGGCACCCAGCAGGACGGTGTCACCCCGAGCCGACTGCGCGTCGTCACCGACGCCAACACCGGCAAGAAGCTGTACGAGATCCAGCTGATCAATGACATAGCCGACGGCATCGCCGCCAAGGCCGGCTCCGAGGCCGCCACACCGGGCGGCTCCCAGGCCGCCGCGGTCGGCACCGGCGCCAGCCAGTACAGCGGTACGGTCAGCCTCAACACCACCAAGTCTTCGACGGGTTACTCCCTCGTCGACAGCGTGCGCGGCGGCTCCAGCACCGTCGACCTCAAGCACAAGACGAGCGGCAAGGGCACCGTCTTCACCGACGCGGACAACAAGTGGGGCACCGGCAGTCCCGCCAACAACCAGACGGCCGCCGTGGACGCCGCCTACGGTGCCGCCCAGACCTGGGACTTCTACAAGAACGTCCTGCACCGCAACGGCATCAAGAACGACGGCCGGGCCCCGCTCTCCCGCGTCCACTACGGCAACGCCTACCAGAACGCCTTCTGGGACGACCAGTCCTTCACCATCACCTACGGTGACGGCGCGAGCAGCCAGCACCCGCTGACCCAGCTCGACGTGGCTGGCCACGAGTTCAGCCACGGCGTCACCTCCGCCACCGCGGACCTGCAGTACTCCGGCGAGTCCGGCGGCCTGAACGAGGCCACCTCGGACATCTTCGGCACCGCGGTGGAGTGGAACGCGAACAACGCGCAGGACAAGGGCGACTACCTGCTCGGCGAGAAGATCGACATCTTCGGCAACGGCAAGCCGCTGCGTTACCAGGACAAGCCGAGCAAGGACGGCCGCGGTTCCGCCGACTACTGGAGCGCCGGCGTCGGCGACCTCGACGTGCACTACTCCTCCGGTGTCGCCAACCACTTCTTCTACCTGCTGTCCGAGGGAAGCGGCGCGAAGGACATCAACGGTGTGCACTACGACAGCCCGACCGTGGACAGCTCCACTGTCACCGGCATCGGCCGCGACAAGGCGGTGCAGATCTGGTACAAGGCGCTGACCACGTACTTCACGTCCACGACCGACTACCACGGTGCCCGTCAGGGCACCTTGAAGGCGGCCACCGACCTCTACGGCGCGAACAGCGCCGAGGCCAAGGCCGTGGACGCCGCCTGGGCCGGGGTGAACGTCAAGGCCTGAGCCCCCTGAACCACGCAGCGGCGCACCGGTGTGGGAACCGTGTTGTGCTTTTCCGGGCCCCTTCAGGTTGGGTGTGTTTCCGGGCGTGATTTCCGGAAGTTGGCCAGTTTTGCCCCCCCCCG
>NZ_JBVIHM010000058.1:0-13279 GCF_055570295.1 Streptomyces sp. NPDC031265
CGCCGACTCAAGCGCTGGAAGCAACGGCACAACAGCAGCCACGCCACAATCCGCTGCGCCGGCGAGCAGGCCATTGCCGTACTGAAGGGCTGGCGCCTCCTGCGGAAGCTTCGCTGCAGCACGAACCGGATCACCGACACCGTGAAGGCCGTACTCGTCCTCCACCACGCCTCAACATGAGGTCGGAAAAGGCTCGCTGCTGCATCAGGGCCTCCTGCTGCTCGGTGATTCGACACCAACGAGCTGTTCAGGAGGCCCTGTCCGTATGCGCCAAGCGCCCCACGATCACCCAATCGGGACTCCTGTTCGACACGCATCTCTCAAGATCGGAAAGACAACAACGGCTCAGACGGAGGTTCAGACGGCGTCGAACCGGCTGACGATCTTTCGTGGCCCACGGACGCCACCCGATATGGCACTCCTCCCGATCACGCGGAAGGGGAGAGCTGTTCGCGCACCCATTCAGGATCGGGGTTGACGTGTGGCTGGCCCGCCACGACGACAGTCGGCACGGTCTCATTGCCGTCGTTGGCTGCCCTCACCGCTGCCGCTCCAGCCGGGTCACGCCAGATGTCGACCCAATGCAACTGGCGGGCTCTACGGCCCAACCGGATGCGCAGACGGAGGCAGTACTTGCAGCCCGACCGCCAAAAGACAACCGGCCGGCCATCGACCGCGCTGCGGCGTTGTGCCTCCAGCGCACCGATCGACCTCGGGAAAATCAGAGGCGAGTTCACCCCTGCGAGCAGCACAAACACCAACAGGATGGCTGCGGCTGCGCCGAGGGTCCCCCTGAAGATCAGCCCAGTCGCAACGACTGAGCCGCAGAGCACAAGCAGCATCGGTAGGATCCAAGCGCGCGTCATGAAGACGAAGGCTATCGACAACTCGCCTGAGAGCGCGGTCAGTTGTGAGGCGCTATGGCGCCTCTGCGTCGGATGGCACCGATCTGGTCGGGCGACAGACTTTTCGCCGTATGCAGCTCTCGGCCCGTGCCGACGATGACTGCGGTTCCGCGGAGGCGGATCATGGATCCGATCCACAAGGGCGATGCCACGGGGCGCCCGAACACTACCCGCACTGAGCGACCCGCGGCCAGGCACGCATGTACCGGGCCGTCAGGTCCGGGAAGACTTCGCTCGGACCCGGGTGGTTCCCCAACAATCAGGAAGGCAATGGTCGCGCGTCCATGTCGCTGTCCGGAGCCACTGAATGGTCCGAAGTCAGGGAGCGGATGCCTGGTATCGGCGAGGGCAGCAACCAGAGCAGGGACAGCGCTCCGCCGACAGCCCCGATGAGGAGGGTCGCCCGGAGGCCGATGAGGGTAGCGAGGAGGCCGCCGAGGACGGCGCCCACCGGGCGCAAGCCGTAATTGATCGTGCTGAACGCGCCGGCGACTCGACTGCGCATGCCATCGGGTATCACGTCCGTCTGAAGGGAGTTGAGGTTGACGTCGAACAGCATGACGCCGACGCCGGAGAGGAACTCGGCCACGGCCAGGGCTCCGGCGCGAGCCCAGAGGGGGCCGCCCGCAGCAGCGGCGATGCCGATCGGTGCCGGGAACAACACAGCGCCCACGACGATGCTGCGGCCCACGCCGAGCCTTCGCGAGACCTTCGGGGCGATCACCGCGCCAAGGAGCGCGCCGGTGGCGCCGATCCCGAACGCCATGCCGATGACTCCAGCGCTCAGTCCGAGGTTCCGGCTGGCAAACAGCACGATCAGTCCACTGCCCGCGATGAAGGTGAAGAAGTTGACGGTCGCCGCGCACCCGAGGCTCGCCCGCAGCACCGGGTGACGGACAACGAATACCAGTCCCTCCCGGGCACGCCGCAGCAGCGAGGATGCCGCTTGGTCATGGGCGGCCAGCGGTTCGTCGAGCGAAACCCGACCGACCAGAACCGCAGACGCCAGGAACGTCAGGGCGTCGACGACGACGGCGACGGGAGCGGTCAACGCCTGGACCAGAGCACCACCGATCGCCGGGCCGGCGACGTACGACGCTGACCGGCTGGCACTGAGCTTGCTGTTCGCGTCGACGTAGGACGAGCGAGGCACCAGGTGGGCGAAGAACGGCGGATAGGCGGTGTTGAACAGCACCCCGGCCGCGCCCGTCAGCAAGGCCACGACATACAACTGGCCGAGCGTCACGCCCCGCAGCAGATGGGCAGCCGGGAGACCTACCTGCGCCACGGCATCCTCGGCCACGACCTCCTAGCCGAGGAAGGGTTCCCCGAGTCCGTGTGCCGGTTCTGCTCCTGCCATACCGGTGTGGGGCTGACCAAGGACGACATCGAGCGCCAGCGGTTGCCGCTGCCGCCCGCCGACTACCTCGCGGAATCCGCCGAGGAGCGGCTGGTGATGTACGCGGACAAGTTCCACAGCAAGACCACACCCCCCAGATTCCTCACCCCGGACAGCTACGCCTCCCACGTCTCCCGCTTCGGCCCCGACAAGACCGACGCCTTCCGCGAGCTGCGAACGGAGTTCGGGGACCCGGGCCTGGACCACCTTGTGGCGGCGTACGGCCACGCTATGCACTGACCCGGGGACCCTTCCCAGCCCGGGGTGGTACCGAACCCGCTGGGAGCAGGGACCGTCGTTCACGTATGCACCGCAGTGGCGGACCAGAAGTCGTCGTGGAGGTACGGGCGGAGCGGGTACTGACCGTCGCGTTCGGGTGTGTTGGCCCGGGTGGTCGGGGCAGCGACGGCTGTTTGGGTAAAGCACGGGGTGCCGCAATGGAGGGGAACCGCTTGTGGGAGTTCACGTTCGTGATGAACGGGCCGTCACCCGTGGCGAAGCGTTTGGCACCGAACCCGTGGCTCGCCGGGCCGGTACCGAAGTAGAGCTGGTCAGGACCTTCCACAGTCTCCCCGATCTTGTGGCCCAGATACCCCGCCGCCGGGTCCCCTCGGCGCGCGGTACAGCGTGGGTTGGGGACGATCGCGGCTGCGTACTACCGGCCGGCGTCGGGGGAGGGCTGCTGAGGGCTCGGGGCGCCCGGGGTGGGGGCTGACCAGAAGTCGTCGTGGATGTCGGCGGGCGCGGGGTAGAGGACGTCGCGCTGCGGGGTGTTGGGGGTGGTGGTGGGCTCGGGGACGTTGTCGGTCTGAGTGAGGCAGGGAGTACCGGCGGAGAAGATGAACTGGCCGGTGGCGCCCACCTGCAGCGTGATTTGAAAGTCGTCGGGCGTGGTGGCGAAGATGGCGGGCATTTCCTTGTCGGGGTTGACGCCGTTGATCTTGTAACCCCAGTTCCTCCAGTTGCGCTCGACGATGCCGAGCAGGCTGCCCCGTCGCTCCGCGGACACTTTGGTCAGGATGGCGATACGGCGCTTGACCGAGCCGGTACCTGTGCCCTTGCCCAGGATGTTGCTACAGGCGATGTCGTTCGAGGGGCCGTGGTTCCAGCGCAGGGGTGGAGCGATGCTCCGCAAGGTCTGCTGAAGCAGCGTATCGGCCTGCTCGGCACCTTGGCGCATGTCCATGGTCGGTTTCCTTACTTCAGATGGGGCGCTGGGGAGTGCTCCGCAGCCGACGACAGTCATGAAGAGCAGGATCACGGTGACCGAGCGGAGGAGGGAACTCATCGGGGCTCCGCCGTGATGATCTTGCCGCCCTTGCCCACTACAATGAGCGCGATGTTGCTTGCCGACATTGCATCCTTCTCCGGATCGAAGTAGTTGGAGTGTGCGCCGAGGTCCGTGGGGTTCTTCAGGTGCATGATCTTGTCAACCGTATCCGCGTCAGGGTTGACGAGCAGCGGCCCGTCGCTCGTTGCGAAGCGCTTGGCCCCGAACTCGCGGCTCGCTGGGTCGGCACCGAAGTAGCGCTCGTCGGGGTCGTCGTTCAATGCGTGGCCGATCTCGTGGCCGATGTGCGCACCGCCAGGTCCCCCGAGAAGGCCCCCGAGCAGGATTCCGGTGGCTTCGCTCTTGCTGGGCAGCTGGGTCACGATGTCGTTCTTGGCGGCGCCCACATACACGTGGTCCCGTCCGACTCCGAGGTCGTCGGCGGTCTTCGCTTCCGTGCCCGGGCTGCCCACGAGGATGATGTCGTCGGCTCCGGGGATGCCGCCGTGCCGTTGAGCGGCGAGGCCGACGGTGAGCGAGCCGTAGGAGTGACCGACGGCGGTGATATGAGGGTCGCCCGTCTCGTGCGTGACGGAGATGCCTGCCATGAACCCGTTGTACGCGGTAGCACCCATCTTGGCGTTGTAGTCGATCATGACGGCGGCGTTGGCCAGGGGTTGTTCGGCGGGCAGCTGAGGGGCGTCATACCCGAGCCAGACCATCGAAGCGGTGGGATTGTTGGGGTCCGCTTCCCTGGCACCGAGGGCGGTCTCCCGCGCCCGCTTCAGGTCGCTCTCGGCGAAGTGCTTGTCGAGACTGGTGCCCAGACCCGGAACGTACGCGGCGACGTTCTTCGCCGTGTCGGGGTTGCCGTACGAGACGATGGCGCGGCCGTTGCCTTGGTCGCCGATCCCGAGCAGGCACATGGGCGGGACGCCCGGCTCCGGCGCCGCCCGCAGCTGCTGGTCGATCGACCGCAGCCCGTCCAGTTTGGCCCGGGCCGCCTCGTTGTCCTCGCCCGACAGTTTGCCGATCAGCATCTGCAGGTTGTCGCGGTTGGCTTCGTCGCGGGCGAGGGCCGGGATGCCGTCCAGGTTGCCGAGGACGTCCGGGCACAGTGTGAGGTATTCGTCGCGCTGGGCCTGGGAGAGGTGGGTCCACCAGTCGTGGCGTTGGGCGGGGGTGGCGTTCGTCGGGATGGTCTTCTTCAGGCGGTCACCGGAGACCTTGCGCACCGCAGCCAGGTCGGCAGCCGCGTCCTTCCAGGTCGCCTCGGTGACGTCCAGGCCGGGTTCGGCCTTCAGCCTGCTCAGTGCCGTGCTGAAGTGTTCGTCGGCCTCGCGGGCGGCCGTGAGCACCCGGCGGATGCGGTCGGCGATGTCCTGGGCCTTGGCCTGGTTCGGGTTGGGGTCGACGAGGCCGGGGTGGAGCGCGCCGAGGGTGGGCGGGCGGGACATGAGCGGGGTGTCGGCGCTGGCGTTGCCGCCGGGGTTCGGCTTGTCCGTGACCACGTTCTGGCCGCCGGCCGGGTAGCTCACCGAGCCGTCCGCCGCGACCGTGAAACCGAGGCTCGCCGCGTCGTCCAGGGCGTCCTTCAACTGGCCCTGGAAGCCGATCAGTTCGTACACGAGCGAGGTCACGGTCGTACGGACCAGACCGCATTCGGTTCGGATGTAGTCGTAGTTGCGGTCCAGGCGCCGCAGGCGGCCGGTGGCGGCAGGCGCAGCCATGCCTTTCTGCGTGGCCTCCAGACCGTGGATCATCTCGTTGCTGATCCGGTCCCGGGCCGCGTCGGCCTGGGTGCTGACGGCGCCCCAGCCGTCGGCGGCCTCCAGGAGCTCGGCGCACTTGAGGTCGTGCAACTGCTGCCAGGTGAGCATGTACGTCACCGGCTCTTGCCGGACGGCGCGGAGAACTGCGCCAGCGCCGACTTCACACCCGCGTCCACTTCACCCTGCGCCCACGCCGTCTCACGCAGAACCGGCTCCAGCGCGCCGCACTCGGTGTGGACGGCCGTCAGCCGCTTCTCCCACGAGGTGAGTACGGACGTGAGCGCGGCCATGCTCGCGAGTCCGGCCGTGCCCGCCTCGGCACCGGCGTGGGCCGCGGTGAGCTTCACCTTGGCCGTGGCGGTGTCCGTCTGCAGTGCGTGGGCGGTGCCCGCCGCGTCCGACCACGGCTTGGCACTGTGCTTCAACTCGCCGCCGCCACTGCCACCGCCGCTGTTGTTCCCGCGACCCGCCGGTCCCGCCGACGCCAGTGACATGCCTGACTGTTGTCCGCCCGGCCCCGCCTGGTCCAGCAACCGCTGCCAGCTCTGCGCGTACACGTACTCCCCCGTGGTCTCATGCGACCCTCTTCCGTCGCCCCGAAATGACGTTAAAGGGGCTGGTGGGGGCATGCGCAAGCGCAAACAGGGGAGTGGCTGAAAAACGCGCGGCCAGGCATAACACCCTTGCCGTGGTCTGCGCAAGAGTGATCACGCTCAGGCGCACGAGTCGGCGCCGCCAAATTCTCCGGCGCGGCGTCTGAGTGGTCAGTGGTCGGCCACGTCGTGCGCCGATTCCTGTAGCACCAAGCCTCGGGGCCCGGCACGCGGGCAGGTACTGCGCTCGCGAGCTGACCTGGCGGAACAGCTCGTGGCCCTGCGGCAGAGCCGGGTCGGCGCCTGCGGTCATCCCGTTCAGGCGGCGTGCGCGAAACGGTCGCGCAGGTCGCGCAGATGGCTCACCCGCCCTTCGCCTTCGTCCTCCGCGTGCCGCCGGTTCCGGCGGGTGAGGCGGGCCTGGCGGACCAGCCGCTGGGCGGTGGCCTCGCGGAGCAGTTCGGCCTCGTTCACCTTGTGCATCCGGTACTCGAACATCGTCGGCTCCCTGACGCCCCCGGAGGGGCTTGAGTTGGTGGTCATCGCTTCCTTCGATGCCTCAACTCTCGTCTCCCAGCGGTTTTGGGACATCGTGAGAGTCCCCATTCCCGCGGATGCGGGACCTTAGTACTCCAGTGAGAATTCGTGTCCTGAGCTGGTTGTTGTTCTCGTTGTCCAGTCATGGTGGGAATGGGTGAAGTCGATTGCTGGGCTGCGGAGTTGGAGTCGGTGTTCGTTCGGGTGGCAGGCCGGTTCGGGCGGGCTGATCTGCGGTGGCGGATGCGGGACTATGTGCGGGGACTGCTGGCGCCGGTGAGCCGGAAGAACGGCTGGCAGCTGGCGGAGTATGCGGGCCACCGCGATCCCGCGGGACTGCAGCATCTGCTGAACGGCGCCCGGTGGGATGCGGATGCGGAGCGAGACGACGTGCGCGAGTACGTCGGCGAACACCTTGGCCCGGACGGTGTGCTGATCATCGATGACACGGGATTCATCAAGAAAGGCCCACGTCGGCAGGGGTGTCACGGCAGTACACCGGGACCTCTGGAAAGCTCGACAACTGTCAGATCGGGGTGTTCGCCGCTTATGCCACCCCACGCGGGCGGGCTCTGGTGGACCGCGAACTCTATCTGCCCAAGTCCTGGACGACAGACCGTGAGCGGTGCCAGGCGGCCAAAGTCCCCGAGGACCGGGGGTTTGCCACCAAGGGCGAGCTGGCCAAGGCCATGGTCCGCCGCTGCCTGGCGGCCGGCCTTCCGGCGACCTAGGTGACCGCAGACGAGGCCTACGGACAGGACCGGTCCTTCCACCGCCTTCCTCAACGACCCGACTGCCTGGACAAACGCACGTAGGGGCCGCACCCGCAGTCGAGGGCCTCTACCGGTGAGCGCCGCGCGAAGTCGCCTGCCCCACCGGTTCTATTCGCCGATGACCCCGTCGGCCAGCTCGCGTGCGATGTCGAGGTGGCCGACATGTCGCGCGTACTCCTGCAGCAGGTGGAAGAGAATCCAGATCAGCGTCGGGCGATCTTCGTCGGCCGGGACACGTCCGCCGAGAGTCGCTGCCTGGTCTTCCAAGCGCGCCTCAGCGACGATGGCGCGAGTGCGCGCACACTGCTCCCGGAAGAACTCCTTGACGTCCTCGATGGATTCATCCGGTCCGACACCCCACTGGCCGGGCTGGGAGTGGTCGCCCCACGGTTCTTCGATTTGTTCGCCGGAGAACCCCCACCGCATCCACCGCAGTTCTACGTAAGCCAGATGCTTCAGCAGGCTCAAGGGCGCCCAGCCGGAAGGCAATCGACTGTTCCGCAGCTCTTCATCGGAGAGACCCTCCAACTTACGAAGGGCGGCTTCTCTGTAGAAGTCGAGGTAACCGGTCAGAAGCTCGCGCGGATCACTGAGCGTCACCGGAGGCTCTGATGGGGGGACGACCTTGTGGATCATAGTGAGGACTATAAGCGTCCACGCCCAGCTGTCGCCATGCGAACCTGCGCGGCCATGACAGCCACGATGACTCGCCGCACGATGATTACCCAGCGCAACAAAGCAGCAAGGTCAGCCACGAATACGCGACAAGCCAACATGCGGGCTTATCAGTCGAACCGGAGCGGAGGTAGATAGCGAGGCCCCAGATGTGCAGGACCCCCGCCGATGCGCAGATCGCACAGCGGCAGGGCTTGCCCGCTGGTCAACGTCCCTGCGACGTAGGCGAATCCGGCGCGAAAGCGCACGTCGACACCGGCCAGCTGCGACCATCGCGAGCGAGCGTGCTCGTTCCGGCGCTGGCGCAAGTGGTGCTGCCTCGACTCCGGCGGATTCTTCGGTATGACGCCCATCGTGCCTGCTCCCGCCGCGTGTCCGCCGTGATCCACTCCTGTCGGCGGGAACAGGGGCGGAGGATGGTCGGGGTGGCACGGACCCAGGCAGTGCTGGTGGTGCTGGACGAGAAGGGTGCGCGCGAGGCTGGAGCGGACCGCTTCCGCAGCCAGAGCCCCGGTGCGGGAGGCACTGCGGGCCAGGATCGTGCCGGCGGCGGCCGGGGGCGGCTCCAACGCGGTGATCGCCCGGGCCCAGGGCGTGAGCGTGAACACGGTGCGCAAGTGGCGCCGACGGTTCGCGGCTGCCGGCCTGGCCGGACTGCGGGACGCACCGCGCCCCGGGCGTCCCCGCGTCCATGGGCCCGAGGTGCGGGTCGCCGTGGTGGCCACCGCGACCAGTGCCCCGCCGCGCCCGGAGTCGACGTGGTCGCACCGCGCGATCGCCGCGCATTTGGCCACTCGGGCGATCTCTGCCTCCCAAGTGGGCAGGATCCTCGCCGACTTGGACCTCAAGCCCCACCGGGTGCGCGGCTGGCTCACCGGCCGCGACCCCCCCCCCGACTTCTGGGACCGAGCCGAGGATGTCTGCCGCCTCTACCTCTCCCCACCGTCGGGAGCGGTCGTGCTGTCCATCGACGAGAAGACGGCCATCGCCGCCCGGTCCCGCCGCCACCCCGGAAGGGCACCCGCACCCGGCCGCCCGCACTGCAGGAGTTCGAGTACCGCCGACACGGCACAGTGTCCATCGCCGCCGCCCTGGACGTGCGCACCGGACAGGTCCTCACCCAGCCGATCACGCGCAACGACTCCGCGACCTTTGTCCGCTTCCTGAAGATGCTCGACCGGACCATCGACCCGCGCCGCGAGATCCACGTCGTCCTGGACAACGGATCGGCGCACACCGCGAAGAACACCAGAGCGTGGCTGGCCGCCCATCCACGCTGGCACGTGCACTGGACGCCGCCCCACGCCTCGTGGCTGAACCAGGTCGAGCTGTACTTCTCCGTCCTGGCCCACCGGGTCCTGCGGCACGGCGACTTCCCCAACCGCGACGATCTCATCGACAAGATCGATTCCCTCGCGATCCAGCACCACACGACCGCCAAGCCCTACCGCTGGACCTACGACGGCACACCCCTCAAGGCTGCATGACCCTCAACGAATCAACGCGTTGCAGCACTAGCAGTAGCCGTCCGCCCTGGCGCCGGCGGGAGCGAGGTTGGGCCAGGAATGCCCTGCTCTGTCGGAGGCGGCGGACCGTAGGAGGTCAAGAAGTGTGCAACCCGGGTAGCCCCGAAAACTTGCGTAGGTGCCCCGGTAGTAGCAGCTCCAGTAGCTCACGACCCGCCGTTGAGTGCGCGCGAAGAAGGCTGGGTTGTCCACGATGAACTGCCCGTAAGCGAGGTGGCCGCAGGTGCCGGGCGTGGCGAGATCACGGAGCTCATCGCAGATGACGACCAGGATCTCCAAGACGTACTCGCCAACCAGCTGCACGACGAAGGGGACAACCCATGGGTCCGTGGAACCAACGACCTTCTCCAGGTGACGCTGTCTGACCACCCCGTCGCAGTGCCGTGAGTAAAGGCAGTGCAGAAGCTGCCGTTGGCGCGACGAAAGCGACGCCACCGCGTCGTTCGGCGGCTCGTCGTTGTAGAGGCGCCCGGGGATCAAGACCTGCTGGCCCTCTACAGCGACCGAGAACGAGGCATGCGGCTGGAGCCGAGACGCAGGCATCACCGCCAGGACCGCCTCGGCATCGCTTGCAAGCTCGGCTGGGAACGCCGTGATCAACGGATTGCTGCTGTCGGAAAGCGGCTGCACGAGCCGAGCATAGGCGGATGCCTCGGCCAGGTAGATGGCATCAATGGCCCCACATCCGCTCAACCCGGCGAAGGTCTGCGGTCAGAGCACTAGCCGTGTGAGGTCTCGGCTACGTCGGCCACTTCGGAGCCTTCGCGACGCATCCGTTCACCCCCCCAGGCGCCGAGCGGCCCGAGCGCTTGATTGAGCGTGCGCCCGTGCTCGGTCAGGGAGTACTCCACCCGTGGCGGCACCTCGGCATAGACCTCCCGGTGCACCAGTCCATCTTCCTCCATCTCACGCAGGTGCTGAGTCAGCATCTTCTCGCTCACTCCAGGCAGACCGCGCCGCAGCTCGGCGAAGCGGCGTACGCGATGGGCGTCAAGTTCCCAGAGGATCAGTCCCTTCCACTTGCCGCTCACCACGTCGAGCGCAGCGTCGATGCCGCAGATGTAAGGCCCGCATCTCGGCGCCTTGGCCATCACTGATCCCCTTACTAAAAGGTAAGTACCCCAGAAAATAGTGGGTACTTCCAAGAGTAGTGGCGCTCTCCGAGCATGGAGGGGTGAACGAACAACAGCACCACACCAGGCAAGACAGCGCTGTCACCGTGATCGGGCTCGGCCCGATGGGCCAGGCGATGACCCGCACCCTCCTCGCCGCCGGCCACCCGGTCACCGTCTGGAACCGCACCGCCGGCCGGGCCGACGGCGTCGTCGCCGACGGAGCAACGCTCGCAGCGACGCCTGGCGAGGCGGTCGAGGCGAGTGACCTCGTGATCCTCAGCCTCACCGACTACCAGGCGATGTACGACATCCTCGACAGCGCCACCGCATCGCTCGCCGACCGGACGCTGGTCAACCTGAGCTCTGACACCCCCGACCGCACACGCAAGGCAGCATCCTGGGCAGCGGGCCACGACGCCACCTTCCTCACCGGTGGTGTCATGGTCCCGGCGCCGATGGTCGGCACGGAGGCAGCCTATGTCTACTACAGCGGCCCCGACGAGGTGATGGAGAGCCACCGGGCGACGTTGGCACTGCTCGGCACACCGAAGCATCTGGGCGAGGATCCGGGTCTCGCCCAGATGATGTACCAAGCCCAGCTCGCGGTGTTCCTCACCACCCTGTCCGCACTGATGCACGCCACCGCGATGCTGGGCACCGCAGGAATGAAGGCCAAGGAAACACTGCCGGAGCTGCTCTCCTCCGCCGACTCGATCGGCGCCATCCTCAGGGCTGGTGAAGAGACCCCCGGCGCCGCGCTGGATGCCGGAGAGCATCCCGGCGACCTCAGCACGGTCACCATGATGGGCGCCACGTCCGACCACATCGTCGAAACCAGCACGTCACTCGGCCTCGACCTCGCGCTCCCCCTGGCCGTGCAGGCCCACTACCGGCGCGCGATCGAGAACGGACACGGCAGCGACCACTGGACCCGCATCATCGACAGCATCCGAAAGCCGCGCTGACCAAACGCGGGACTGATGAACACACTCCCAGCCGCGACTCCGCCCAGACCACACCGCCTACTTGTGCCCTCGGCGGACCGTGACCCGGCACCTGACCCGGCACGGAGTGGGGCCACGCCGGTTCCACGACCCCGCCCTTCGTGCACTCTGCGATCGACGAGTTCTCCCGGCTGGCCTACACGGCTCCTGACGTGCCCACCGAGGAGACCATCCTTCGGGCCCTGGAGCGCGCACACATCATGCACGGCCTGTAGTTCGCGCGGCTCACGATGCTTTGGTGGGCCGCGCGCTCCGCTGCGTCGCACCTAGGTGTTTCGAAACGGGCACTTTAGGCATGTGATGCGTCAGAGGCGCTTCGCTGACGTGCCCATTTCCACACGTTCCTCAGTTCGGCGGCGCCGGGTGCGCCAGCTCCACACTGTGTGTCCTACGAGGGCCACCGCTACGACACAAGCCCCGACGCGTATCGCGTTCAAGGTTACGGCGATAACCAGACCCTGCGAATCCGCCTCAGTGTTCAACCGCTGAGTGGTCTCGAAGACGGCAATCAACGGAACAAGCAGGCGAAACGGAAGTCCGCCAACTCCGGGTGTCCGTGCCACGTTCCCTATGAATCCCACAGGCGCACCGAAGATGAAGGCGGCTATTCCCCACACGAAAATCTGCCCCTGAATGGAGGCGCCAGATTCCATTCCTGCCGGAACGGATGTGGCAGGTTCCACTCCGGCCGGAATTGTGGGATTCATATCCTTGAAAAGGTAGTATGTGACTACACCTATAGCCAACCCCAGAGACGGCAGCAGCGCTGACTCGATTTTGGTTCGACGAGAATAGCCCACCAAGAACGCATAACAGGCCCATGGCCAACCACTAGAAAAAATAGCACTCACGGCGACACAAACGGAATTATCCCATTTCCCGGCAACGGGGCCCACTAGGCCAAGCAACAAACCCGCCCCGAGAGACACAGCGACCGGCACAACGCGAGTGCGCAGGAAGCGCATGTTTTCTCTTCCCCGTTCCGTGATTGAACCAGAGTTGGAGGTGGCGCCACTCCGAGGCTGCGTGGGTGACCGTACAGCCCCTGAGTGGCGCACCAACCTACCCCACCTGCCGGGGAGTCACCGTTTGATGCGGGGACCAGGTCCCAGTAGACAGCGTAGTAGGTGGAGCAGGTGTAGGCGAAGCCCGCAATGATGCTGGCTTGAGAGACCTGGCCAGCATCAGCGGTAGAGCGCCTTGTGGTGCCAGCCATCTTCACCGAGGACGAGTGCTGCCTCGTGTAGTGCAAGTAGTTCGGGTAGCACCTCTTCATGACCGTGCCGCCGGATGTGTGCCTCTGCTCTCTCTCGCAGACCGCCGCCGGCTACACCTCCCTGCCCCACCTGGAACAAGCCGCACGTGCACACCAGGTCACCGTCTCCGGGCCACTGCGGAGCAACCCCACCCGCCAACACCGCCGCAACGAGGGCTTCGCCCGGGACGACTTCCGCATCGACTACGACCGCCAGCAGGTCACCTGCCCCCAGGGCCAGGTCAGTCGGGGCCGGCACGGCCCCTGTGAATGTGTGATTTTGTGTCAGCGGGGTGGGCGTCAGCCGGATCGGACTGTGTGTAGTCGGCTGAGCTGGCTGCTTGCTGTGCTGGGGGTGCGGATCTTGGGTGTCACCGGGTGACTAAATAGCTGTCATGGTCTGCGAGTTGCATGTAGCACACCTGGTGGACGGCTGACGTGGAGATGCCCATTCC
>NZ_JBVIHM010000059.1:0-11150 GCF_055570295.1 Streptomyces sp. NPDC031265
GTAGACGTCGAGCAGCCCACCAGGCCAACACCCCCCCCCCCCCCCACCCCCCCCGGCCCCTGCTGCCGTATCGGGCTCTCCTGCCGTACCGGGCGCGGCCGGTCCCACTCAGCGCTCGGCCTACCACCCGGGGCAGCCGCGGATTCGGCAGCCCCGTCGGCGCCACCACCCCGAGCTGCACCAGCAGCTCAGCGCGTTCCCCGTCCCCCAGCCCGGGCGACACCGCAGCTAAGGCCTCTCCCGCAACGTGAGGAAAGGGCTGGCCCGCCGATAAGCCGCACGATTGTGCCGTCGTACAACCCCATGCCGCGGCCGCGGCCCGGGCTAGCCTTCGTCAACGAGGACTCGCACAGTCTCGGCGGGGCGACCACGGTCAGTACCGGGTCGAGTACATGTCTGATCGCGGCGGCCAGGGCCGGCGACAGCTTCTAGGATCTGCGGCATGGCAACACGACTTGTGCAGATCAATATGAAGGCCCAGGACGACTCCGTGCTCGGCCGGTTCTGGGCGGAGGCACTCGGCTGGGGTGTCGACAGCGAGGGACCCGGAGTGACCAACCTCGAACCCGTGGGCTTCGCCTACCCCGACCCCGTGGCCGTCTGCATCGACATCATCGCCCGCCCGGAACGCAAAACGGTCAAGAACCGGGTGCACCTTGATCTGGCCACCACCTCGACCGCCCATCAGGCGGAGTTGGTCGCACGGCTGAAGGATCTCGGCGCGACGCTCGCCGACGTGGGTCAGGGCAACGTCCCCTGGACGGTCATGGCCGACCCGGAGGGCAACGAGTTCTGCGTCCTGGAGCCCCGCCCGATCTACCAGGACACCGGGCCGATCGCCGCGGTGGTGGTCGACTGCACCGACCCACGAGAGATGGCCCGGTTCTGGGGCGAGGCGATGGACTGGACGCTGCACGAGGTCACCGACGACCAGGCGACCATGCGCTCCGCCAAGGGCGTCGGCCCCTACCTGGAATTCCTCCGCACCCCCGACATCAAGAGCGTGTGGAACCGCGTCCACCTCGACGTCTGCCCCTACCCCGGTGACGACCTGGCAGCAGAGGAAGCCCGACTGCGCTCCCTGGGCGCCGCCGACCCCGGCATCGACCAGTCCGCCATCTCCTGGACGGTTCTGGCCGACCCGGAAGGCAACGAGTTCTGCCTCCTCACCCCTCGCTGACCCTGAGCAGCGGCTCCGGCCGGTTTCGGATCAGCGGCGCAGACCACGTGGCGTCAGCGCATGCCGCCGGAGAGGGGGGATGGTGTCCCCGGGTGATCCAGCGCGCGTCATTGGACACCAGGAAGGCCACGAGCGGGCCGTAGCCGTCGGTGCCCGTACGGCCCCGCCGCCTACGGTGGCGCCACCCGCTGGCCCTCGGCCACCATGGACAGTCCGCCCCGCCCCCGGAATGGGCTGTCCATCGGGCGGCCGCCTCTGTGACGCCCGGTCAGGTCAGGGATGGCTGTGGAGATCCATCGAGCAGGTGTGGGGTAACTCGCGATCAGGGGCGGCCGCATTCAAAGCTTGGGCCGCTATTCCGTGACGCTGTGGACGCATGCCGTCAGCTCTCCCAGGGACCAGTGGCCGAGGCCTGTCTCATCGTCGGATACGAGGTCGAATACGAGGGTGATCCCCTCGATCCCCTCTTCGACGACGCCCACTTCTCGACCGACCACCAAGCCCGCACTGGTCGCCGAGTCGGCCGGCTTTCCCCGGGCCCGGCTCGCAGCCAGCTGGTCAGCGGCGAGCGGTCACAGCTCAGCGAGATCGGTCAAACGTTGCCCGACAGGCGGGAGTACCTCGACTACGGGCGCCAGATCCGCACCGGGATGGCGCACAGCAAGGACCACCCACGCGGTGATGCCGCCGACCATGGCGGCGCGGATGGTGACCACCTCCTGCGCGATCCTCACCGAGGTCTGTGCTGCGCCGGCCTCTGGCGGAAAGCCTGAGTGATTCTCAGTCAAGGCCGGTGACCGGGGTGTCCTGCCCCAGGCCCCGACGGATCGCGATCTCCACGGGCGAGTACGTGCCGTCGGCCCGCTCCAGTTCGTACGGCGCGGTCGGCATCAGCGGCGGCTGCGCCATGAAGCGCGGTCGCACGCCATGGTGCGGTTGCGCAGCGTGCACCAGGAACGGATGACACAGGAAGACGTCGCCCGGAGACCCGGTGGCGAGGGCGAGTGGCCGGTGGTCGGACACCGCCACCAGATCGGGCGCAAGAGCCAGCCCGCTCGCCCCGTCTTCCCCGTACTGCTCCAGCACCTTCGGCACGTCGAGGTGTGAGCCGACCCGGATCCGGGTCGGGGCGTCCTGTTCACCGACCTCGCTGAACAGGAACAGGAACAGGAACAGCATCAGCAACGCCCGGCCCCGGGAGCGCAGGTTGGTGAATTACCAGCTCTCGCCGTCTGGCAGGTAGCTCCCCTCGATGTGCCAGTCGGCGTCGTCCGGCTCCTCCTCGTGCGGGAAGCGCAGCGGGAACGTACCCAGCGAGTAGCGTGGCTCCCAGCGTCCCGCGCCGACGAGCAGGTCGTACGCGCGATGCAGGGCGGGGGAGTTGGGTGCGGCGGCGAACGGGCCCTGCGCCGTTCCGGGCACCCAGCGCCTGGGCTGCGTCCAAGTTGCCGCATTGTCTGGGTCGCACCCGTCTCTCGCTTGCGATGCCGGCACGTGGACGCACGGCGGTGACGGCCGGGCGAACACCCACGGTCCCGGCGGAGACTACTCCGTACCACGATCGGGGCCTCAGCCGCCGAACCGGTCGTCGAGTTCGGTGTGGAGGTCGGCACCGACGAGTTGAGAGAACTCCGTGTAACTGTGTTGCGGGGGACCACCGGCGGGCGTGCCCGCGGCCCGGAGGTGGGACAGGGCGTCAGCGACGGCCCGCGTGGCGGTGAACAGAGCCGTCACGGCGTAGAAGGCCAGGGAGAATCCGAGTTCCTGGAGGTCCGTGGCGGTCAGCCGGGTGGTCTCGTTGCCGTCGACGACGGACACCACTTTCGGGCCCTCGACCGCCGCGGCCACCGCCTCCAGTTCGCTGATCTTCTTGATGCCGTCCACGAAGACCAGGTCAGCACCCGCGTCCTGGTAGAGGCGGGCGCGCCGGACCGCTTCGTTGATTCCCTGCGCGGGAAGGGCGTCAGTGCGGCCGATGACCAGCATGTCCGCCGACCCGCGTGCCTCCAGCGCGCACCTCAGACGCTTGACGCTGCTTTCCGCGTCGAGCAGCCGCACGCCGCTCGCCTGGCCGCACCGTTTGGGCATGGCCTGGTCTTCGAGGTGGATCGCCGCCGCACCGGCGGAGAGGAATTCGTGCACGGTACGGTCGATGTTGCTGGGGCCGCCGTAGCCGGTGTCGGCATCCGCGATCACCGGGATCGCTACCGCACGGGTCATGTTGCGTGCGTGCTCGGTCATCTCCGTTTGGCTGAGCAGCCCGATGTCCGGCATTCCCAGTCGGCTGGCTGTCGCGCCGAAACCCGTCATATACACCGCGGGGAAGCCGGCCGCCTCCACGAGCCGAGCAGTGATCGAGTCGGGCGCTCCCGGGGCCAGAACGATCTCCCGGCCCTCCAACAAGGTCTTCAAGGTCGTGCCACCAGTCAACAGAACCCCTCCAGCCACATGTGGATCATGACGCCATGGCAAGGAACGCCTCTACCCGGCGGCTTGCCACGTAACGGTAGCTTTTCTTGTTAACGGCTTTGGCTGGAGGGGTAGTTGCAGGGAGATGGTGTTTCAGTCGCGGCCGTATCGGGACGTCCTGCGTGCAACAGCAGCCGCCGAGGCCGTTGACCACGGCCTGCGGCAGCGGTGATTCGCCCCCGCGCGCGTCATATCGGCGCACAGGGGCGAGGCAGCGATCCCGCCCGGCTAAGCCAGGGACTATGGGTGCGCCTGCCGATCCGGTTGCGTTCACGCTCCGGTCGTGGCGCTCGCGATCGCCGGTACCCGCATCGGCGTCCCGGCCGACGACGAAGCCGACCTGCATCGAGCGCCCGCGGACCTGACCGCTGACCGGCGGCGTGCTGGGCACCACAACGATCGTGCTCACCCTCGTGTCCACGGCCCTGGTCAGCCGGGCGATGCACCGCACCCGCCCTGTCGAAGGCGACCGGCAGGACCCCGTGTCCACCGAGACCCGGCGACCGGGACCTGACCGAGGACCGTGCGCCCATCACCTGTCCGGTCACCACGGTGAGGAGGAGGACTTGCTGGAGTTGGATTGCCCGCATCTGACGACGGTGGTGGTGGAGCATGCATTGGTGGAGGGCGGCGAGCACGAAGGACGCGGTGGCTTTCGCATGTCCGGGGTGCGGGACGCTGTCGGCGCGTACGCACAGCCGCTACGGGCGCAGGATCACGGACGCGCCGGGCGGACTACGACTGGTGCTGGCCAGAGGCGCGCGAGGGTCGAGGCGTCTTCCTGTGGTCGTAGTGATCGTGGCCCGGGTGTCGGGGTGGGTCAGGTGTAGTGGAGAGGGCAGGCGTTGCGCAGGCTGTGTTCGGCTGCGCGGAGGTATACCGCTGTGTAGAAGGCGGCGTCGAGGTTGTCCTGCCAGGGGCCTGGGCGCGTTTCGGCTGCTCGCTGGACTTGGGTGCTGTCGAACCAATTGGTGAGGTTGAGGTTGTCGCAGTATGCAGGGATCTGCGGCGGCAGTGCCAGCTGGCTGGCCAGTGTCTGGGCGGCGGCAAGGACTGTGTGGGCGGATTGCGCGGTCGTGGTGTCGGGGTGGAACGAAGGCACGCGCAGTTCGATGGGCCGGGGAAGGTTGATGGGCAGGAGCAGGTCCCAGCCGAGGAGTGCGTCGGTGTGATCCTGGCCGTCGGGCTGAGTGCGACACAGCGTGCTGAAGCTGTCCATGGGGCGGTTGAGCTTCTCTTCGAATGTGGTGCCTGATCCAGGGACGAAGTCGTGTGGCTGTGGGGGCATGAGTGGCGGCAGCTTGAGACGTGTCAGTTCGGCGGTGAGTGCGCGGGCGGTGGGTTTGAGGACTTCTTCGTCGTCCCAGTCGTCGGAGGCGATGCTGACCAAGTAGATACCCATGGTGGGGAATCTACGGTGCGGCACTGACAAGGGCGCTGGGCTCGGCCACGTGAACAGCCCGCTCTCCTGATGGGCCACGGCCGGCACTGAGCAAGAGCGTAGCCGCCGCTTCATTGCGGTCGTTGCGGCGTCGGTGGATCTCTTTGTCGCACCCGGTCGGGTGGCCGCCGTCACTGGCTCGGCGCCGGCGGTTGGCCCGTTGGCCCTTGGGCTTGTCGGCCAGGGAGACTGAAGCTTCCCCTTGATGTTGGACACCTGGAGACTGGAACGTGAGGTTCCAGAGGAAGTGGGGCCAAGTGGGAAGCAACAGCAACCGCAGCAGGCGGCGACTTCGGCCATCCAGACCACCGCCCCGCTCCGGGCGGCCGCGGTACGCCCGGCGATGTCCACGACTTAGTGGAGCGGGAGACCGGGCGCTGCCACGGAGTAGAGGGACGTGGCGAGGAAGTTGCGTCGGTTCAATTCGCCTCTCCACATCGGCATCAGGGCGTCGATCGGGTCGTCGTCCAGCGACAGCCCGAGGCTGTCACTCTCTACCCGCTGCCCGGTAGGCAGTCCGCAGTCCTCCAGCGTGATGATCCTGCCGAGTCTTCGCGAGAGCGCCGTGGCGAGGCAGAAGCCGGTGGGGCCGGCCGGGACCACACCCGTGATCCAGTGCTCAACGGCCGACTTGTTCGTCCGCAGCACCTCGCCCCGCTCGGCCGCCACGGTGCGCACCGAGGCCGCAAGCGCTGCGTAGGTCAGCCCGGAGGCGGCGACCAGCTCCTTGAGCCGGTGATTCGGCGTGCGCTGGGTCATGGCGCCCCTGCCCTCGTATACCTGATATACCGCTCCGCTCGTCGTGCACGCTACCTGCCAACTCCCTTGCCCCATTCACTGTTTGGCGACACCCGACGAGTTCTCCCGGAGGGGATCACGGACATGGAAGCGGTAGCGGAACGCAGCCCGGCGCGCGCCACATGGGAGGAACACGGCACCGTCGTGGTGCCCGATGTCCGGGCCGAGGACCGGTTCAAGGCTCTGGCCGAGGAGGCACACGAGCGGCAGCCGATGGCCACGCCGCACATCCACGAACACACCAGCGCCCATCGAGACGGCTCGTTCGCCTCCCCGGTGCACTGCGCGTTCATCCCGCCCGGCCCGGTACTGGAGGCGCTCGCCTACGACAAGACGCTGCTGTCCGCGCTGCGCGAGGCAACCGGCATTCCCCGGCTGATCCCGCGCGGCGGCGCGGTGGTGCTGTACCGGGAGGGTGACTTCCAGGGGCTGCACACCGACTCGGTGAAGTCGACCGTCACCGTCGCGATCGCCCTCACCGCGGATCTGCCGCCGATGGGCTGGGCCCCGCACCTGCGCAACGCCCACCCCGACCACCTCGGGGCCGTGGTCGCCCAGCACGGCATCTTCCCCCAGAGCGGTGAGTTCACCACTCTCACCCACCCGTACGCCGACGGCAGTGTCCGGGCGTTCGCCGGCTACCACTTCCCGAACTGGCGCCCGCGCCTGACCCAGCCGCTGGGACTGCTGGCCACCTTGTCGTTCATGGACCTGTGATGAGTACGGCCGTTCGCCAGCTGTGGCTGGCCGAGGGCCGGGCGCCCGTGCCCGAGGACGTCATCACGGCGGGGACGACATCGTGGACCTTGTCGATGACGTACGGGTCGGTCAACGGTTCATTTCGAGTCGTGATCCATCTGCGGGATACGCCTCGCAATAACGGCTGATCACGCGGTCGGCGGGCCGGCGCACTGGATGCACATGCCGGTCAGCCTGTGGGCAGGCCGATCTGGTCGCGTTCGAGCACGGCACGGAGTTGCGAGAGGGTCTGTACGGCGGCCAGTCCTGAGGGGCTGTCGAGGGTGTCTGCGGTCAGCTCGGCCAGTGTTCCAGTGAAGGTCGCCTCCGCCGCCTTGACGAGTTGCAGGCCGTCACCGGTCAGGTCCAGCAGTGATGAGCGGCGATCCGCTGGATTGGTCCGCCGTACGACCCATGCCTGCTTCTCCAGGCGGTCGATGCCCTTGCTGGTCGCGCCGATCCCGATGGCGAACTCGGCGGCGAGGTCGGCCACCCGGGACCCGGGGTGCTCGCGTAGGAAGCGCAGGAACTCGAACTGTGAAGTGACGATCCCGTGCCGCTCGCGAAGACGGTCGTTGAGCGCGTTGTAGAGGCGCGTCTCGCAGCGGACAAGATCGGCGAAGAAGCCCGGGAGGTCGACCCGGCCACCGCTTGACTTGGATGCCATGGCATATATCTTAGCCTATATTCCTAGGCATATAGTTCCTTGGCAGGTACTTGTGATGGAGACGACCATGAGCAGGCAACAGCGCGCGGAGATCGATGCGATGGTCCGGCGGCCCCGGCCCGAGGGCCCTCGGCCGGTGGAGGAGCTCCGTGCCGGGTTCAGGGCGATGATGGCCGAGATGATCGTCCCGGCAGGGATCCATACCCGGACCGAGGCACTCGGCGACCGGCCCGCGGTGCTCGTCGAGCCGACCGGCACTCCGAAGGCTGGCACGATCCTCTACTTCCACGGCGGCTCCTACGTGGTCGGTTCACCACAGACGGCGATGTCGCTGACAGGGAACCTGGTGACCAGAACAGGGTTCAGGGCGTTCTCGCTGGACTACCGCCTTGCCCCTGAGCATCCGTTCCCGGCCGCGATCGAGGACGGGCTGAGCGCCTACCGCGCACTTCTCGACAGCGGCGAAGCCCCTGCGGCGATCGCGTTCGCCGGGGACTCCGCAGGTGGCGGCCTCGCTGCCACCACCTGCCTCGCCGCCCGCGACGCGGGCCTGCCCATGCCCGCCGCGATCGTGGCGTTCTCCCCCGGACTCGACATGACCCGGACAGGCGCGACCATGGACAGCAAGGCGGGCATCGATCCGTTCTTCACTCGCGAGGGCCTGGACCACACCGGGGCTATGTACCTTGCGGGACAGGACCCTCACCAGCCCATGCTCAGCCCCGCCACCCTCGCCGACCTGGCCGGCTTCCCCCCGACGCTTCTGCAGTCGGGCACCAACGAAATGCTCCTGGACGACTCCACACGCATGGCCACGCGTGCGAGGGCAGCCGGAGTGGACGTCATCCTGGACATCACCGCGGACGTTCCCCATGTCTTCCAGGCATTCGCCGGTGTCCTGGACGAAGCCGACGAGGCGCTGGAGCGCGCCGCCCTCTTTCTCCGCCAGCACATCCGCGCCATGCACCGCTCAGACCCGGCGCTGACGTGAAGAGGGGCCCGGTGCAAGTGCACCGAGCCCCTTTCCTTACGTTTCCCGGCGCGTATCGGTCATGTCTTCTCCAGCGTCCAGAACGCGAAATCCCTGCCGAGGTTGGGGAGAACGCTTTCGCAGGCGTAGATCCAGCCTTGTCGCCACCCGTGTTGTACACCGGGCAGGCACCCAAGGTCTTGGACGCGGCTCCCTTCGTACGGGATTCCGGCTCCCAGATGTGCGCGTCACCTTCCTGGACGAGCTTCACGCCGGTCGTCACGGCCTGCAGATAGCGGTATCCGCCCCAGTTGCTCGACGTCATCTCGATGGTGTAACCCGATCCTTGGTGGGGAAGACCACCGAATAACCCTTGTTGCCCTGGTCATGCACCAACAGGCGGAAGTCCCAGTGTCATGTAGGGCTCCCGGCTGATCCCCGGCCGGTGCCATCGTTGATCACCATGTAGTAGCTGATCTCAGGGGTGATGACGACCGCCATCGCGCCCCCTTTGCCTGCCGCGATGTTCTTCGCGGCAACAGCCTCCGTCCGGCTGAGCACCTTTCATGCATCCGCCGACCGTCGAGCACGTCCATGCCACCAATACATCCGGGGACGCCGGCGGCCGGAACGGCCCTCAGGCCAGGTCAGCCGGTTGGGCGGTAGCCCGACGACGGCCGGATCACGGCTGGGATCCATTCGGGTACGGGGCGTACGGGTCGTTGCAGCCGCCGCGGTCGCCATCCCAGTCCTGGCCGCCGTACCAGTGCAGCGTGGCCCACTCGGTGCAGCCGCTGGAGTTGACCTCCGCACCTGCACGCCAGGCGTCGGGGCTCGGCGTGCCGTGGGTCCACTGGGACGCCTCGAAGTACCACTGGGTGTTGCTCGTGTTGACGGTGCCAGCGGCCAGGAGCGGCCCGTAGGGTGAACTGACCTTGATGGTCGCCGTACCGCCGACCCGGTTGATGAAGTCCTGGTTCCACCACCAGTAGACGCCCACGTGGTCGTTGCACTGGTTCCAGTACTGCTGGACCCATCCGGCGGTGATCCAACCCTGCCAGCCGTACGGTGCCTGGTCCCCGATCCAGACCCGCGGGTTGCACGAGGTGGTCAAGCTCGGTTTCGTCGTGCTCGTGCGCGCAATGTGGTGCGGCGCGGGGTGAGCCGCGCCGCTGGTGACGTTGATGGTTGCGGGCGCGACGTCAGCGGCGGTCGCCGTGGTGGCGGCGCCGAATGCGGTTCCGCCGGCGAGAGCGAGCACGGCGGTGGTCATGGCGATGGTGCGGCGGAACTTGCGTGTTCTGGGCAGTGCAGACACGGTTTCCCCTCGTCTCGTGTTGACGGTGCGTGCGCAACGGCATTGACTACGCGGTGCTTCTGGAGCGCCAACAAGCGTGGCTGGTAGCCAGCGGTGCCGATTCAGCGGTCCTCGTCGCGTGGGCCGGCCGTGCGCGGAGCAGCAGGACCAGGAAGCCCGGCTGGCCGGGGGACCGACGCTCGGAGCGTTGAAGCTGCAGCCATGGCGCCGGACCATCCATCCGGGTGTACTGATCCTCCGCTGCTCACAGGCGCGATTGCCAGGAAGAACCACGGCCATCGTCGTGGCCGCAGCTTCCTTGGCCGAACGTTTTCCTACTCCTTTCATCGCGCCAGAACGGGCTGAACAACAAGGAGGCTACGAACACGTGTCCTTGGGTCGTCCTGGATTCGTCCTTTGTCCTGGCCTTGTCCAAGGCTCGATCTTGCGTGACGGTCTGCCGACGGAGGTCGATGGTCTGGGCAAGGGGGTGCCGCCGGGAGCAGGAGGGCCGGGCGA
Organism: Streptomyces sp. NPDC031265; assembly: GCF_055570295.1. Classification (NCBI taxonomy): domain Bacteria; kingdom Bacillati; phylum Actinomycetota; class Actinomycetes; order Kitasatosporales; family Streptomycetaceae; genus Streptomyces; species Streptomyces sp. NPDC031265. Next base: position 10,080 of record NZ_JBVIHM010000059.1, read on the forward strand.
TCGCCGGAGCCGGGCACGGGTGGGCTGGCGTGGGGTGAACGTGCAGATCGTTACCGACCCCACTGACCGGGTGCTGTGGATCTCCCCCGGCCCTGCCAGGCCTGACCCACGACCTCACCGCAGCGCGCACCCAAAGGATCATCCTGATCTGCCAGCGGAAGGTGCTCCTTGAGTGAGGGCGTCGGCCGTCGCATGACACGGTCGGAGCGCATCCGTCCCAGCACCTCGAGCGGGAGGCCGTCGAGGAGGTGAGCCATGCGCGGGGCGTCGTAGCCGGCGTCGAACACGACCAGGATGTCGCGGTCGCCGAAGTGCCAGCTGCCCATCTCGATCAGGTCGACGACCATCCGGCGGACCTGTGCGTCGGTGACCTCGGCAACGTCGTCGGCCGGCCCGAGACGCACGGCGTCCAGGAGCTGGCACCAGGACGTCCGGCCCGATTCCAGGGCGGCGACGAACGAGTACGGTGAGCCGGGCACGAACTGGACCGAGGTTCGTCCGCTGCGGCCGTAGACGTGACAGAACAGACGCTCCGCGCTGGTCGGGGCGTCGGGGCGGAGCCAGTGGCTGATGTCGACCGCGAGGACCAGGCGGCCGTCGGCGGCCTGCGGCATGGGCAGGCCGGCCAGCACCTGCCGCAGCCGGGGCACGTCGATGTTCCCGCTGTTCAGCGCGTCGTACATCGCTCCGTGCCCGCGCCGGTGTTCGGCCACCAGCGTCAGGTCGACCGGCGCCGTCACCGGTCCGTCCGCGCACAGCAACGCGTCGGCGAGGTCGAACAGTTCGTACCCGCGCGCGGTCAGGCAGCCGAATAAGTCCTCCCGGAAGCGTGACGCTTTCGCGAACGCTTCCGCCGGAACATGATCAGGCAGCAAACTCACCTTCACGGTCTTCTCTGTGGTCACGGGTGTCCTTGGTCGGAGCACATGATCAGGCGAAGGCTGCCCCGGCGTCCGGTAAATATCCAGGTAAGCGACCTAGGGCGTGTTTCGAAAGTCCCGTCTGCCCGGCGGCGTCTGGCACGCACGCTCGCCGCGTTGTCGGGATCACCCCGATACAACCAGTATCGGG
>NZ_JBVIHM010000060.1:0-10553 GCF_055570295.1 Streptomyces sp. NPDC031265
CAGCGGTCAGGCCCCCACCCTCTGGATACCTCACCTCACCGGCATACCGCAGGGATCATCAAGCGTCACTACCCGACGACAACCCGAAAACCTCACTAACAGGGAGCTGCTGGCCGATCCCGCCTTGCGGCTGGTCACAGTGCCGCCCGCGGACATGGCGGTGCTGCGCCGCTGCGTCTTGATTGCGGCCGGTCTGCGCTGTCCGCCGTCGAGGGTTTGGAAGAGGCAGCAGTGGGCCGGGCGTGCCGGGGTGCGTCGGGGCGCTACGAGCTGCGGCTGACGGGGGCACAGGTGGCCTCCGTGGCACGCGGGTTCTTTCTTGAGCGGTTCGGTGCTGCGACGGCGGTCGGCAACCGATTCGGCCTTGAGTACGGCGTCGTCTAAGGCTCCGGGTGAGGGTGCGCACTGCCGCGACCGCAGCACGGCCGAGTGCTGCATCAACAAGATCAGGGCCTGGCGGAGACAGAACTGCCGTCGGTGGTCACAGCGCATGACCTGGGCCCGGGCGCCTCCTCGAACCCACACTCGTGGCTGACGCGTCCTCGCCATCCGCGGACGCGTCAAACGCTGACCCACCGCGCCCAGCTCATGGCCTCCAGTCATCTCTTCCGCGGCCGCGTGCAAGGACAGGCCTCACTGCTGCGCGAAGTGGTTCTCGAGCCAGCTGAGCAAGGTCGCGAACGCCGGGGACATGGTGGCGTCGGACTGGGTGAGCACGGTCGGGCGGCCGTCGTCTTCCACCGTGATCGTGTAGCTCATCGCGTCCCGGGCGCGGTCGGGCCGTTCCGCCGTGGGCACCGGGGTGGCCCCCGCGACCAGCCGGGCCAGCTCTGCTGAGGCGGTTTTGGGCAGGGTGTCGGTGTCCAGCACCTTGGGCGGGAGGCGGAGGTTGATCGCGGCCGCCTGCCCGCCGTGTGTCTCCAATGTCACCTTCATCGTCCCAACCTCCCGGCCCACGAATCGGCGCTCGTTGCCGTCACGATCGTCCGAGGGTTGGCCCGGATCAACCACCGGGGGTCACTTTTTCCCCTTCAGCGTGGCCACGTCCTTGGCCAGTGCCGTCACCTGGGTGGTCAGTACTCCGATCTGCTTGGTCAAGGCCGCCAGGCCGTCCTGCCGACCCGTGCCGCCGTTCCGGTTGGCCGTGTGGCTACGCGTCCGGGTGACCCCGGCCGGGACCCCGCTGATCTGGATTCCCACTTCCTGCCACGCCGCGAGCACGGCCAGCTGTTCGGCGCTGCCGGCTCCGAACAGTGCCTCGGCCTTCTGGTAAGTGGTGTCCGCGAAATCCTGGAACTGGGTTTCGACGGTAGAGGCCTTGAGTGCTTCGTACCAGATGAGTCCGGCGGCCTCCCACGCGAATCCGCCGATGCCCACTGCCGTGAGATAGAACGCCTTGTTCGGAATGCCGGAGTTGATGTGCACTCCGCCGTTGTCCCCTCTCTCGGTGTCTGGCAGGTGGACGAATTTGCTCATGTGGTCGGGCTGGGGATCCCTGCCGAACAGGGCGTTGTCGTATGCCTGCCCTGGGGTCTTCAGCGATCGCAGGGCGTCGGCCTTGATCTTTGGCGTGAAGACCTCAGGTCCGATCAGCCAGTCCGCCTCCTCGGCCGACTGCTTCAGCGACCACTGCTTGACCAGCGACCCGAAGACGTCCGAGATGGACTCGTTGAGGGCCCCGGACTGATGGTGATATGCGAGGGCCGCCGTATTCTCGGTGACTCCGTGCGTCAACTCGTGGGCGATCACGTCGAGGGACCCGGTGAAGTCGGTGAACACCTCCCCGTCTCCGTCGCCGAAGACCATCTGCTGGCCGTCCCAGAACGCGTTGTTGTATTTCGCGCTGAAGTGGACGTACCCGTCCAGACGCATCCCCCGGTCGTCGATCGAATTGCGATTGAACACGTCGTGGTAGAAATCGTGCGTCGTGCCGAGGCCGACGAACGCTCGGTTGACGGAATCGTCTGCGGGCGCCGGTCCGTCCTCCGACCGGGCCAGCACAGCCAAGGGAAGCGACCTGCCGTTCTGGCAGTCGAAGACGGTCCGCCGGCCGTTGCCGGGGGTGGCGGTGCCGGCGAAGGACGCCCGGACGGCCCGCTCACCCCGCAACCCTGCGGTGGTCAGCAAGGTGTCCAAGGCTGCTTGGTGCACCTCGCTCTTTTCACTTCTCAGGAGCTTCTCGAGAAGGAGCGGGGGGATGATGCAACTGAGGCGGCAGGTCCTGGTCATCGCATACCTCGCGTAAGAGAGGAGCGGCGGTAAGGCCTCGCTCATCTGGTCTCTTGTGTGGATTGTTCTTCGTATGTCAGAACAACCACGCCCGCCTCGACTGGCATCGGCCACGGCGACATTTTATCCAGCTTGCCCTCGTCGATCGCGGGCGCCGGGGGCGCCGCGTCGAGGGCGCTGAATCATCGGGAGTGACGGTGTCGCTGTGACCGGAGGATCGCGTCCCACGCGCGGGACGCCACCTGCGTGGAGGGCAAGGTACCTCCCTGCATGCCTGCTCAGCCGTGCAGGGAGTCTTTCCGCCGACTGCGCCGTGCGCATGACTGCAGAGGTGCAAACCGTGTCTACTTCGAGTATCTATTCGATGTCGCCGACGCGCACCTTGAGCGGGGGTTCCGCTCTCCCATGATGACGCCGTATTCCTGGTGCGCGCGGCTGACGGTGGTTGGCGGCCGGAGCGGGCCGAGCGTGAACGGCTGCGGCGGTGAGCTCGATGATCCGGGCTCACAGGTCACGTCCCGCGTGGGCGGCGGTGATCTGCGGACTTGCGCACCACGCACCCGGACAGAAGCCCTGACCCCGCATTCGCTGAACTGCGCTGCCGGCTTCAACCAGCACGAGGCCGGGCTGGATCAGTCCCACCGGAATTCCCGGCAGTTCGTTGTCGATGAGGCCTTCCGCGTGCGCAGACAGCGCGTGCGGGCCCCGGTGACCGGATGGGACGGGACGAGCGGGTGCTCGATGTCGGGACGGGCCGTGAGGCTGCCGGCCGAGGTGTGCCCGAGGACCCAGACGGGGCTGACTGGGGTGGTGGACCTCCCACGTTCACTCCGGTGATCTCCTGTCTCGGGCATCGGCAGACGCCGGCTGCGTACGCGCCCCCGTCTCCGGCGGCGGCTCGCTGCCATTTTGGCGGCGGAGGTGAGACGGATGCCAAGAGTGCCACCGTACGACACCAAAATGGGACGCCAGGTTCAGGAGTGACTGATGATCACCTTGCCGAAGGCGTCGCCGCTGGCGTAGCGGAGGTAGGCGTCCGCGGCCTGGTCGAAGGGGACCACGCTGTCGATGACGGGCCGGATCCCGTGCGTCTCGATGATCGCGTTCATCGCGATGAACTGGGCGCGGCTGCCGACCGCCACGCTGCGGATGGTCGCGCCGGAGGCGAAGACGGCACGGGGGTCGAGCAGTGGGGCGGTCCTGCCGACGAAACCGACGCACGCGATGGTGCCGGCCAGGGTGATGGCGCGGACGGAGTCGTGGAGCAGTCCGGCGACGTCGACGATGCGGTCGGCGCCCCGGCCGTCGGTGAGGGCGCGGACCTCGCCCGCCCAGTCGGGTGTGGCCGAGTAGTCGATGACGGCGTCGGCGCCGAGGGCGCGCAGGCGTGTGGCTTTGGCGGGGCTGCTGGTCGTGGCGATCACGCGCGCTCCCAGTGCCTTGGCGAGTTGGAGTGCGAAGAGGGAGACACCACCGGAGCCCTGCACCACGACGGTGTCGCCCGGGCGGACGCCGGCTCCGTCGCCGGTGAGTGCGTTCCAGGCGGTGACCGCCACGCAGGGCAGTGTGGCGGCTTCCTCGTACGTCAGGTGTGCGGGGACGGCGACGAGTGAGCCCGCGTCGACCAGGGCGAACTCGGTGAGCATGCCGTCCAGCGAGCCACCGCGCTGCGCGAGGTGCTCGGCGCCGAACGGCCCGTCCTGCCACGAGGGGAAGAGGGTGGCCGCGACGCGGTCGCCGACGCGCACCGCATCGACGCCCGCGCCGACCGCGACCACTTCGCCCGCGCCGTCCGAGACGGGGACGACGTCGGGTCTGACCGGCAGGACGTACGTCCCGTCGAGCACCATGAGTTCACGGAAACTCAGGGATGTCGCGCGCACCGCCACCAGCGCCCGGCCGGGGCCGGGCACGGGGATGGCGTGCTCGCGGATGGCCAGGCCGGACAGTCCGGCCCCGCTGTGTGAAAGGTGGTAGCTCCGCATCGGGGTCATGCCTTTCGGTGTCGTACGACGTGGGTGGAGGCGCTCGCAACGGGAGGGGTGCGGGCCTGGGTGGTACGGACGTCGGCCCGGGGCGTCACGCGGCGTCGGACTCCGAAGCCAGCGGGACTTCTCCCGCGGTCTTGCTGAAGCCGAGGGCCTCGACGATGCGGCCGTCGATGACGCGCATGATGTTGACGCCGCTCACCCAGTCGTGGGGGCCGTTCCCGAACCGGTAGTTCCACAGGATCGTGGCGCGGTCGCCCGCCACGATCACCTCCTGCGGCATGAACTGCGAGGTGCGGTCGTCGATGAGCGCGGTCCACCATGACGTACACGCCTCGCGGCCGACGACTCGCTCTCCGGTCGGTGCGGGCTGGACGCTCTCCATGACGCAGTCCTCGGCGACCAAGTCGGCCAGAAGACCGGCCTCGTGGTCGGTGAACGCGCGGTTGAAGAGCTCGATGACGCGGGCAGTGCTGCGTACGGACATGAATTCCCCTCGGAAGAGATAGACCGTTCGGTCTACACATATAGATAGACCGGTTGTTCTATTGAGTCAAGGGCTGGCACAATCACGTCATGACCACTTCCGCCAAGCCGGGTCCCCGCGAACGACTGCTGCTTGCCGCCCAGGAGTTGACCTACACCCAGGGCGTCGGCGTCGGCGTGGACGCCCTGCTCAAGGCGGCCGGTGTCGCCCGGCGTTCGCTGTACGAGCACTTCGCAGGCAAGGACGGACTCATCGCCGAGATGCTGCGCCGCAGCACCGCCGAGGACGAGGAGCAGTACCGCGCGACGATGGCCGCAGCGGGCGACGACCCCCGAGCCCGGCTCCTCGCGGTGGTCGACCGGCTCGGCCGCATCGCGTCCGACCCCGACTTCCACGGCTGCCGGTACCTCGCCGCCGACCTCGCACTGTGCGACCCGGACCACCCCGCACACGAGGTCACCCGGGCCTACCGGCGTGCCGTCCACGCCCTGTTCGCCGACGAGTTCGTCGCCCTGGGGCACGCGCGGCCGGAGTTCGCCGCCGATCAGCTGCTCATCCTCGTCGACGGACTGCTCGCCGCCGGTGCGACCCGCCCCGACAGCCGGCCCGCCGCCGCATCGCGTGAACTCGCCGAGCACATCATCGACTCCGGGCTCCGCCCCTGAGCCCCAGCCGAAGCCCGAACGTGCCCACCCCTTGCCTGGCGGGCAGGCATCTTGGCGGTGCGGGGCATCGCCTGAGCTGGAGGTGCGGCATGGACGGTTCGGCTGTCACGGTCGGTGTCCGCGACCGGGGCGGCGAGAAGGCTGTCCTGACGCTCCAGCCCACTCCGTTACGGGCAGGCACTCGGCGAGCAGGTCGACGATGTCGCGCCAGGCACGCTGCGCGTGCTGCGGGTGGTAGCCGATGCCGGGGACCACGGCATGGTCGACCGGCGGGTGGTGGAAGGCGTGCAGGGCTCCGCCGTAGACCACGAGGCGCCAGTCGACGCCCGCGGCCTGCATCTCGGCGGCGAAGGCGTCCCGTTGCCCAGCGGGCATGATCGGGTCCTGTGATCCGACCCCGGCCCACACCGGGCAACGGATGCGCGCCGCCTCGCCCGGTCTGCCCGTGGTCAGTGCGTTGACCGTCCCGATCGCGCGCAGGTCGACGCCGTCGCGCCCGAGTTCCAGCGCGATCGCGCCCCCGGTGCCGTAGCCGACAGCGGCGATCCGGTCGGGGTCGGTCCGCGGTTCGCGGTTCGCCGAGCAGGACATCGAGTGCCGCGTGGCCGATGCCCCGCATCCGGTCGGGGTCGGCGAGCAGCGGGGTCACGCGCGCCAGCATCTCCTGTGGGTCGTCGTTGAACCAGCGCCCGCCGTGGAGGTCGAAGGCCAACGCCACGTACCCCAGTTCGGCGAGGGCGTCGGCCCGGCGGCGCTGGAAGTCGTTCAGGCCCGGCCCCTCGGGCCCGATCAGGACGTATCCGTACGGTCGACCGATGTGATCACTCAATCGTGAGTTCTTCCGCTCTCGCGCCCGGTGTGCCCCGATGCTTGGAAGGAAGGCGCGTGACCGGCCCCGTCCGGACGGGCAACGGGTGGGGGAGATGACATGACGCAGGAATCGGGACGATGCAGGGGCCTGGACGGCCAGGCGCTGTTACTGGCAGCCGGGCTGGCTGATCTGGCGGTGAGCACGCTGGGCTCGGCCCTGGGAACGGTGCGGGGTCTGCTGCGCCGCTCGGACGCCGCGGAGCTGGCGTCGGAGGCCGAGCACGACCTCATGGCACGTGGGCGCCTGCTGCTGGACCGCTACGCGGCCGCGCCCCCGGCCCACTTGGAGGTCCTCACCCGGCACGCCCTGGCTCGCAGGGCCGTCGATGACGTCTGACCGGTGGGATCCGGACGCGTTCAAGGCCCGCGTCGACGACGTGCTGCGCCGGTTCGTCGCCCAGGAGGCCGAGGAGTTCGCGGCGATCGATCCGGCCCTGGGGTCGGTGGCCGCGAGGCTGGAAGCGGCGGTCACGGAGGGCAAGCGGCTCCGGGCGGCGTTCTGTTACTGGGGCTGGCGTGCAGTGGGACAGCCGGACAGCGACGCGCTGGTGCGGGCGGCCGCCTCCATGGAGCTGGTGCACGCCGCCGCGGTCGTGCACGACGACCTCATCGACGACAGCCCGCTGCGGCACGGGCGGCCCACGGCCCAGGTCGCCCTGCGCGGCGCCGTGGGGCACTGCCCGGACGCCGATGCCGCCGCGTGTTCGCTGGCGATGCTGGTGGGTGACCTGCTGATGGCGCTGGCCGGGCAGTTGTTCGCCACCAGCGGGCTGCCCGCCGCGTATCTCGTCCGGGCCCGTCCGTTGTGGACGGTGATGGCCCGCGAGCTGATCGCGGGGGAGTGCCTGGAGATCCTGCGTACCGGAGCCGGTCCGGACACCGAGGCGTCGTTGAAGGTGATCCGGTACAAGACCGCCAAGTACACCGTCGAGCAGCCCCTGTTGATCGGTGGCGCTCTGGCCGGGGCGGGCGCGCGGCTGCGCGAGGGCTACTCCGCGTACGGGCTGCCGCTGGGTGAGGCGTTCCAGCTGCGGGACGACCTGCTCGGCCTGTTCGGAGACCCGGAACGCACCGGCAAGGCCAATGCCGACGATGTGCGCGGCCAGCGGCCCACGGCGCTGTTGGCGGAGACGTGGCGCCTCGCCGGCGACGGCGAGCGGGAGCTGCTGCGGGCCTTGCTGGGCCGGGGTGACCTGGACGGGGAGGGGCTGGACGCCGTGCGCGAGGTGATGCGCGGGCTCAGAGCGCCCGACCGTATCGAGGACATGATCAGGGCACGGGTCGAGGAGGCTCTCGATGCCCTCCACGCGCTGGATGCGACGGCGCACGCCGCCGCTGCCCTGACCACGCTGGCGCATTCGGCGGCGGTCCGCCTGTTCTGACTCTCGTACCGAGGTGGCGCGGAATCCGTGCCGTCCCTGGGCAACTGGCCCCTCGCGCCGGCCGTGAACGATCCCGTGGAAGACGAGGAACCCTGCCATGACCTACACCGAGGCATCGATGGACGCTCTGCGGGACGCCGGTGACGAACTCGCCGACGCCACCGTCGCCACACTCTTCGAACGCGGGGAGGTGGGCAAGCTCAACACCCTGATGCGCTACGTCTCCACCGTCGGCGCTCCGCTGCCGGACGGGTTGCCCGACGTCGCGCGCGAGTACCTTGAGGCCACCCGCACCCCGCCGGCCTGGGTGGACTGGTCGGAGATGGAGAAGGCCCGGCTGTTCTTCATCGACAACAACGTGCACATCTGCACCGCGCTGTCCTTCGCCTCCATGCCCGCCTGCTACGTCGTTCCGCACGTGGCGAAGCTGCTGTCGGCCACCCACGGGCTGAAGTACCCCTCCAAACGGATGGCGGAGACCGGCCAGTTCACCGTCTACCTGATGCAGCCCGACGCCTTCGAGGCCGGCAGCCGCTTCATCCCCGCCGCCCAGAAGGTCCGCCTCCTGCACGCCTCCATCCGCCACCACCTCACCCGGGAGGGCCGCTGGGACGCCGAGACCTACGGGACGCCGATCTGCCAGGAGGACATGATCGGCGGGCAGATGTTCTTCTCCATGCTCGTGCTGGACAGCCTGCATCGCCTGGGTATCCACATGTCGACGGAGGGTGCGGAATCCTACTACTACGCCTGGCGCGTCGTCGGCGCCATGCTCGGCGTCGACCAGGACGCCGTCCCCAAGACCCTCGACGAGGCACGCCAGTTCCTCGACCTGTACATGATCCGGCACATGGCGCCTTCCGAGGAGGGCGCGCACCTGACCCGGCAGCTGATCGACCTGTACGAGGAAGTGGTGCCGGGAACCTTCTTCGACCCCATCGTCTCCGCCCTCATCCGCTACCTGGTCGGCGACACCTGTGCCGACTGGCTCCAGGTGCCGAACACGCCGTGGGACACCGTCGTCAAGGCCGTGCCCCACCTCCTGGGCGTTCTGGAGACCATCGAGGACCGCTCCCCGCTCGGCGCCTGGGCCCTGGACCGCCTCGGCCACCTCACCAGCGTCCTGGAACTGTCCTCCCTGACCCGAGGACGCGTCATGCACTACGCCATCCCCGAAACACTCAAGAAGGACTACGGCATCGCCGGCGCGGTACCGCGCCCCCACCGGTGGACCCCACCGGCCGCCACCGTCTCTTGACGATCCGCACGCTCAATCCGTCGGGGTCGCACCCGGGGGGGACGTCCGGCCCGCCTCAGTCCAGCCCGCCAGTTCGGCGATCGTGCCGCCGAGCACCCGGTCGCGTACCTCGCCCGGACTCGTGACCCGGTCCACCCCGCCCGAGCCGGGACCAGGTCGCCGTACGGGGCGTGCGAGCCGAACAGGGCCCGGTCCGCGATCTCCGTGATGGTCGGCCGGACCGCGAAGACGATGCCGGCCGTGGACGGCTCCGGGTACATGTCCGGGGTGCCCCGGACCAGCTCGATGGCTGCATCCAGTTGAGGCCACCGAGCTGGCTGACCGCGAGCGGAACCGATGGGCACCGGTCGGCGAGCGGCGCCTGCGTCTTCAGTCCCGGCGACGGCTCGTGAGCGGTGCAGGACGCTGACGACCCCCGGCCCGGCGCGGACGTTTCCGAGCGGCTGCGCAGGGCAGGGCCTCCTCGGACTGCCACAGGCCGCGCCCGGCGTCGGCGGGCTTGGGATCAGCGGCCGGGTGTCCAGCAGTGTGCGGATCACCCTCAGCTGGTCGTCGTTGATGTCGTTGACGCGGTCGGCGCCCACCCCGTACCGGTCCCTGCTCGTGGACACCTCAGGGGGGTTCTGGATCAGGACCGCCTGCGCGCCGCGGGACGGCGAGCCGCGTGATGGCGCACTGCACCAGTCGACTCGCGGAGGTGCCGCGCTCGCGGCCACTCAGTCGAGACAGAACTCGTTGCCCTCGATGTCCTGCATCCCGAGGCACGACTCGTTGAAGCCATCGGCAAGCAGGAGTTGCCCGCGTACCGCGCCGAGCGCGACCAGTCGTGTGCATTCGGCCTCAAGTGCGGCCACGCGCTCTTCACCCACGAGCCCGGTGCCGACCCGCACGTCGAGATGCATCCGATTCTTGACGACCTTGCCTTCGGGAACACGTTGGAAGTACATTCGCGGACCCACACCGGAGGGATCCATGCAGACGAACCCTGAACCCTGACGCTCAGGCGGCAGCGATCGATCGAAATCGTCCCAAGTGGCGAACCCCTCCGGCGGCGGCGGTACGACGTACCCCAACACCTCGCACCAGAAACGAGCGACGCGCTCAGGTTCTGCGCAGTCGAAGGTGATCTGGAACTGCTTGACCGACGTCATCGGGCCATCGTAGAGGCGGGATCTTTCGTCGTCTCCACGGGCCCGCCCCTGGTCGGGCGGTGGCGCATGCGGCCGACTCGTCGCGATGAGTGGGACCTTGAGCCGTGGGATGGCGATCCTGACAGTGTTTCCACTGGAGGAGGTCCTGGCGGACTTCGGGAACGTCGCATGCGCGCAGGTGAGTTGTAGCCACGCCCCAGTACGACGAAGGAACGTACGGGAGGCAACCCGCCCGTGCTCAGCGTCGGCGGTCGTCCGGCGCGAGCAGGCTGGTGACTTCGGTGATCGCTTCCGGGGAGGGGTGGAAATACTTCCGTACCCTCTGCCTCACAGCCGTTCCAGGGCCTCGACGATCCCGTCGTCCGCGACGGACGCCAGTGGCCGGCTCTCGCCGAGCCGTTCGGCGGTCTTGCCCGCCCCATCCCGTAGTTACTGAGGTTTTCAGGGTGGGGTCGGTGGGTTGATAGTCAGGCCGGTCGCGGTGAGGCAGCCGTCGATCAGGTGGGGCTGGAGCTGGATCCTG
>NZ_JBVIHM010000061.1:0-10293 GCF_055570295.1 Streptomyces sp. NPDC031265
GATACTGGTTGTATCGGGGTGATCCCGACAACGCGGCGAGCGTGCGTGCCAGACGCCGCCGGGCAGACGGGACTTTCGAAACACGCCCTAGCCGCTACGGTTGCTGCGGCGCGCCCCCGCCTGCCCCGGCCCTGGCGGGGGATTCGGGCCAGGGGAGGGGGGGGGAGTCCGCGAGCCTCGTCGCCCCGAGCTCTGCCCTCCCGGCGGGGCCATCGCCCTGACACTGCCCGGGGGCCGGGCGACGGGGAGAGTCCGTCGGGTGACGCGGTCGGGTCAGGAGTACCTCTTGTCATGCACGTTGTCGGCCTCATACGCGGTGTGTCCGTACTTGGAGCAGGTCGTACTGGTGGTCCTCGTCGCGGTACGTGTACGAGCCGTCGGTGGTGTCGTGCCGGGCGCCGGGCGCGACAGTCCTGCTCTGCCCGGCGGCTCCGTGCGTTCCGGCGGCCTGGGCTGCGGCGGCGCCCAGCAGAACACTGCTGAGGGCGACTGCGGCGTGCATTCGTCGTGAGATGCGCATGCCCGGGCAAACGATCACGGGTGTTCCGGGTTACCCGCGGTGGCCCGGGCGCGCACGTCGGTGCTGAGGAGCGCCACACCCTGCGGCCAGGGACGCGGCCACCCCCGGTCCGCTCGCGCACTGATCGTGCACGCACGTGGGAAGCGTATGGAGAAGTCCGCCGTGGGAAGGGCCAGTCGGGCGGCCAAGGGTGCTCGGCGGCCGGCCCGAGGTGATCGAAACGGTCGCCCCGGCCCGCTCCGAGACGCACACCATCATCTACATCGCAGCCCGAGCCTCCACCAGCTCGGCGCCACAAGTGATGGGGTGGATCATCAGGTTGATGGCTGCCCAGGTGACGAGGGAGCCCGGCGTGTCGTGCGAGGCTCTCGAATATCGCGTGCCGTGCCGGTCGGTGGAAGTGCAGACTCGCTTCATGGCAGACGTGTGGGCGTTCCGGGATGCGGTGAGCCGCTGGGCGGCCGGTGGTCCCGGTGAACCGGCGAGTGAACTGGCCGTGCGACTGGGGTTGAGGACGGCGGTACTACTGGAGGGGCCGAGTGATCTCGCGGCCGTCGAGGAGCTGGCCGCGCGGCGTGGCCGGAACCTGGCCGCCGAAGGAGTGTGCGTCGTGCCGATGGGCGGGGCGATGAGCGTCGGCCGCTACGCCGGCCTTCTCGGGCCGCCCGGTCTCGGCCTGCGCCTGAGCGGACTGTGCGACGAGGGCGAGCAGCGCTTCTACGACCGCGGCCTGGCGCGGGCCGGGGCGCCGCGCCGGGGCTTCTACGTGTGCGTCGCGGACTTGGAGGACGAACTGATCCGCGCACTGGGCACGGCTCGGGTCGAGGAGATCATCCGGGCCGAGGGCGACCTGCGCGCCTGGCAGACCTTCCTGCACCAGCCCGCACAGCAGGATCGGCCCCGGCAGCAGCAGTTGCGGCGTTTTCTCGGCACGAAGAAGGGTCGCAAGATCCGCTACGGCCGTCTCCTGGTGGAGGCCCTCGACCCGGGACAGGTACCGGCCCCGCTCGACGACCTCCTCGCGAGCGTGTGACCGACGTACGAAAGCGCGGTCGCAGCCACTTTCGGCACCCCGTCCCGCCGCCCGCCCGAGATGGCCAACTGGTTGTTGTTGACGGCCACTTATCGGTGACCGGTCAGGATCGGGATCGGGATCGGCCAACGATTGGGTGAGCGCCGTCCCGTCACGCCTGGTCAAGGCGCTCCAGATGCCGGATGTTCTGCTGGTCGGTCTGGTCCTGGCTCGGACTGGTGTCGAACCACGCGTCCAGGATCTCTCCGAGTGTGGCTGCGGAGGTCAGTCGCAGGCCCAGGGCCAGGACGTTCGCGTCGTTCCAGCGGCGGGCACCACCGGCTGTGTAGGCATCCGTGCACAGCGCCGCCCGCACGCCAGGGACTTTGTTGGCCGCGATGCTCGCGCCGGTACCGGTCCAGCAGCACACCACCGCCTGATCGGCACGCCCCTCTGCCACGTCCCGTGCGGCAGCCTCCGTGCAGAACGCCCAGTCGGCCGTCTCTTCCGTTGCCAGTACGCCATGAGGGATCACCTCGTACCCGCGGCGGCACAGCTCCGCCACGAGTTGACGGGCCACCCCCTCGTCAGAGTCGGCGGAAACAGAGATCCGCAGGGTCGCCATGACATTCACCTTCCGGCAGGTTCCTTATTTGCAGCTGTCACCATGGTCTTACAGCAGCCGCCTCCAGATGCTCCGCGACCGTCGCGTGTGTCGCCTGTGCCGCCTGTGCCGTCGCGTCATCGGCATGGCGGCCGGCTCGATGGGCAACCACTCCGCCGACCGGCGGGTGCGGGGATTCCTGGGGGCGACGGCCAAGCGGGGCATCGAGGACGCACCCGCCCTCGACCGGACCGCCCTTGTGCGGGTAGCCCGCCAAGCGGCCTCGTGTGCGGCGGACATCGGCGGTATGCCGCACGGGTGCGCCGGACCAGAACCCCCAGGTCAGTGGGACCGAGCAAGCCCTGAGCACACCGGCCTTGGAAGGCGGTCTTCATCCATGGCTACGAGGTTCCAGTTCTGCGCTGACGACCGGCTCCGCGTGCAGCACCAGGGCCGCCGTCCCTGCCGAGACATCACACACCAACTGCTCGGACTCGACGCACTGCCAGCTGCTGTGCTCCCACGCCCATGCCCACGCACCGTACCGGCCGGCGGTGTTGGTGTGCCCAGTGAGAGTGATGCGGGTTCTACCGGTCCTCACAGATACTCGAAGTAGCGGGTCCACCAAGTTGCGCGCCCCCGATGCGGGCCGTAGCCGGCGTAGAAGGACCCTTCGCCGGCGAGCCACGTCACGCCGTCGTAGGGCCGGTGGAGCAGCCGTGCGGGCACCGGCGTGTAGCCGAAATCGCAGAGGGCGGCCTCGATCCGGCTGCGGTCAGGACGCCAGCTACTACTTCAAGATCGCTATTCCGGCGGAGGCGACCGAGGCCGGGGTCCCTCTGGGACTGCGGCTGAGCAACTTCGGCAACCTTGCGGTGGTGACCACTCCGAGACCCGACAGCCACGACGACCTGGACCACGCCGTTCGGGAGGGCGCGCTAGCCGTTGCCGCTCGATCTGGTCGTCGAGTTCGCAGGCGTGCCCGAAGTCTTTGCTCAGCCGGTCCTTGAGCTGGGTCGCCTGGGCCTTGGCCAGCGGGTGGTCGAAGCCGTCGGGAAACTCCAGGTGGTCTGGTCCCGACAGCTGGTCCAGAGTGTGCAGAAGGGCCAGGACCTGCGCGTCTTCATTCATCGCGTCCACCTTATGGATCCATGAGATCGGCGTGGGGCAGGCCGACACCGAGTCGTTCAGCGACACGGAAGAACAAACCCCGCATGCCCAGCGGGCCGTAGCCGTTCGTCTCAGGCTCCGCCCCAAGAGACCGCAGTAGGGGGTCGAACCTCTGGGGGTCCCACCCGGTGCGCGCCTCAGGCCGTAGGCCAATGAGCGTGTGGATCCCGGTGACCAGACGTCCCTCCTCGGCATAGCGGAACTCCATCATCGGCTTTTCATTCGGGCCCCGGCGCAGGGCGTGTGGCGGGCTGCCCGAACTCGAACGTGTAGTCGAAAAACGTGTTCGAGGCTTGTCGCCTCCGGACACCGCGCTCGGTGTGCTGGAGTGGCCGGCACGGAGCACCCTGGAGAGATGGATGGGGCGCTGATAGTCGTGCACCGGCCGCGTGGCACCGGCGGTCGCCGTGTCACCGTGCGTGGGCAGATCATCGGCCTCGCGCACAACGACCGAGATCTTGTGGAGTTCCTGCGGCAGTCGGGCCTCGATGAGACGACGGCCGAGGACATGGTGGCGGGGGACTCGGCGGTGATCGAATGGCGCGGGGGCCGGCCTCACCAGTACGAGGCGGCATGACGAAGAGCACCCCCCCGCCCCGAGGGCGAGAGGTGCGCCGTGCTGCGGGTGGGTTGGGGTTGGTGCAGAGGGCGCGGGCCCAGGCCATGGCCTCCATCTATCCTCGCGACGGGACGTCTCGGCGCGGGAAAATCGCTTCACCGCCCGCCAGGCACCAGCGACAGCTCCCAAAGCGTCTCCAGGGCGCAGTTGGCCGGGTAGTCGAACGGCAGATGGCGGGCGTAGCGCTGCTGGTCGATCGTGACCTGTTGCACCATGCTGTGGGCCAGGCGCAGGTTCTGCGCGTCGTCCAGTCCGGGAGCGTAGCCCGCGACGAAGGCGTCGAAGGGGAGGCCCTCGGTGCGGTGGGCCAGCGCGGTTCCCAGACTGCGCAGCGGGCCCGTCATATGGCGGCGTGCGGCGCTGTGGAAGAGCATGCCCTGCCGGTAGGACGAGTCCAGCAGCATGCATACCGCCCAGTAGTGGAGATTCGCGAGGTGGCGCAGTGCCGGCACCGTTTCGTCGGGGACGGGGTCGCCGGACGCGGGCAGCCCGCTCGTGTGGCTGAGGGGGACCACCGGGTGGTCCGGGCTGGCCGGATTCCATACGTCAGTGCAGTCCCGGAGGGCGGTATGGGTGCCCTCGAACATGGACCGGAAGAGTGTGAAGTGTTCGCTCTCCCCTTCTTCGCGCAGCAGCTCCAGGCGGGCGAACCAAGAGGTGTAGTCGAGCCGGTCCGGCTCCCGCTCCTGTAGCAGTTCGAGTACCCGTGTGACCTTGCGGTAGAGGCTGCCGACCTGGTTGGGGCGCGGGGCCGTAGGTGCTGTCGAGCCGAGCACCTCGTACAGGCGGTCGACGAAGGCACGGTCCTCGGGTGTGTGCTGCTGGGCGGGGTCGACCGCGCTGGGCGATGCCTCGACGTATACGTACTTGGCCAGGCTGTGCAGACTCAGTGGTTCCAGCACGAAGTCGAACGGATAGATGTCCTGTTCGTACGGGAACTGCTGGCGGCCGAGGTGCGGGGCCGCACCGAGTGCGACGAGCAGCGAGTTGACGATGTCGAGGTGGGTCATCTCCTCGATGGCGACGCCCATCAGGTGCAGCGGCCGGCCTCCGTAGCGGTGGCTGGGCCAGCCGGCGAGGTCGGCGAAACGCGGCACTTTGATCGAGAAGGCGGCGTACAGGTACTGGACGAGCAGCGAGTGCTCGATCTCCGCACCGTCGCGCAGCAGCCGGATCAGTTCCAGCGTCGGATCATCGAACACGGGGGTGTATCCGAGCCGCTCGGTGTCCGCCGCGGACAGCGCAGGTGTCCTGCTCAGCCGGGGCATGGCCCTGAGGGCGGTTGCCCCGCTCTCCGGAAGGGGTGGTGTGGCAGCCGGGTTGAGTTCGCGCTCCGGCGGGGCGGGGGCCGGGGGCGCGCTCTGCGCGGTGGCCAGTACGGCCGCCCGGTAGCGCTCGTAGTCCGTGCAGCGGCACACATGCGAGCCGAGGACCGTGTCGACGGTCTCCTCCAACTGCTGATCCGCTTCGCCCGATTCGCGGTTGCTGCCGGCGTGGTCGACGACGACGCTGCCGGCGACCGCGAACCCGGCCGCGCAGTATCCGCACTGGAACGCCTCACGCTCCAGGAACGCCTGCTGTACGGGGTGCAGTGCGCCGTCAGCCGCCAGGCCTTCGACGGTGGTGACGTCCCACCCCTGTACGTGGCGCATGCTGGTCATACAGGCCTGACGTGTCACCACCGGGGCTTGGGGGCGGGTGCGGACCGCGACGGTGCAGGCGCGGCATTCCCCGATGGAGCAGCCGATCTTCGTGCCGGTCAGGCTCAGGTCCTCGTGCAGGAAGTGGACGAGGGACATATCGCCGGGCACGGAACGGCCGTGGTGGCGGACGCCGTTGACGGTGAGGTCCAGATCGGTGTTCGGCTCTTGCATCACGACCGCCCGTTGTCGGGGAGGGGCAGGTCCGCCAGGCGGATCGGGGTACGGGAGGGCCAGCAGCGGTCGTCGCCGTGCCCGAGGGCATGCGCGACGGCGTTGGCCACGGCGGGTGCGACACTCGTCATGGTTGCTTCCCCGATCCCCTTGTGCCGCAGGCTTGGACTGCCGGTGCCGAGCACACCCGCGGTCGGCAGGGGAACGAGGATCGTCTCGCGTCGGATTCCGGTGATGTCGGCGTAGCGTGCCAGCCGGTAGCGGTCGAAGTTGACGTAGGGGCCGGCACCCGTCTCCGGGGGCAGTTCCTCGTGCAGTGTGTGGGAGATCCCCATGGCGAGCCCGCCTGCCACCTGACCCTCTAGCGCGGCCGGCAGCAGCGGGTCGCCCGCGTCCAGGAACGTCACCGCGTCCACGACACGGATCGCCCCGTGCCCCGGCACGATCTCCACGCCGATCAAGTGACCGGCCGCCGCGTACAGCGACCGCGGTACGACGTCCCCGCCCGGTCCACGCGCGACCGGGGCGTTGAGCGGGCCGACCGGGGTGAGGGGCACAGGGTCGTCGTCCGGCGAGTGGACGAGCGCCAGCGCGTCGACGGACGCCTCGTGAGGCGTCCCGTCGGCCTGGAACGTCGCCTGTGACCAGCCGTTGCAGAAGTAGCCGTGCGCCATGACGCATGTCTGGCTTCCTGTACGCACCAGCTCGTGCGCGAGTGCGGCCAGCGGAACCGTGGGGTGGCCCGGCAGCTGCACGGCACCATCGTGCCAAGCAGCCAGCAGGTCGGCGTCGCTCAGCGTGGGCTCGTTCAGCAGCGTGCGTGCTGCGGGGAGCAGGCGCAGCCGAAGGAGTGCGCGGCACGCCTCGCGGACCACGTGCACATGGAAGAACGCCGTCTTCGACGCGCTGCTCGCTCCGTGGGAAAGGGAGATCTTGACCTGGTCGTGCAGTCCGCGCTCCTTGAGCCGCTGGGCGAAGCGTTCGAAGGGCCCCACCACACCGAGCCGGGCCACTGCCGGTACCCCCAGCACGTCGTGGGCGGCCTGCTCCAGAGCGGCGCGGGAGCCCTGTCCCATCTCCACGCTCTGGCCCCACACCGCGACCTGGCCGTCCGCGGCCACCTGAACGGCCGTGTAGACACTGTCCTGGCTGGTTCCGTACGCCTCCATGCAGCAGGCGAAGCCGACCCCGTACAACGTGCCGTCTCCGCGCCCGGCGACCCGGTCACGTGCCTCGTCGCGCTGCTGCCACAGCGTGTGGTCCCGAGCCGCCGCGCAGACCGCGGCGGCGCCGACGTGGAACCGCAGCGGAGTCCCCGCGAGGTCCGTGTCCGCTTCAGTAGCGTCGGTCGACCCGTCGGTGGCGGAGTGGACCACGTTCGCCAGGCGGAAGTCGAGTGGATCCATGCCGAGACCCCGTACGGCGAACCGGTCGAGCGCGGTCTCCAGGTTGAACGCCACCTGTGGGATGCCGAAGCCGCGCATGGAACCGACGGCGGGGATCGCCCGCTCCACCACGATGGCGTGCACCGAGGCCTGCGGCACCCGGTAGGGGCCGGTGGCGTGCAGGGCCGCGAGCCCCAGCACCGGCCCGTTGAGGTTTGCCTCGACACCCCCGTGCAGCACGATGAACGACCGCATCGCCCGGATCCGCCCGTCGGGATCCGCCCGGAGCCAGCTGCGGACGCCGGAGGCGTGTCGCTTCAAGCCGCCCTGGAACTGCTCGCGCCGGTCGTACGCCAGCCGGACGGGGCCGGGCGCGAACACCGCCGCGAGCGCCAGGTAGTACGGGAACGGCGACTTGTCCCGGCCCCCGAACCCACCGCCGCAGTCCTTCGACCACAGCCGTACGGACCGTACGCTCGGATGCGCCGCGCGGCCGAGCAGCGTCTGGATGTCCGGCACGTCGCCGTGCGGCGACTGCGTACCCAGGACCATATGCAGGGTGCCGGAGGAGTGGTCCAGCCAGGCCAGTCCGGCCTCCGGCTCCAAGAACGCCGGGTCGGTCTGCTGGGTGAACGTCGTGGTGACGGCCCCGAGCGCTCCCGGCTGGGCCATGTCGCCTTCGATCGCCGAGAACAGGTGTTCCGCGTCGGTGTCGGGCTGCCCGTTCCTGACGAACGTGCTCTGCGTGGCGTCGTAGGTGACACGCCCCCGGTTCCAGTGGGAGTAGCCGTTGGGCACGGTGGCGTCCAGCAGGTAGTGCGCCTGGCGCGGCGTGCCGGTGAAGCTCCGCTGCGTCCATGCGTCCAGATCCTGCGCGATCAGCTGCTCCTCCGTGGGCGGGAGGACGCCGGTGGCGGGTCCGTACGTCACTGGAGCTGCGCCTTCGCGCAACTCCTGCGCCGCGCGGCGGAACCGTACGAAGTCGCCGTAGACCACGATGGCCACCGGCTGACCGAGGTAGTCGGCCCTCTCACCCGCCGGCAGGAGCGCCTGCACATTGTCGGCGGAGACACGGTTGCTGTACGGGGGCTGCGGGAGATCCTCGGCTGTCACGACCACGTCGGGCCGCAGCTCGACCGGCAGCCGTGCGAAATCCACACCCGTGAAGAGCCGGTCGACGTGTCGGCTGCGCAGCAGCAGGGCGTGCTGGCAGTCCGTGGGCCAGCCCATGGCGGCCATGTCCACCGGCCGGAAGTCGCTGGCGAACACCTTTTCCCCGGTCACTCTGCGCATGCGCCCGTCGGCGGCGTCGCCGTCACTGCCCATGGTTCCGACCTCAACACCCACTGCGGCTCCCGGCAACATACGGTGCGCCTTATGGGGCCCTACGGAGTGCCCGGGCCGTACTGCACGAACCGGCTCTCCGGGCGAGGGCCTGAAATAGTCCTCCGTCCCTGCTTGCCTCGCTCGGTACGGTCGCGGGAGTGTTCTCCCTGCGGGAGCCCATCAGATCCGCGCGCGGCCACCAGGCAGTTCCGACGCTGAGAGTAGGTTTCGTCAATGGCAAGCCGTATCAGTGAGCTCGTGCTCGATTGCCGCGACCCCGAAGGGCTGGCGCGGTTCTGGTGCGAGGTCCTGGACTTCATCGTGCTGGATCGCAACGAGGGCGACATCGAGATCGGACCGCGCGAGGGGTTCGGCGGCCCGCAGCCGACGCTTGTCCTCAGCCGAAGCGACGCGCCGAAGAACGGGCAGCTCCGGCTGCACATCGACGTCAACGCCACCGACCGCGATCAGGACGCCGAGCTCGAACGCCTCCTGGCCGCCGGGGCCGAGCGCGTCGACATCGGTCAGACCGGGGAGGAGTCCTGGCACGTCCTCGCCGATCCCGAAGGCAACGAGTTCTGCCTGCTCAAGGCCCGCATCGACCCGCTCTGATGATCTGGTCGGCAGCGAGGGCCGCGCCCGGGTGGACGCTTCAGGCGCCCGAAAGCCGTCTGAGGTGGGCGGCCTCCTTGTGGGCGCCGATGATTTCCAGGGCCCGGATCACCTCCTGGGCCCGACTTGAGCCGACGGGCCGCCTGTCGTGTGTGAGCAGGTGCTGGACGGGTGGCGCGGTGGCAGCCCGCGGACCGCTCGGGACGACGGATGGGCGATGGCCCTGGTCGACGGTCCTTCCTCGGCGTCGAGGCCGTGGCGCAGTTCGTGTGCCTGGTGCATGAGCCGTCGTGCGTGCGCGTGGTTTCCCAGCGCCCATTCGATCTTGGCGATCAGGCGGTAGCCGTAGCTGAGGTTGGCGGGGGTGCCGATCGCCTCGAAGTGTTCCAGCGCGAGACGGGCATGGCGGCGTGCGGGCTCCAGGGTTCCGGCCTTGCGGAGGGCTTCGGCCGCCGTCGCGTGCGAGTGGGCCGCCCTCGATCGCCCCGCCGTGCGGAGTCACGGACGCCGAGTACCGCTTCGGCACCCGCCAGAAGCAGCCGGACGCCGTGGCGCGCTGTGCCCGCGACCTCGGCCCGGCGCGCCCAGGGTTACACCACCGCGCTGCCGAGGACGCCGCGCACCGCTGCCGCCTTGCGGACCGGCCGGACCGTCACCGTCACGCTCACCCGGCCCGCGCCCGTCCGCGCGCGGTGCGGCGCTGCATCGACAACCTCCCCAGCAACGCGGTGAAGTTCAGCCCCGAGGGCACCCCGGTCACCGTCTGCATCGAGGGCACGCGGCTGTACGTGCGCGACCACGGCCCCGGCATCGCCCCGGAGGAACGGGACGCCGTCTTCGACCGCTTCCACCGCGGCCCGCGCACCCAGGCGATCCCGGGGTCCGGCCTCGGGCTCGCGATCGTCCACGACCTCGTCACCGCCGACCACGGCACCGTCTTCGCCGCCGCCGCACCCGACGGCGGCGCCGAGGTCGGCTTCCGTCTGCGTCCCCACGACCCGGCGGGCTGCACGTGAGGGTGAGGGTGAGGGTTGAGGGTGCAGACCGGAGGGCGAACCGCTGTTGAGCTGCCGGAGTACTAGGGCGTGTTTCGAAAGTCCCGTCTGCCCGGCGGCGTCTGGCACGCACGCTCGCCGCGTTGTCGGGATCACCCCGATACAACCAGTATCGG
>NZ_JBVIHM010000062.1:0-5071 GCF_055570295.1 Streptomyces sp. NPDC031265
GCCCCCCAGTCGTAGCCACACGGCGGCACCCTGGCGAACCAGAACATTGTTTCTCTCCCCCAGGGAGGGGCACAAAAAAACCCCCCCCCCCCCCCTCCCCTCTTCCCCCCCCCCCCCCCCCCCCCCCCCCCCCCCCCCCCCCCCCCCCGGGGCCGTACCGTTCGCACATGCCAATGACGCGGGCGGCTCGATCCGCGTCCCGGCCTCCTGCTGCGGCCTGGTCGGCCTCAAGCCGGGCCGCGGCCGCACCCCGTCCGGACCGCTCACCGGCGAGGCCGCGTTCGGGCAGCTGGTCGAGTTCGGCCTCACCCGGACCGTACGGGACGCGGCACACCTGCTCGACGCCGTGTCCGCGCCGACGGTCGGCGAGAAGTACCAACTGGCGCCGGTCACCCGCCCCTACGCCGACGAGGTCCGCACGGACCCGGGCCGGCTGCGGGTCGCCCTCACCACCGTGCCGTGGTCGGGCGTGCCCGTCGACCGCCAGATCGCCGAGGCGACCGTCGCGGTCGGCCAGGTCCTGGAGTGGATCGGCCACATCGTGACGGAGGCGAGCCCCGACGTCGATGCCGACGAGGTGGTGGAGGCGGTCATGCTCAGCGCCGTCTCGACCGGCGGCGCGGTGCTGCGGGGCGCCCCGCGCCGACCCGACCCGTCCGCACTCGAAGGCGTCTCGCGCCGCATCCTGGCCGAGGCCGAGTCCTTCACCGCGCTGGACGTCCTGGCCGCGATGGAGGCCCAGCACCTGGTGACCCGGCCGATCGGCCGCTTCTTCCTCGACCACGACCTACTGGTCACCCCTACGCTGGCCCAACTCCCCGCCCGGCACGGCACCCTGGACTACGACGACGCCCGCCACAGCATCCGCTCCTGGCTCCGCCGCATCTTCGAACACGGCCCGTTCACGGCCCTGTTCAACGTCTCCGGCCACCCCGCGATCAGCCTGCCCCTGAGCCAGAGCCGCGAGGGCCTGCCCATCGGGGTTCAACTGATCGCCGCCCATGGCCGCGAGGACCTGCTGCTGCGGGTGGCGGCGCAGCTGGAGCAGGCGGTGCCTTGGGCGGAGCGGCAGCCTGGGGTTTACGTGGATTGAGGGGACGCGGCGGTTACTTGTTCCGGGAGCCGGCCGGCCCCGGGCGCCTGCGGCCGGAGGCGCCGGGCTTGCGCGCCGGGGAGCCCTTGTGCGGGGCGTCGCCACGTCCAGGCGGGGCCGGGGCGTCCTCACGGGCGGGCGTGACCGGGGCGGTGGCGTCCTTGTTCCGGCTGGGAGATGACGCCGTCACCTCCGTCGACATGGACGCCGTCCTGGTGGAACAGGCCGTCAAGAACACGCAGGCCGCCGGTTTCCATCCCCGCGTCGTCTGCGGGGACGGGGACGCCGGATGGCCTCCAGCTACCCCCTACGACCGAGCAGGGGCGAGGCCGTTACTCCTGGCTCTGCCTCGCGATGGCCTTTCATGGCCCTCGACTGATGGTCTGCTGTGAAGCGGTTGGTGGTTGGCCCGCAATCAACGTCTCTGTCCGGAGGGTGGCCGTTCGGCGAACCCGGTGCGGTAGGCGCGAGGGCTGGTCCCCAGGCGGGATGTGAAGTGCTGTCGCATGGTGACTTCGCTGCCGAAACCGGACCGGCGGGCGACTTCGGGCATGGGCAGGTCGGTACGTTCGAGGAGTTTCTGGGCCATCGCGATGCGGTGGTCCAGGAGCCAGCGCAACGGTGTGGTTCCGGTGGCCGCCGCAAAGTGCCGTGCGAAGGAACGCGGCGACATTCCGGAGCGGGCGGCGAGCGCGGCCACGGTGAGTGGCTCGTCGAGATGCGCCAGGGCGAAGGCACGTACCTCGGCCAGCGCGTCCGCGTCGCGGTCGGCGTGCGGGGTGGGATGTTCGATGAATTGGGCCTGGGTGCCGGTCCGGAAGGGTGCGGTGACCATGGAGCGGGCGATGGTCGCGGCTGCCTCCGCGCCGTGCGCGGTGCGCACCAGATGCAGGCACAGGTCGATGCCGGCGGCGGTACCGGCGGCAGTCCACAGATTGCTGTCCTCGACGAACAAGGCGTCCGGTTCGACGTGCACCTGTGGATGCCGGGTCTTCAGCAGATCCATCAGCGCCCAGTGGGTAAGCGCCCGGCGGCCGTCCAACAGTCCTGCCTGGGCAAGCGTGAACGCGCCGCCGCACAGTGCGGCGATGGTGGTGCCCCGGGCGTGGGCGCGGCGCAGCGCTGCGAGGACGGGCTCGGGCGCCGGGGTGACGTGGTCGTCCAAACCCGGCACGAGGATCAGCTCGGCGCGAGGCAGCCAGGCGAGGGTGCGGTCCGGTGTGAGCGCGAGCCCGCCGCGCATCGGTACCGGTTCGGAGCCTGCGGCCACCCGGCGCAGCTCGAACGCGGGGACCCCGTGGTCAGTGCGGTCCGCGCCCCACACCTCGGTGATCACCGATACATCGAAGGCCCGGATGCCGGGAAAGGCGAGCAGCGCGATGCGGTGGGCTGGTGCTGGTTGGGTCACCTTGGCAGTAAACCATCGATCGCTGTCTTCTCGCCGTCTGTGAGAGAGCCCGTCAGGGCGGCAGGATCGTGGGCATGGAGATCACACAGAACGCGGCGCTGGTAGTGGTGGACGTCCAGAAGGGCTTCGACGAGTCGGAGTTCTGGGGCCCGCGCAACAACCCGGCCGCTGACGAGAACATCGCCTCGCTGATCGCGGCCTGGCAGAACACGGACCGGCCGGTCGTCTTCGTACGGCACGACTCGAACAAACCCGGCTCGCCGCTGCGGACCGGGTACGAGGGAAACGACTTCAAGGAGTACGTCGAGGAGCAGCGCGGCAAGGGCGGCGGGCCGGAGCTGTTCGTCACCAAGTCCGTGAACTCGGCGTTCTACGGCACCCCCGACCTTGACGACTGGTTCAAGGCGGCGGGCATCAACCAAATTGTATTGGCCGGTATCCAGACCAACATGTGTGTGGAGACCACCGCCCGCATGGGCGGCAACCTTGGCTACGACGTGCTGGTCGCCCTCGACGCCACCCACACCTTCGACCTGTCCGGCCCGAACGGCTGGCATCTGACAGCCGACGAGCTGGCCCGAGCGAGTGCCGTCTCACTGCATGGCGGGGGCTTCGCCCGGGTGGTGACGACCGGCGAGCTGGTGACCGCCGTCCGCCCCTGACACCCCAGATCAGGGGTGCGGCCACCTCAAGCGCCCAGGGGTCGGATCGGCTGCTCGGTCTCAGTCGTTGGGGCCCCGGGCCTCGGGGCTCGCGGGCAGGCTCGCGGCGTCATGGGCGGCGAGTGCTTTCCCAAAGGCGCGACCATGACCGGCCTCACCCAAGACGACCTCGACACCATCGCCGCCGGACTCAACAGCAGACCCGGCAAAACCGGGCGACTTCGGAGATCGATCGTCTTGCTCGACCTCAACGCGATCTGGACGGCTTCCTCACAGAACTCCGGCGAGTACATGCTGGGTGGCGCGACCTTGCCTCGTTTCCTGTTCAGGGCAACCCTATTGCGTCCCCGTCCGGAAACGTCGAGGATCCTCACCCTTGCCCAGCTCGCGACCGGGTTCGGTATCGGGCCGCTCACCACTGCAGCACGGAAGCCATCGAGGTCCTGGCCACACTCGCGCCCACCCCGTCCATCGACCGCATCGAAAAGAATCCCCCGCTCAGACCACCCGAGCCTCACCCCACAGGCCAAAAGATCAAGTAGTGCTGTCGGCAGGTTGCGAGCCCATTAACCAAGGGTGATGATGCAAATACGCTCCGAAAGCGCAGGAAGGTCTTGCTTCGTCGCGCAGGCACTCCGGAACACCGCCGTCGACGTCCGCGCAGGCCGCTGCCCGGCGCTTGATTCCAGCAAGAGAAAAGGACACCCATGCCGATCGCTGATATGAGCTGGAACATCCTCTGGTCCAGCACCGGAGGCGGCACGCTGGAGATGAACATCGGCGCACAGAAGGCTGTGGGGCAGGTCAGCCTGGGGCAGGCCGATGGCGCCGGCCTCTGCAATTCGGGCATTCGCGGCTTTCGGACACGCCCGAGTCCCACAGGGTCGGAGAATGTGACGGATTTCGGCGACAACTTCTACAACTGGCCGAACACCGTATTTGACGAGCACTTGACGAGCGTCACGTTCGCGCTCGCGCTCGGCTCAGGGCAAGAAGGCACCGCCGTTTGCAACATCTTCCGATGGAGCTGATCACATGATGTCGCAAGACGCTCTCGGCGGAACCGACGGATCCGTAGAGCCCGAATCTCGGTACGTGTTTGTCGTGTATGACAGAGGCAGCGGGGCGATCCACCACGTCCATCAGGTGGTCAACCTGCCCGGAGCAGAGGTCCGCGACCGCGAGCAGATGGAGCAGACCGCTCTGAGTTACGTCTCTCCTCAGGTAAGAGAACGGGAAGGGGCCGACCTCGCCGTGCTCAGCGTTCCCCATGACCAGCTGGAGCGGGGGAAGTTCTACCGTGTCGACCATGAACAGCAGGTGCTGTTGGCCGTGGAACGG
This sequence comes from Streptomyces sp. NPDC031265, assembly GCF_055570295.1. Lineage (NCBI taxonomy): Bacteria > Bacillati > Actinomycetota > Actinomycetes > Kitasatosporales > Streptomycetaceae > Streptomyces > Streptomyces sp. NPDC031265. The sequence continues at coordinate 4,505 of NZ_JBVIHM010000062.1, forward strand.
CAACGTTAGTCAGGACCGGCTCTGGACTTCGGCAACCGCGCGTTGCCTTCCTGGTGTGCGGGTGAGGCGCCCGGCAGGCGAGTTCCGCACGGGTGGGGTAGCTGGGCCCGGCAATAGAGCGGGAATTAGGTATTCCCAACCGTACGGGCTGTGAAAGTCTGCGCTGCATGAGCATAGCGAAAAAGGGCACGCGGATGGTTGTTGTGGACGGGGACAGTTATCGCTGGGTGGTGGCGCCCAACGACGAGCCCGGTCTGGCCATCGTCGTCGTGCACGGGGAAGCGGACGGGCAGCGCATGGTGACGTGGGTCGAGCACGGAGTGGTGGTCGCGCCGGGATTGGTCGCGGCTGCCATCCGCCAGGCGTTGCTTCACCATGGCTGGACACCCCGGGAGCGTGGCAAGCAGCTCACGTTGCGATGTCTGGACGCGGATCCCGATGCCGCGAATCTCAGCGTGGTCGCCTGGCCACCCTGCTAGGGCGTGTTTCGAAAGTCCCGTCTGCCCGGCGGCGTCTGGCACGCACGCTCGCCGCGTTGTCGGGATCACCCCGATACAACCAGTATCG
>NZ_JBVIHM010000063.1:0-5065 GCF_055570295.1 Streptomyces sp. NPDC031265
ACAGGCGCGAGTGCGGAGGCAGGAACGGCCCCCGCTCCCCCCGCCAACTCACCCGACAACCACTGCGCAACCGCCACCGGCGTCGGGTAATCGAAGACCAGCGTGCTCGGCAGACGCAGCCCGGTCGCCCCATTGAGCCGGTTCCGCAGCTCCACCGCGGTCAGCGAATCGAAACCCATGGCCTTGAACGCGTCACCGACACCCACCGCATCGCTGTCACGGTGTCCGAGCACCACCTGGACCTGGCCACGCACCAGATCCAAAAGCACCTGATCCCGCTCGGATGAGGAAAGACCCCGCAACCGTTCGGCCAGACCCGCCCCCGAACCCGGCACACCGCGGGCGGCACGCCGCCGCCGGCCCGGCACCAGCCCCCGCAACAACGCCGGCACCGCCTCGGCACGATCACGCAAACCGGCCACGTCCCAACGCGCCGCCACCACCGACGCAGCCCCCGAGACCACCGCCCGGTCCAGCATCCCCAGACCCTGCTCGGAGCCCAGCGGCAACACCCCCGCACGCGCCATCCGCGCGACATCGGCCTGCCCCAGATCCCCAGTCATCCCCGACGCCTGCTCCCACAGACCCCACGCCACCGACGTCGCCGGCAGGCCCGCGGCACACCGCAGCCGCGCCAGATCATCCAGAAACGCATTCGCCGCCGCGTAATTCCCCTGCCCCGCCCCACCGATCACACCAGCAACCGACGAGAACAACACGAAGAACGACAGATCCAACCCCGCCGTCAACTCATGCAAATACCACGCCCCGTCAACCTTCGCCCGGAACACACGCTCCACCTGCGCCGCCGACAACGATCCCACCACACCGTCATCCAGCACACCCGCCGCATGCACCACACCCACCAACGGAGCATCCACCGGGACCGACTCCAACACCCCCCGCAAAGCCTCCCGGTCCCCCACATCACACGCCACCACAGAAACCGAAGCCCCCAACCCCTCCAGTTCCTCCACCAACCCCACAGCACCCGACACACCCAGCCCGCCACGGCTCACCAACACAACATTCCGCACCCCCCACACACCAACCACATGCCGGGCAACCAACCCACCCAACACACCAGTCCCACCAGTAACCAAAACCGTCCCCGAACCACCCACCACAGGCAACATGGTCATGACGTTCTTGCCGACATGGCGGGCCTGCGCAAGGTGTCGGAATGCATCACGCGAAGCTCGAGCGTCCCAGGTGGTGATCGGCGTATGCCTCAACTTTCCGCGCTCGAACAGCTCAAGCACCTCAGCCAGCATCTCGGCGATACGATCAGGTGCCACCTGGGTCAGGTCGAACGGGTGATAAGAGATCGCGCGAGTTCCCGTCGAGACCTCATGCAGCGACCGAATATCGGTCTTCCCCATCTCGATAAACCGCCCACCGTTTGGCAGCAGTCGCAGTGAGGAATCTATGAAGCGCCCCGTCAGTGAGTTCAGGACTACATCAATCCCCTTGCCCTCGCTGATGCTGCGGAACTTCTCCTCGAAACCAGTAGTCCGCGAGGATGCGATGTGGTCATCGTCTACACCCAGCGACCGAACGGCATCCCACTTGGTTTCACTTGCCGTCCCGTAGACTTCGGCACCGAGGTGCTGGGCGATTTGCACCGCTGCCATTCCTACACCGCCAGCAGCGGCATGGATGAGCACCGACTCGCCTGCCCCCAATCCAGCCAGGTCAACCAATCCGTAATAGGCCGTGAGAAATGTGATCGGCACAGCGGCGGCTTGTGTGAACGTCCAGCCGTCCGGAATGTGTGCAAGCGTACGATGGTCGGCGACCGCGACGGAGCTGAACGCGTGCGGGAACATCCCCATCACCCGGTCGCCCGGCGACAGCGTGGCGACTCCCGGACCGACTTCCAGGACCACGCCGGCGCCCTCACTGCCAAGGACGGTTTCCCCTGGGTACATACCGAGAGTCATCAGCACATCGCGGAAATTCAAACCCGCGGCGCGCACTGCGATACGCACTTGTCCTGTGCCGAGTTCGGTCTGACCAGCGGGGTTGGCGGTCACCACAACACTGTCGATCGTGCCGGCATCCTCGGCATCCAACCGCCAAGCAGTCCCCCAAGGGGCTACGGGCAAGTCGTCATGCGAACCAGAGCGCGTCAACCGCGCGCCCCTGACCTCGCCTGCTTCAATCCTCAGTTCGTTCTCATCGGAAATAGCAGCTGCTGTCGGCAAAGCCTTCCAGGATTCCCCCAGCCCATCCACGTCGATGAGTGCGAACAGACCGGGGTGCTCAGTCTGAGCAGACCTCAGCAAGCCCGATACTGCGGCATCAATCGGCGCATCCTGGGTTACCCGGTGAGTCACCACAGCCAGTCTGCAGGAAGCGAGAGCAGGCTCGGCCTGCCATGCCTGCAGTACCTCCAGAACGGAAAGCGTGGCCTTCCGAGCGGCATCGGGCACCAGATCAGAAGACGTTCCTGCCATGACATCGAGAAATACAGTCTGCGGTGTGAGCTCCCCCGCCACCAATGCATCTGTCAGAACGCTGACGTCAGGGAAACAAGTCAGCTGCACGCCAGCCAGCCGCAGCCCTGCCGCGAGTTCCGAGTCTGCAGGCCCGATCAGTGCACTTCGGCCCGACAGCTTCTCGGGCACCACGCTCAAAGTTTCCCACCCGACCTGGAGCAGCGAATCCGGCTGCGTTGGAGAGGTCGCGGTCCGGAGCTCGTCCGTCGGCATCGGACGGAACGACAGGCGGTCCACCGATGCCACCAACTCGCCAGCGGCATCGAACATTTCCAGCGAAACGGATTCCTGGTCAGTGCGTGATACCCGTACGCGAGCGACCGTCGAGTGTGTTGCGTGGATGGAGACACCCGACCAGGCAAAGGGGATACGGAGCTCCGAAGATTCCTCCACCGTATCGATCAAGGCACCATGGATGGCCGCATCAAGGAGCACAGGATGCAGGGCGTACTTTCCTGCCTCACCGCTCTGCTCGTCGGCCAAGGCAACCTCGACGAAGAGATCATCACCGCATCGCCAAGCCGCCTGCAGGCGCTGGAACCTCTCTCCGTATCCGTAGCCCACTGCCGACGCACGCGCGTAGAAGCCGTCAAGTGCAACGGGCACAGCTCCTGCCGGAGGCCACGACGCCGGCGAAGCAAACTCCGTCGTCGAGTGATTCACCGACAGCACACCAGCGGCATGCATAGCCCACTCGTGCTCTCGCGTGGGGTCATCCGGTCGCGAGAAGACCCGGAAGTCCAGGACGCCCGACTCGTCGGGCTCGTCAGTGACCACCTGAAGATGCGCCGCACCATCCTCCGAGAGCAGCAATGGCGCATGCAAGGTCAACTCGTTGAGATACCCCCGTCCGAACTCGTCACCAGCCCTTATTGCCAGCTCGACGAACGCGGCACCCGGCAGCATGATCTTTCCTGCCACGACGTGATCCGCAAGCCACGGATGCGCAGCCAGGGACAAACGTCCCGTGAGCATGCGACCCTTCCCGTCGGCCAGCCGCACCACCGCCGGCAGCAAGGGGTGTCCGGTCGTTCCCAGCCCGGCTGAGTCCAGGACACCCAGATCCAGGGGGGCTTGGAGCCAGTAGTGCTGTCGTTGGAAGGGGTAGGTGGGGAGGTCGGTGGGGTGTGTCTGGTCGGTGGGCAGGGTGGTGGGCCAGTTGACGGGGAGTCCGTGGGTCCAGGCGTGGGCGAGGGAGAGCTGGAAGCGGTCCAGGCCGCCTTCGTCCCGGCGGAGCGTTCCTGTGACTGTGGCGGCGGTGCCGATCGTGTGGAGGGTTTCTTCGATGCCGATGGTGAGGACGGGGTGGGGGCTGGTTTCGATGAAGGTGTTGATTCCGTCGTGGTGCAGTGCCCGTATGGCCCGGTCGAACTGGACGGTCTGACGCAGGTTGGTGTACCAGTACTCGCCGTCGAGCCGGGTGGTGTCGGTGAGCAGGCCGCCCGTGACAGTGGAATAGAAGGGGATACTGGCGGTGTGTGGGGTGATGCCGCTCAGTGTGTGGAGGATCTGGTCGCGGATGGGTTCGACCTCTGGTGAGTGTGAGGCGTAGTCGACGGCGATACGGCGTGCATGGATGCCCTGTTCCTCGCAGTGCGCAAGGAGCTCGTCCAGCGCAGTTGCCTCACCAGACACGACGGTTGATTCCGCGCCGTTGACCGCAGCGATGGCCAGGCGTCCTTCCCAGCGGGCGAGGTTAACGCGCTGGTGGAGCTCGTCAGCGGGGACGGTGACGGTGGCCATGCCGCCGGTGCCGGTGAGTGTGGTCAGTGCCTGGGAACGCAGGGCGACGATGCGGGCGCTGTCTTCGAGGGTGAGGATGCCGGCGATATGCGCGGCGGCGATCTCGCCCTGCGAATGCCCGATGACGGCGGCCGGTTCAACACCATGCGCGCGCCACAGAGCGGTCAGTGAAATCATGACCGCCCACAGGACGGGCTGGACCACATCGACCCGCTCCAGCGGCGGGCTGCCCGCGACACCGCGCAGCACATCGGTCAGCGACCACTCCACATGAGCGGAAAGAGCCTCCTCACAAGCCCGGATCTGCCCGGCGAACACCTCACTGGAGTCCAGGAGTTCACGGCCCATCCCCACCCACTGCGACCCCTGACCGGGATAGACAAAGACACTCTTGATGCTGCCGCCATGGGCGGTGCCGAGCGTGACGTGACCCGCCAGCCGGTCAGATGCGAGCGCCTCAAGACCGCGCAGGAAATCATCATGACGACGACCGGAGATCACAGCCCGGTGCTCAAACACCGACCGTGTCGCCAGCAGCGCGTGCCCCACCCCCGCCACCGACCACTCGTTGAGTGACTCAAGGTGGGTGTGCAGGGCTGCGGCCTGGGCACGCAGCGCTGCCGGAGTCCGCCCGGACACCACCCACGACACCGACTCTGGCTCCGCTGCGACCACCGCCGGCACAGATCTCGAATCATCACCGTCCGCCAACATCGCAGGCTCTGTTGGGGGTGCTTCTTCGAGGATGAGGTGGGCGTTGGTGCCGGAGATCCCGAACGAGGAGATACCGGCACGACGAGTGCGGCCTTCCCGGGCAGGCC
>NZ_JBVIHM010000064.1:0-3245 GCF_055570295.1 Streptomyces sp. NPDC031265
GGCCCATTCGGCGCAGTCAGCCCATTCGACGCACCATCCTGATTGACCGCCGAACCACGAACCACAGCCAGAACCCGATGCCCCAACCGACGCGCGTCCGAAAGGCGTTCCACCAGGACCACACCGGCGCCCTCGGAGAACCCGGTGCCGTCCGCCGCAGCAGCAAACGCCTTGCACCGCCCGTCCCGGGCCAGCCCACCCTGCCGCGAAAACTCCACAAAGAGACCGGGAGTGGACATGACGGTGACACCACCGGCCAGTGCCATCGCGCACTCACCACTGCGCACGGCCTGCGCCGCCAGATGCAGCGCCACCAGCGACGACGAACACGCCGTATCCACCGTCACCGCAGGCCCCTCAAGACCCAGCACATACGCCACACGACCAGAGATCACACTCGACGTGACTCCGGTCATCCCGAAGCCGTCGGAATCCACCGCATGGGAACGCGGACCGTAGTCATGGTGAGTGGCACCGACGTATACGCCGGTGGAACTGCCCTTCAGCGAACCCGGGTTGATCCCGGCCCGCTCGATCGCCTCCCAGGATGTCTCCAGCAGCAGACGCTGCTGCGGATCCATAGCCAATGCCTCACGCGGCGAAATCCCGAAGAACGCAGGATCAAACTCCGCCGCCCCATACAAAAACCCACCACGCCGCGAATACGTCGTCCCCCGCCGGCCACCCTCAGGATCGAAAAGACCCTCCACATCCCAGCCACGATCCGACGGAAAATCACCAACCGCATCCACACCCTCAGCGACCAGCCCCCACAACCCCTCCGGACTGACCACACCCCCAGGGAACCGACACGCCATCCCCACGATTGCCACAGGCTCTGTCGCCTCACGCAGGAGGCGACGGGTCTCACGCAACTCGGTAGTCACACGCTTGAGATAGCGTACGGTCTTTTCGTCGTCTGTCATTTGCGAATCCATTGCTTGCTCTCCGGAGATATGAAGGGGAAGTAATTCAGTCTTCTCCGAGCTCTCTGTCGATGAGAGCGAAGAGCTGATCCCGTGGTGTGTCACCGAGTTCGGCATCCACGTCTTCGTTGGTGGTAAGCCGGACACCGCCGCCAAGCTTCGCTGCGAGATTCCGCAGGCGGCCGGCGATGCCGGAGTTCTCCAGTTCCTCCGCAGACATGTCCGCCATCGCCGATTCCAGGCGACCGAGGTCCTCTACTGCCAGTTCAGCATCCGTGGATTCGCTGGAGCCGAGAAGTTCCTCTTGGATGTAGCGCGCCAATGCTTCCACGCTCGGATAGTCGAAGACCACGGTTGCCTGCAGCTTCAGGCTCGTCTCACGGTTCAACCGATTCCTCAGCTCCACCGCAGTCACAGAATCCATCCCGAATTCTTTGAAAGGTCGTCGCGGATCCAGGCTGTCAGGGGCGCTCACGCCCAGCACAGCGCACACCTGAGCAGACACCATGTCCTGGATGAGCAGCTCGCGTTCAGCCCCGGAAACCGCCCTCAACTTCTCCATCAGAGAATGTGAGGCAGGCTGCGCCGCCGCGGACTGCCTCAGGTGGAGGGCTTCAGGAATGTCACTGATCAGAGGGCTTGGCCGCGTTGCAGTGAACGCCACGGCGAATCGGTCCCAGTCAATCTCGGCAACCACTGCGGTGCTCTCGTCGTGGTCCAGTACCTGCTGCAACCCCTCGGTCGCTAGCTCTGGCGACATCACCGGCATACCGTGTCGGCGCAGCACGTCTCCGACAGTGTGCCTCTCCGCCATGCCACCCCCGCTCCAAGCGCCCCAGGCCACCGACGTTGCCGGGAGGCCCCTCGAACGACGGTGCTCGGCAAATGCATCCAAGAAGGCGTTACCAGGAGCGTAGTTGCCCTGCCCAGAGGCGGAGAGATGACCGGAGACCGATGAGAACAGGACGAAGGCCGAGAGGTCGAGATCTTGAGTCAGCTCGTGCAGGTGCACTGCAGCTTGTGCCTTCACGCTCAAGGCATCTTCCATCTTCTGCAAGCGAAGTGAGCGGATCGGGCTGTCGTCCAACACCGCGGCGGTGTGGAAGACAGACGACAGCGGATGTGCCGGAGGAATGTCAGCGAACAGCCTCTGGAGTTGATCTCTGTCCGCTACGTCACATGAAGCCACGGTCACCTCGGATCCCATGCCGCGCAGTTCCGCTGCCAATTCCGTGGCACCGGGGGCGTCGGGACCGCGTCGGCTCACCAGCAGCAGGTGCTCCGCACCGTTCCTTGCCAGCCAGCGCGCCACATTGGCGCCGATACCACCCGTTCCTCCTGTGACAAGTGCCGTCCCCTGGGGCTTCCACGCGCGCGAAGCAGTCGTATCCCCCAAAGGGGAACGGACGAACCGGCGCGCAAACGCACCAGAGGGCCGAATGGCCAGTTGGTCCTCGCCGCTCAGTCCTGTGAACACTCCAAACAGACGCGTCAGCACCCGTTCGTCGACCTCTTCCGGAACGTCCACCAGCCCGCCCCACCACTCCGGGTACTCCTGGGCCGCCACCTGGCCCAGACCCCACACCAGCCTCTGCAGCGGACTGCTCGCATGATCCGTGTCGCTCAATGAGAAAGCACCACGCGTGAGGCACCACAACGGAGCCTGCACCCCCGCAACATCCAGGGCCTGGATCGCGGCAACCGTCAAAGCGTGGCCGAGCGGCACAGAGGGATAGACCGGGTGAGCGCTCTCGTCCAGTGCAAGGAGGGAAAGAACGCCGCTCAGGTGCGGCACCTTCTCGATCGCATCGCGCAGCGGTCGGGTGATCGAATCGTGTTCACTGTCTGCGGCGTCGACCTCCACTGAGACCACTTCTACGCCAAGTCGATTCAATCGTTCGAAACATGCTTGTACCAGGGGATCCCGCGTACCCGCAGGGGGATTGAGGATCAGCCAAGTCCCCGTCGGACTTCCTTCCAGGTCACGGGTCACCGCCTTCCACGTCGCACGGTACCGCCAGCTTTCCATAACTGCCTTATCGTGGCTTTCCTGATGCCAGGACGAAACAGCCGACATCAGTTCCTTCAATGACTCGCTGTTGTCAACTTTCAGCGTCTGTGCGAGCACATTGAAGTCCTGGTTATCGACCGCCGCCCAGAACTGGGCTTCCGAAGCGGAGCCCTCGAAAAGCCCCCCTGTTTCCTCCCTCTTGGGCCGTCGGGCCCAGTAGTGCTGTCGTTGGAAGGGGTAGGTGGGGAGGTCGGTGGGGTGTGTCTGGTCGGTGGGCAGGGTGGTGGGCCAGTTGACGGGGAGTCCGT
>NZ_JBVIHM010000065.1:0-2880 GCF_055570295.1 Streptomyces sp. NPDC031265
GTCAAGCGCCTTGATCGGGTGATCATTCGCTTCGCGGGTGATTCGGGTGACGGGATGCAGCTCACGGGTGACCGGTTCACCTCGGAGACCGCCTCGTTCGGCAACGATCTGTCGACCCTGCCGAACTTCCCCGCCGAGATCCGTGCCCCCGCCGGGACCCTGCCCGGCGTCTCCAGCTTCCAGCTCCACTTCGCCGACCACGACATCCTCACCCCCGGCGACGCACCCAACGTCCTGGTCGCCATGAACCCCGCAGCACTCAAAGCCAACCTCGCCGACGTACCCCGCGGCGCGGACATCATCGTCAACACCGACGAGTTCACCAAACGCCCGATGGCGAAGGTCGGCTACGCCACCAGCCCCCTCGAAGACGGCACCCTGGACGCCTACAACGTCCACCCCGTCCCCCTGACCACCCTCACCGTGGAAGCGCTGAAGGAGTTCGGGCTCTCCCGCAAGGAAGCCGAACGCTCCAAGAACATGTTCGCCCTCGGCCTGCTGTCGTGGATGTATCACCGCCCCACCGAGGCAACCGAGGCATTCCTGCGGCAGAAGTTCGCCAAGAAGCCCGACATCGCCGAGGCGAACGTCACCGCGTTCAGAGCGGGCTGGAACTTCGGCGAAACCACCGAAGACTTCGCCGTCTCCTACGAAGTCGCCCCCGCCACCCGCGCCTTCCCCGCCGGCACCTACCGCAACATCTCCGGGAACCTCGCCCTCGCCTACGGACTGCTCGCCGCCTCCCGCCAGGCCGACCTGCCGCTCTACCTCGGCTCCTACCCGATCACCCCCGCCTCGGACATCCTGCACGAGCTGTCCCGACACAAGAACTTCGGCGTCCGCACCTTCCAGGCCGAGGACGAAATCGCCGGAATCGGCGCCGCACTCGGGGCCGCCTTCGGCGGATCCCTCGCCGTCACCACCACCTCCGGCCCCGGCGTCGCGCTCAAGTCCGAGACCATCGGGCTCGCGGTGAGCCTTGAGCTGCCGCTGCTCATCGTCGACATCCAGCGCGGCGGCCCCTCCACCGGCCTGCCGACCAAGACCGAGCAAGCCGACCTCCTACAGGCGATGTACGGCCGAAACGGCGAAGCCCCCGTCCCCGTCATCGCACCGAAAACCCCCGCCGACTGCTTCGACGCCACCCTCGACGCCGCCCGGATCGCCCTGACCTACCGGACACCCGTCTTCCTGCTCTCCGACGGCTACCTCGCCAACGGATCCGAACCCTGGCGCATCCCCGACACCGACGAACTCCCCGACCTGCGCACCCAGTTCGCCACCACCCCCAACCACACCCTCGCCGACGGCACCGACGTGTTCTGGCCCTACAAACGCGACCCCCACACCCTCGCCCGCCCCTGGGCCATCCCCGGCACCCCCGGCCTCGAACACCGCATCGGCGGCATCGAAAAACAAGACGGCACCGGCAACATCTCCTACGACCCCGCCAACCACGACCTCATGGTCCGCACCCGCCAAGCCAAAATCGACGGCATCCACGTCCCCGACCTCGAAGTCGACGACCCCGACACCGCACACACCCTCGTCCTGGGCTGGGGCTCCACATACGGACCCATCACGGCCGCAGTGCGCCGCCTGCGGACCGCCAACATCCCCATCGCCCAGACCCACCTGCGCCACCTCAACCCCTTCCCCCAGAACCTGGGCGAAGTCCTGAAGCGATACGACAAGGTAGTGGTGCCCGAGATGAACCTCGGCCAGCTCGCCACCCTCATCCGCGCGAAGTACCTCGTGGACGCCCAGTCATACACCCAGGTCAACGGCATGCCCTTCAAAGCCGAACAACTCGCCACGGCCCTGAAGGAGGCCATCCATGCCTGAGGCACTCAAACTGGTCCCCAAGACCGAGACCCCGCAGTCCATGAAGGACTTCAAGTCGGATCAGGAAGTGCGCTGGTGCCCCGGCTGCGGCGACTACGCCGTCCTCGCCGCCGTACAAGGCTTCATGCCCGAACTCGGCCTCGCCAAAGAAAACATCGTCTTCGTCTCCGGCATCGGCTGCTCCAGCCGCTTCCCCTACTACATGAACACCTACGGGATGCACTCCATCCACGGACGCGCCCCCGCCATCGCCACCGGCCTCGCCACCAGCCGCCAAGACCTCTCCGTCTGGGTCGTCACCGGCGACGGCGACGCCCTCTCCATCGGCGGCAACCACCTCATCCACGCCCTCCGCCGCAACGTCAACCTCAAAATCCTGCTCTTCAACAACCGCATCTACGGCCTCACCAAGGGCCAGTACTCCCCCACCTCAGAAGTCGGCAAAATCACCAAGTCGACCCCCATGGGCTCCCTCGACGCACCCTTCAACCCGGTCAGCCTCGCACTCGGAGCCGAAGCCTCCTTCGTCGCCCGCACCATCGACTCCGACCGCAAACACCTCACCGAAACCCTCCGCGCAGCCGCCGACCACCCCGGCACCGCCCTCATCGAGATCTACCAGAACTGCAACATCTTCAACGACGGCGCCTTCGACACCCTCAAAGACCACGAACAAGCCCAGAACGCCGTCATCCGCCTCCAACACGGCCACCCCATCCTCTTCGGCACCGACAACAGCAAAGGCATCGTCCGCGACCACACCACCGGCGACCTGAACATCATCACCGTCACGCCGGAGAACGAGTCACAGATCCTCATCCACGACGCCCACGCCGCCACCCCCACCACCGCCTTCGCCCTCTCCCGCCTCGCCGACCCCCAGACCCTCCACCACACCCCCATCGGCATCCTCCGCAACGTGACCCGCCCCGTCTACGACACCCAGATGGCCGACCAACTCGACCAGGCCATCGAACAGCGCGGCAAGGGCGACCTCACCACCCTCCTCACCGGCAACGACACCTGGACCGTCAC
>NZ_JBVIHM010000066.1:0-2719 GCF_055570295.1 Streptomyces sp. NPDC031265
CGGCTCGTTTAAGAGACACCCAAGTAGCACGGGGCCCGAGAAATCCCGTGTGAATCTGGCGGGACCACCCGTTAAGCCTAAATATTCCCTGGTGACCGATAGCGGATAGTACCGTGAGGGAATGGTGAAAAGTACCGCGGGAGCGGAGTGAAATAGTACCTGAAACCGTGTGCCTACAAGCCGTGGGAGCGTCGCGCATTGAGTTTACTTAATGCGTCGTGACTGCGTGCCTTTTGAAGAATGAGCCTGCGAGTTAGCGGTGTGTAGCGAGGTTAACCCGTGTGGGGAAGCCGTAGCGAAAGCGAGTCCGAACAGGGCGTTTGAGTTGCACGCTCTAGACCCGAAGCGGAGTGATCTAGCCATGGGCAGGTTGAAGCGGAGGTAAGACTTCGTGGAGGACCGAACCCACCAGGGTTGAAAACCTGGGGGATGACCTGTGGTTAGGGGTGAAAGGCCAATCAAACTCCGTGATAGCTGGTTCTCCCCGAAATGCATTTAGGTGCAGCGTCGTGTGTTTCTTGCCGGAGGTAGAGCACTGGATAGGCGATGGGCCCTACCGGGTTACTGACCTTAGCCAAACTCCGAATGCCGGTAAGTGAGAGCACGGCAGTGAGACTGTGGGGGATAAGCTCCATGGTCGAGAGGGAAACAGCCCAGAGCATCGACTAAGGCCCCTAAGCGTACGCTAAGTGGGAAAGGATGTGGAGTCGCAGAGACAACCAGGAGGTTGGCTTAGAAGCAGCCACCCTTGAAAGAGTGCGTAATAGCTCACTGGTCAAGTGATTCCGCGCCGACAATGTAGCGGGGCTCAAGCGTACCGCCGAAGTCGTGTCATTCATACACATAGGGCCAACGCCTGTATGGATGGGTAGGGGAGCGTCGTGTGCCGGGTGAAGCCGCAGCGGAAGCTAGTGGTGGACGGTTCACGAGTGAGAATGCAGGCATGAGTAGCGATACACACGTGAGAAACGTGTGCGCCGATTGACTAAGGGTTCCTGGGTCAAGCTGATCTGCCCAGGGTAAGTCGGGACCTAAGGCGAGGCCGACAGGCGTAGTCGATGGACAACCGGTTGATATTCCGGTACCCGCTTTGAAACGCCCAGTATCGAATCCATTAATGCTAAGGCCGTGAAGCCGTTCCGGACCCTTCGGGGAAAGGAAAGTGGTGGAGCCGTCGATCCAAGGTGGTAGTAGGTAAGCGATGGGGTGACGCAGGAAGGTAGTCCAGCCCGGGCGGTGGTAGTCCCGGGGTAAGGGTGTAGGCCGTGTGATAGGCAAATCCGTCACACATTGAGGCTGAGACCTGATGCCGAGCCGATTGTGGTGAAGTGGATGATCCTATGCTGTCGAGAAAAGCCTCTAGCGAGTTTCATGGCGGCCCGTACCCTAAACCGACTCAGGTGGTCAGGTAGAGAATACCGAGGCGTTCGGGTGAACTATGGTTAAGGAACTCGGCAAAATGCCCCCGTAACTTCGGGAGAAGGGGGGCCATCACTGGTGATCGGATTTACTCCGTGAGCTGGGGGTGGCCGCAGAGACCAGCGAGAAGCGACTGTTTACTAAAAACACAGGTCCGTGCGAAGCCGTAAGGCGATGTATACGGACTGACGCCTGCCCGGTGCTGGAACGTTAAGGGGACCGGTTAGTCACTCTTCGGGGTGGCGAAGCTGAGAACTTAAGCGCCAGTAAACGGCGGTGGTAACTATAACCATCCTAAGGTAGCGAAATTCCTTGTCGGGTAAGTTCCGACCTGCACGAATGGCGTAACGACTTCTCGACTGTCTCAACCATAGGCCCGGTGAAATTGCACTACGAGTAAAGATGCTCGTTTCGCGCAGCAGGACGGAAAGACCCCGGGACCTTTACTACAGTTTGATATTGGTGTTCGGTTCGGCTTGTGTAGGATAGGTGGGAGACTTTGAAGCGGCCACGCCAGTGGTTGTGGAGTCGTCGTTGAAATACCACTCTGGTCGTGCTGGATGTCTAACCTGGGTCCGTGATCCGGATCAGGGACAGTGTCTGATGGGTAGTTTAACTGGGGCGGTTGCCTCCTAAAGAGTAACGGAGGCGCCCAAAGGTTCCCTCAGCCTGGTTGGCAATCAGGTGTTGAGTGTAAGTGCACAAGGGAGCTTGACTGTGAGACCGACGGGTCGAGCAGGGACGAAAGTCGGGACTAGTGATCCGGCGGTGGCTTGTGGAAGCGCCGTCGCTCAACGGATAAAAGGTACCCCGGGGATAACAGGCTGATCTTCCCCAAGAGTCCATATCGACGGGATGGTTTGGCACCTCGATGTCGGCTCGTCGCATCCTGGGGCTGGAGTCGGTCCCAAGGGTTGGGCTGTTCGCCCATTAAAGCGGTACGCGAGCTGGGTTTAGAACGTCGTGAGACAGTTCGGTCCCTATCCGCTGCGCGCGCAGGAATATTGAGAAGGGCTGTCCCTAGTACGAGAGGACCGGGACGGACGAACCTCTGGTGTGCCAGTTGTCCTGCCAAGGGCATGGCTGGTTGGCTACGTTCGGAAAGGATAACCGCTGAAAGCATCTAAGCGGGAAGCCTGCTTCGAGATGAGTATTCCCACCTCCTTGAGAGGGTAAGGCTCCCAGTAGACGACTGGGTTGATAGGCCAGATGTGGAAGCCTCGTAAGGGGTGGAGCTGACTGGTACTAATAGGCCGAGGGCTTGTCCTCAGTTGCTCGCGTCCACTGTGTTAGTTCTGAA
>NZ_JBVIHM010000068.1:0-1705 GCF_055570295.1 Streptomyces sp. NPDC031265
CGGACTCCCCGTCAACTGGCCCACCACCCTGCCCACCGACCAGACACACCCCACCGACCTCCCCACCTACCCCTTCCAACGACAGCACTACTGGGTGGAGCCGGGTGGCGATCTCGGAAATCCTGTCGCGATCGGACAGGCATCCCCCGATCACCCGCTTCTCGGCTCGTTCATTACGCTTCCAGACGCCGACAGGGCGGTATTCACGGGGCACTTGTCATTGCGGTCACACCCCTGGTTGGGCGACCATACGGTTTTGGATACTGCTCTGTTGCCGGGCGCGGCATTCGTGGAACTGGTGCTCCGGGCGGGCGATCAGTTCGGATGTGATGTCATCGAGGAACTGACACTTGAAGCACCGCTGATACTCCCGAAGCGGGGCGGCGTACAGCTTCAGGTAGTCGTCGAGGAGTCCGACGAGACGCAACGGCGCAGTGTGGCAGTCTATGCCAGGCGGGACGATGTATCCGACTTGCCCTGGCATCGATATGCAAGTGGCGTCTTGGCGGTTGAGCAGCGTCACGTCAACGCAGCATTCCACACATGGCCGCCGGCCGGGGTCGCCGCCATGGAAACGCAAGAGATATATGAGCAGCTCCTTGAGTATGGCCTGAGCTATGGCGACTCGTTCCGTGGCTTGACCGCTGCATGGCGGCGCGGGAAGGAGATCTTCGCTGAAGTCGCTTTGCCTGAGGGGTATGAGAAGTCGGCGGGGCAGTTTGGCATCCATCCAGCCTTGCTGGATGCGACTATGCACGCCGGAAGTGTTGAACTGATTGGCCACGGCGGCGGTCCGATGCTGCCGTTCACGTGGACGGGAGTCGCTCTCCACGCCACTGGCGCGACAAAGCTGCGGGTGTGTCTTTCGTTTGAAGCCGATGACCGGGTCTCCATCATGGCGACCGACGGAGCCGGACAACCAGTTGTCTCCGTGCATTCCATGGTTGCTCGCCGACTCCCCGCCGAAAACCTGGAAGGCAGAAGCCATGCCTTGTCGGACCGACTGGGCGACGGTGCACTCCTGAGTCTCCAGTGGACCTCTCCGATCGAGGTATCGCGCCAGGAATCGACTGGCTGTGTGGTTCTCGGCGCCGAGAGTTCGTGGCTGGTCTCAGGATTGCAGTCGGTCGGCATGAATCCGCTGTGTTATCCGGACGTAAAGGCGCTCTGTGACGCAATCCAGAGCGGGACTCCGGTTCCGGACAATGTCTTCACCGCCGCCGTTTCGGTGTCCGCAGCAGATACGACAACGGATGTCCGCCGATCGACGCTCGCTGTGCTTGAGACAGTGCAGGCTTGGCTGGCCCAGCCGAGTCTGGAGTCCGCCCGTCTGGTAGTCGTGACCCGGGGCTTGACCCAGACCGATACGAACGAGGGGCTGGCAAACGCCGCTGCCATCGGTCTGGTCCGTTCCGCCACGACCGAGCATCCTGGTCGTTTCGCGGTCATCGACATCGATGGGCTCGACTCCTCCTGGCGCTCGCTCCAAGCCGCGGCAATGAGCCGTGAGGAAACGCAGCTGGTCCTGCGCGAAGGAATGGTTCAGTACCCGCGACTTGCCGCGCTTGATGTGCGCAGTGAGCGATCTGTATCCGAAGCCGAACTGCAGGTGCCTGTGGTGGGTGGTTCGGGGACGGTTTTGGTTACTGGTGGGACTGGTGTGTTGGGTGGGTTGGTTGCCCGGCATGTGGTTGGTGTGTGGGGG
>NZ_JBVIHM010000069.1:0-1145 GCF_055570295.1 Streptomyces sp. NPDC031265
TACTGAGGTTTTCAGGGTGGGGTCGGTGGGTTGATAGTCAGGCCGGTCGCGGTGAGGCAGCCGTCGATCAGGTGGGGCTGGAGCTGGATCCTGCGTAACTCGCGGCGGAGTTTACGGTCGAGGTCGTCGGGTGTGTCGAAGGCAGTGTTGGCCATTGCCCTGCGCACCAGTGACCAGACGGCCTCGACGGGATTCAGGTCGGGCGCATACGGCGGAAGCCGGACGGTGGTGAGCCAGTCGTGCTCGGCCTCGTACCGTTTCAGCCCGGAGGCCAGGTGGGTGTTGAGATTGTCCCAGACCACCACGATCGGGCCGTCGAGCTGGAGGTGTGCCCGCACCAGCAGGTCGCGGTAGTCCTTCCAGGAGAAGCTCCTGCGTGCACCCTTGAGGAGGAGGTGGGTGCGGGGCCGGTGGATGAGACGGTTCTTCTCGCCGGGTTTGTAGCAGCACAGCGCGGCGACGGAGATCCGGCGGCTGGACCTGCCGCGCACGCGTATGACGGGGGTGTGTCCGCGTCGGCCCCAGGTGCGGGCACGGGGCGGGGTCATCGAAAAGCCAGCCTCGTCTTCAAAGACGATCCAGGCCCCGAGTGCCGCCGCGAGGCTTTTACCCCGGGCCACACCTCCTTCTTCCACAACTCGACCGCGTGCTCGTCACGCTGGAGTGCTCTGCGGGCGGGTGCCTGCCAGGACCAGCCGTGCCGTTTCAGCAGCCGCCACACCGTTGCCACCGACAGGCTCACCCGAAGCCGGCGGCGGATCACCGTCTGGACCCGGGCAAGAGTCCACCGCTCATCGTCGAAGCCGTGCGCTGCCGGACCCTTGCCGAGTTCCTCCTCCAGGACGGCGAACTGGGCATCGGTGACGGTCGGAGAGTTCGCCGGGCCCGCAGAGCACAAGGCCTCCGTGCCGCCTTCCCGCCATGCCCGGCGCCAGCGTTCCACCGACCGCACGCTTACCCGCAGGTCCTTCGCGATCACCGCGGTCTTCTCACCCGCCGCGAATCTCTCACCGGCCTGAAGCCGGATCCCCTCACGAAATGCCCGACGCTCAGCGGTCAGGCCCCCACCCTCTGGATACCTCACCTCACCGGCATACCGCAGGGATCATCAAGCGTCACTACCCGACGACAACCCGAAAACCTCA